>CALEZI010000154.1 GCA_937928755.1 uncultured Rhodanobacteraceae bacterium | reverse complement strand
CCCCTGCCCCCTGCCCCGCTCTTGCACTTCTAGAGCTCATCGCCATACACCTCCCGCACCGCCTCGCGCAGGTTATAGCGCGAGGCCATCGACGCCCCGTAAGCGCCGGCGTTGGCGATCAGCATCACATCGCCCTCGACCGGGCGCGGCAGGGCGCGGTCGCGACCCAGTACGTCGCCGGATTCGCAGATCGGGCCGACCACCTGCCAGCGACCGTCCGGCTCGTCGCCGAGGCGCGTCAGGTTGACGATCTCGTGCCAGGCGTCGTAAAGCGCCGGGCGCAGCAGCGTGTGCATGCCGGCGTCGATGCCGACGAATTGCACGCCACTCTTGCCCTTGGTCTGAGTCACCCGTGCCAGCAACACACCGGCCTCCGCGACCAGATAGCGGCCCGGCTCGATCCACAGCTCGAAACGTGGATACATGGCCTTGACCTCGGCCAGCGCGGCGTCGAGCTCCGCCATCGGCAATGCCGATTCGCCCGGCTCGTGCGGAACCCCGAGTCCGCCGCCGATATCCAGCACGTGCAGCGTCGGGAAACGCTCCGCCAGCGCCGACAGATCGGCGTAGACCGCCTTCCAGTGCGCCACGTCGAAAATGCCGCTGCCGAGATGCGCGTGCAGCCCGTAGACCTGCGCGCCGCAACGCTCGGTCAGCTCGATGGCGCGCTCGATGTCGGCCAGGCCGATGCCGAACTTGCTTTTCTCGCCACCGGTCTTGACCTTGTCGTGGTGCCCAAGACCGCGACCGAGATCGAAACGCAGCAGGATCTGGTGGCCGCTGAAGAGTTCGCCCCAGCGTTCAAGAATATCGAGGTTGTCGACGGTGACGCGCACCCCGAGCGCCAGCGCATGCGCGTATTCGGCGCGCGGCGCGAAGTTGGGCGTGAACAGGAAGCGTTCGGCCGGCAGTTGCCACAGGGTCGCGCGGGCGTGGTCGAGTTCGCCTTGCGACACGCATTCCATGCCGAAGCCCATGGCGGCGAGCGTGCGCAGGATGTCCGGATGCGGATTGGCCTTCAGCGCGTAATAGCGGCAGTCGACCGCACTCAGCGAGTTGAGCGCCTGCGCGCGTTCGCGCACCACACTGTCGGCGTACACATAGGTCGGCGTGCCGGCAGCCGCCAGCGCCAGCAGTTGCGCGCGCGCCCGTTGCCACCATGCCGCGGCTGGCGCCGGCCGATTGCCCTCGAGTTCGCGCCAGGCCGGCCCGAACACCGGATCGCCGTCGGCGCCGGTCAGGCGCGCGCGCACCAGGTGCGCGTGCAGATTCGGCACCACGCCGTCGGCGTCGGCGGCGTCGATGACAAAAGTGAGATTGAGATTGTTCGACGACTGCGATACCAGATGCACGCGGCGCGCACCAATCTCGGCGAGGATCTCGCTGAGGCGGTGCATCATGCCGCGCATGCCGCGACCGACCAGCGTGACCGCCGCGCACGGCGCGATCACGCGCACCCGGCAGATCCGCGCCAGGTCTGCGCACAGCGCCTCCAGGATGCCGGCGTCGAGCAGGTTGTCGCTGGGGTCGAGCGACACGGTGACATTGGTCTCCGCCGAGCCGATCAGGTCCACCGACAGGCCGTGGCGCTTGAAGATCGCGAACACGTCGGCAAGAAAGCCGACCTGCTGCCACATGCCGATCGACTCCATCGACACCAGCGTGATGCCATTGCGCAGCGAGATCGCCTTGATGCTGGGTGCCGCACTCGCGGCCTCGGAAACAATCTCGGTGCCCGGCAGTTCCGGGCGCTCGGTGTCCTTGATCCACAGCGGCACGCGCACTTCGCGCACCGGGCCGATCGCACGCGGGTGCAGCACCTTGGCGCCGGTGGTGGCGATCTCCTGGGCCTCGTCGTAGTCGAGCCGACGCAGCAGGCGCGCGTCTGGCACCTGCTTCGGGTTGGCGCTGAACATGCCCGGCACGTCGGTCCAGATTTCGACCCGCTCGGCACCGAGCAACGCGCCAAAGTAACTCGCCGAGGTATCCGATCCGCCTCGACCGAGCAGGACCGTGTCGCCGCCAGGCTGGCGGGCAATGAAGCCCTGGGTCAGGAACAGTTCGCTGCGGTTGCCGAGGTCGTCGCGAATTGCCGGGCTCGGCCGCGGATCGCACATCGCGCTGAGATAGCGCGACCACTCGGTCTGCAGCGGCTGCTCGCGGCTGGTCAGGTAATCACGCGCATCCAGCCATTCGACCGGTACACCGGTGTTCGCAAGGAACAGAGCGCCGATACTGCTCGACCACAGTTCTCCCTGCGCCAGCAGTTCGGCCTGCCAGGCGTAGCCGCCGGCCGAAGCGCGCACGTCCGCGACCAGGCGGCGCAGCGCGTCGACCCGCGGGTTCAGCAGCTCTGGCGCCAGGTCGAGCTCGCGCGCGAACTCCAGGTGACGTGCGATCAGAGCCTCGGCGGCCGCCGCCAGCGCCGCCGGATCGCCATGCAGCGCAGCCATCGCCTTCAGCGCATCAGTGACTCCGGACAGCGCCGACACCACGGTCACCACCTTGAATCCCGCTTGCTGACGCGCGCGCATCAGACGGCCGATGTTTTCCCAACGGTGCCGGCGCGACACGCTGGTGCCGCCAAACTTGAGTACGATCCAGCGCATGGTGTTTGCGGTGCCCTCTCGCCGTCCGACGTTTTTCGATCGACAACCCTAGCGCACTGCAGCACGAGCAATCGAGTCAGCCCGAGGCGAAGCGCGGGCAAGCGCGCGTCGACCCGCGGTTGCGGGTGCCCGTTCCCGCCAGGCATGCAGGCACTCCAGCAAGCAATGACCTGGAATCCGCCCGGCGGCGCAATGCTTTCCGTTGACAGCGAACTGCGACATCCCTAGGCTCCGTCGGGTTAAGCCTCCACGCTCCCGTTTGCCGTTCCCGCCGCAAAATTCAAAGGAAATTGACCATGCGCCTGCGCCCCTTGCTGTTTGCTGCCATCGCGACTGCCCTGATCGCACCTTCGATGGCGCTCGACGCCAAGAACCCTGGCCGCAGCGCCGGCGTGGCCAGCCTTTCCGGCGGCGGCTCGGTGGGTCCGGATGGCACGCCGACCTTGACCGTGCTGGTCCCGGTTGGTGGCATCAACACTGATCTGGAATGCGGCGATGCCGCTACGCCGGGCGCGGGCAACACCGTCGTCAGCATCAATCTCGGAGCCAATGCGGTCGTCACCGGCATCGGCTGGGCCGGTGGCCACACGTCGTTCTCGCCGAGCTGGCGTTCGGAAGTGGGCGCGGTTTTCCGCGGCAACACGCCGGCGCAGTCGGTGATCCTGAACCCGAGCGGAGACGACAGCGCGGGCGTGGCGACCTATGACATCGCGCCGATCGACCTCACCAGCGCGATGCTTTCGAATATCAACACCGGGGCTAGCGGCGCGCTCAACATCGAGCTGTGCGAAACCTTCGCCGACGCGTCGGTCAGCCCGGATGCCACGACGGCGGCCGGCTCGGTGATCCGCGTTCAATGCTTCAACTGCCTTGATCCGTTTGCCGCTGAAGCAGTGGCTGCGCCATCCCTGAACGCGTGGGGCATGCTCGGCCTGATGCTCGGTCTGGGCCTGATCGGCGGTTTTGCTGCTCGTCGCTTCTCCTGATCGATGACCCAGGCCGCCAGGCCTGGGTCCGGTGACCAGACGCCTGCCGATTGGCGGGCGTCTTGCTTTCTGGCGAGGCTGGCGCCAGTCTTGCCGACCCACCATCCGGCGTCGGCCACAGCCATGTTGCGTCCTTTTATCCAGGTCGATGTATTCACCGCCGTTCCGATGGCAGGCAACCCGCTGGCCGTGGTTCTGGATGCCGGCGGCCTCGACGACGCCACGATGCAGCGGTTCGCACGCTGGACCAACCTGTCGGAAACCACTTTCGTGGTGCCACCGACCAGCGCCGCACGCGCCAGTTATCGATTGCGCATCTTCACGCCCATGGCGGAGTTGCCGTTCGCCGGACATCCGAGTGTCGGCACCGCATGGGCCCTGCTCGACGCCGGCCTGGTGCACGCCAGCGACGGCCATTTGTTGCAGGAATGCGGCGCCGGATTGCTCGATGTACACGTCGAGGGCAGCGACCATGAGCGCGTCGTGTCGGTACAGGCGCCGAGTGCACGGCGCAGCGCCCTCACCCCGGAGGTCATCGAGGCACTGCCGCGCGCCACCGGCGCAATCGGCGCCATGGTCGGCGAGCGTCCACTGCTGTCCGATGTCGGCGCACGCTGGGTGCTGGTGGAACTGGCGAGCCGCAGCCAGGTGCGTGCCCTGGTGCCGGACCTCGAACTGATCGCAACGCTGAGCCGCACCTTGCGCATCGAAGGCGTCGCGGTGTTTTCCTTCGAACCGGATTCGCCGGTGCCGCTTGAATTGCGTGCGTTTGCGCCAGCCACCGGCGTGCCCGAAGATCCGGTGACCGGCAGCGCACACGCCTGTGTCGGCGACTGGCTGGCTGCCCAGGGAAGGCTGTCCGCGCTCGGCGGTCGCTACGCCGCAAGCCAGGGTCATGCGGTGGGTCGCAACGGCCTGGTGCATGTGCGCAGCCCCGGCGATGGCCGCATCCACATCGGTGGCCGATGCCGCGCACTGATTCGCGGAGCGGTAGACCTTTGATGTCGTTGTAGTGGGGCGCAGCCGGCCGCGGGGAACCTCGGAAGACGTCCGCGGTCTCAGGTATCGGCGCGGCCTGTGGCCGCACTTCCCTGTCAGTCAACGAGAAACCCAAGCCATGCAAACCAAAACCCTGCGCATGCTGCTGCCGCTTGCGCTTGCCGCGGCGCTTGGCGCCTGCGGCAATGAGCCGGACGCGGATACCCGCGACGCCGGCAATCCGGAAACTTCCGAGATTGCGGCAACGCCCGCAGCAAGCGACGTCAAGCCGGCCAGGAACCTGCCGACCGCCACGACCGCATTCGAACGCGCGCTGCGCTCGCTGACCAACGGCGGCAATGTGCGTTTCGAGAGCGAGACGACATTGGCTGATGGCAGTGCGCAGTACGCAACGGGCGCCGGAAGCGTGGCCAATGCGAGTTTCACCCTGCGAACGCTGCCGCAAGGCAGCGCTGAGCTCGATGGCAACTGGGTGCTCAAGGGCGGACGCTACCTCAAGGAAGCCGGCGCCACCTTCGATGTCAGCGCACTCACGCCACCGGCCGTCGCCAACATGTATGCGGCGATCGCGGCCATCCCGCAAAGTGAATCCGCGTTTGCCAGCGACGCACCGGCAACCCAGATGATCGGCAGTGCTGCATGCACCTCGCGCAAGGTGGACTTGAGCAAGGATGTACGCCTGATCACTGCGTACAAGGCAATTGAGATCTGCGTCGATGAGCCGCAGGCGCGGCTGCTGCGCCTCAGCGCCGAGTTGCAGAGCGGTGAGCGCCTTACCGCCAGCTTCTCCGGCCACGGCGAGCCGGTTCAGACCCCGGCAACGGAAGTCAAGGATTGGTCGCAGGAATACCCGCTACGCTGAGGCGCCGCCGACGCGGCGCCCTGCATCGGGCAAACCTGGTCCTGTTGCCGTCAGTCGGCCGGCTCGACGGCAACGCGAACTCGGATCTCGGTGCCCGGCTGGCGTTCGCTGAAGGTGTGGCCGATGGTGCCGTTGTAGTCGTAGGTCACGTCGTAGCCGATCAACTGGCGCTCGTTGCGATAACTTTCGCGCACTGCGCAACGACGTTCGCTGACCGTGCGCTCATAGCGCGGCGCGCCGTTGTAGTAGCGCCGATTTTGATTGTCGTGAGCAACCGAGGCACCCAGCGCGAAGCCGGCGGCGGTTGCCGCAGCGCGCCCGCTGCCGCTGCCGAACTGGTTGCCGATCAGGCCGCCGATGATGCCGCCGACGATCTCCGGCGTGCCCGAACGCGGACCGCCGTAGACCGGACCCTCGACATAGGTGACTGGCTGGTCCCAGCACTCCTCACGCGGTTCGGCGATATTGACGTTCTCGTAGATCGGCTGCACATCGACCACCCTGGCGAAGTCGTAGCCGACGCTGCCGCGCGCGTAGGGCGCCTGCGCCGACGCATCGGCGATGGCTGCGGTCAACACCAGTGCCAGTAGCGAAACCTTCGTGCTCGTCATCGTTGCGCTCTCCGGGTAATCCATCGTCGCGGCATCAGCGCCGTTGCCGAACAAGCCTAGTGCAGGGCGCTGAATTTGTTCTGAACTTGCAGCGCCGGGTTGGCAACGATTCAGCGTCGACCCGACGACTGCCAGCCGTTGCCCGCCGCCTGCGGAGCAATGTTCCCGGGATCGCTGGTCCATAATCGCGCACTTGTCCAAGGAAGCCACACCCACAACATGGAACGCCGCGACATCCTGGTCACCAACGCCCTGCCCTACGCCAACGGCCATCTGCACCTCGGCCATCTGGTCGGTTACATCCAGGCCGACATCTGGGTGCGCGCGCAGCGTCTGATGGGCAACACGGTGCACTTCGTATGCGCCGACGACACGCATGGCACGCCGATCATGCTCGCCGCGGAGAGGGCCGGCCTGACGCCCGAGCAGTTCGTCGCGCCAATGCAGGTCGCGCACGAACGCGACTTCGCCGCGTTCAGCGTCGTTTTCGATCACTACCACTCGACCCACAGCCCGGAAAACCAGGCGATCACGGCGTCGATCTACACTGCCCTGCGCATGCGCGGTGCGATTCGTGCGCGTTCGGTCGAGCAGTTCTACGATCCGGTCAAGGCGATGTTCCTGCCCGACCGCTACGTCAAGGGCGAGTGCCCCAAATGCGGCACGGCAGACCAGTACGGCGACAACTGCGAGAACTGCGGCGCCACCTACGCACCGACCGACCTCAAGAATCCGTACTCGGTGGTCTCCGGCGCACGCCCGGAAATGCGCGCCTCCGAGCATTATTTTTTCGAACTCGGCCAGTTCGAGGACTTCTTGACCCGCTTTCTGGCCGACGCGCCCGGCAGCGAGGGCGAGCCATGGCTGGACACCCATCCGGGCGTGCGCGCGAAGCTGCGCGAATGGCTGGATGCCGGGCTCAAGGCGTGGGACATCTCGCGCGACGCGCCGTACTTCGGCTTCGAGATTCCCGACGCGCCGGGCAAGTACTTCTACGTCTGGCTGGACGCACCAATCGGCTACCTGGCCAGCTTCCGCGCCTATTGCGACCGCACCGGCGTCGACTACAACCGCTACCTGATGCCCGGCAGCGACACCGAACTGCACCATTTCATCGGCAAGGACATCGTCAACTTCCACGGCCTGTTCTGGCCGGCGGTGCTGCACGGCGCCGGTTACCGCACGCCCACCGGCATGCACGTCAACGGTTATCTGACCGTCAACGGCGCCAAGATGAGCAAGTCGCGCGGCACCTTCATCCAGGCGCGCACCTACCTCGATGCTGGCCTCAACCCCGATTACCTGCGCTATTACTACGCCGGAAAATCGGGCGGCGGTGTCGACGATCTCGATCTCAACCTCGAGGATTTTGCGCTGCGCGTGAATGCCGACCTGGTCGGCAAGTTCGTCAATATCGCCAGTCGTTGTGCCGGGTTCGTGACCAGGAACTTCGAGGGTCGAGTCGCGCAACTGGATGCGGCCGATCTTGGTTTTTACGCCGAACAGGTGGCCCGCCTGCATGCGCGCTGTCGCGCGGCCTTCGATGATCGCGATTTCGGCTTGGTACTGCGCGAGACCATGGCGGTCGCCGATGCCGTCAACGCGCTGATCGCCGAACGCGCGCCGTGGGTGCTGGCGAAGGACGAAACCAAGCGCAGCGAACTGCATGCAATCGTGTCGCTGGGCATCTCGCTGTTCCGCTTGCTCGCGGCGTGGATCAAGCCGATCGTGCCCAGCTTGGCCAAGGCCAGCGAGGACTTCCTCGGGTTCGAGATCAAGTCGTTCGAGGATGTCGCGCTACCGTTGCCGGCTGGCCATCGGATCAACGCTTTCGCGGCGCTGGCGACCCGCGTCGATCCGAAGCAGGTCGAGGCGATGATCGAGGCCTCGCGGGATACGCTGGCGGTTGCGCCTGCGGCGAAAGCGATCGCGGTTGCAGCCGCTCCCACAAAAGCCGCCGCGCCCAAATCAGCCAGCAACAAGGCGCCCCAGCCCCCAGCCCCCAGCCCCGCCTCTGATTCTGTTCCGAGCACGACAGACGCCAGCGCGCCCATCACCATCGACCAGTTCAGCGCCATCGATCTGCGCATCGCGCGTATCGCGGCTGCCGAATCCGTACCGGAGGCCGACAAACTGCTGCGCCTGCAACTGGACCTCGGCACGCTCGGCACGCGCCAGGTGTTCGCCGGCATCAAGAGTGCCTACGATCCGGCAGCACTGGTCGGGCGGCTGACCGTGATGGTTGCCAACCTGGCGCCGCGCAAGATGCGTTTTGGTTTGTCCGAAGGAATGGTGCTCGCCGCGTCCGACGAACGCGGCGGACCGTTTCTGCTGGCGCCGGATGCCGGCGCCGAACCGGGCATGCGGGTCAAATGAACCGCAGGCGTCGATGCACGTGAACAACCGCGCGCCGGACCTTCTCCCCGCGCGCGGGGAGAGGGACGCCACCGTGACCGATTCTCTGCACCCCAGCGCCATCAACGCCCTGCTGCCGCAGACGCAATGCACGCGCTGCGGCTATCAGGGCTGCCTGCCGTACGCACAGGCGATCGCCAGTGGTGAGGCCGAAATCAATCAGTGCCCGCCGGGCGGCCAGTCCACCATCGCCGCACTGGCTCAACTGACCGGTCGCGCGGCGTTGCCGCTGAATCCGGCCAATGGCATCGAAAAACCGCGCGAAGTCGCATTCATCCTCGAAGAGCACTGCATCGGCTGCACCAAATGCCTGCCCGCCTGTCCGGTCGATGCCATCCTCGGCGCCAACAAGCGCATGCACACGGTGATCGCCATCGAGTGCACCGGTTGCGAGCTGTGCATTGCGCCGTGCCCGGTGGATTGCATCGTGATGCTGCCGGATACGGCGCTGAACGGCGCTGCGCGTGGACCGATCGATGCCGACGAGGCGGCGCATTTTCGACGCCGTTACGAGTCCCACCTCGCGCGACTCGAACATCGTCGCGCAGAGCAGTCGGCGAAGATCGAAGCCAAACGTGAAGACCTCAAGCAGCAAACCGGCGCCAGCACCCTGGCCGACGCCATCGCGCGCGCCAAGGCGCGGCGGTTGGCGGGAGATCCGGTGCGTTAGCGCTTCTCGGTGGGAGCGGGTTTATCCCGCGAGCTTTCGTTGGGTTCGGCAAAAGATCGCGGGATGAACCCGCTCCCACAGAAGTAGGTCACGTTGCCTGCGCAGCAGGCTACGTGACGCTGTCCATAGTCACGTAGCCCGCTGCGCAGGCAACGTGACCTACAAATAGATGCTCTATAATCAAGCGTTTAGAGATGTTCTGTGGGAGCGGGTTTATCCCGCGAGCTTTGTTTTGGATACGGCAAAAGATCGCGGGATGAACCCGCTCCCACAGACTGCCGAGCTGCCCCATTCACATTCCCCCACCTATACTTCGCCGCTTCCAAATTCCCGGTGACCCGTCATGGCGCAGAAGCCCTCCACCCTCGATCCGTCCGACCTGTTCGACATCCGCTCGCTGCTCAGCGATGAAGAACGCATGGTCCAGGACACGGTGGCGCGCTTCACCGACGAAAAGGTCATCCCGATCATCGGCCAGTGCTTCGACGAGCACCGCTTTCCGTCGGAACTGATCCCGGAGATCGCTTCGCTCGGCCTGCTCGGTTCCAGCCTGCCGGAGGAATACGGCTGCGCCAACATGAGCGGCGTGATGTATGGATTGATCTGCCAGGAACTGGAGCGCGGCGATTCTGGTATCCGCAGCTTCGTCTCGGTGCAGTCCAGCCTGTGCATGTACCCGATCTACGCCTTCGGTTCCGAGGAGCAGCGCCGCAAGTACCTGCCGCCGATGGCGCGCGGCGAGTTGATCGGCTGCTTTGGCCTGACCGAGCCGCACGGCGGCTCGGACCCCGGCAACATGAAGACGCACGCGAAGCGCGACGGCGGCGACTGGGTGATCAACGGCTCCAAGATGTGGATCACCAACGGCGGCGTGGCCGGCATCGCCATCGTCTGGGCGATGACCGAAGAAGGTATCCAGGGCTTCCTGATCGAAAAAGGCACGCCGGGATTCGCGACGCAGAACATCGAACGCAAGATGAGCCTGCGCGCCTCGGTCACCAGCGCGCTGTTCTTCGACGACGTGCGCGTGCCCGACAGTCAGCGATTGCCGAACGTGCGCGGCCTCAAGGGCCCGCTGTCGTGCCTGACGCAGGCGCGCTACGGCATCACCTGGGGACCGATCGGTGCGGCGATTGCCTGCTATCGCGAGGCGCTGGAATATGCCAAAACGCGCATCATCTTCGGCAAGCCGATCGCTGCCACCCAGGCGGTGCAGCTCAAGCTCGCCGACATGGCACGCCGCATCACCCTCGCCCAGTTGCTGTCATTGCAACTTGGCCGCCTGAAGGACGCCGGCACGATGCAGCCGACGCAGGTCAGCCTGGCCAAGTGGAACAACGTACGCATGGCGATCGACATCGCCCGCGAGGCGCGCGACATCCTCGGTGGCGCCGGCATCACCGTCGAGTACTGCCCGATCCGCCACGGCCTGAACCTGGAGAGCGTGATCACCTACGAAGGCACCGAAACCGTGCACCAGCTGGTGGTCGGCCGCGAGATCACCGGGATCAACGCGTTCTGAAGTTGCTGTTGTGGGTCCAGACTTTTCTGGACCCACAACAGCCAAAGCAGAACCAAGCAACGGCGTCCAGACAAGTCTGGACCCACCAGAGCCACAGCAGAGACAGGAGCGTCCAGACAAGTCTGGACCCACAGAAGCTAAAGCAAAAACCAGTTGCCCCGGCTGCGCCTGGCGCTCCGCGCCAAGCGCAATGCCACGATCGAAACTCACCAGCCGACCGCCGCGCGATGCGGCCAGTGCCAACAGGTAATGGTCGGTCTGGTAACGCGGGCCCAGCAGCCTTTCGGCGAAATGCGCATTGTCGAGCAGGCCAATCGGTGCTGCTGATGCGCACCATCCAGCCGCGCACGCACCTCAATCCTCGCCCGTCGCCTCACGCAAGGCATCGGTCTGCGCATCGGTCAGCGTGATACCGCCCGCCGGCGCCGGAACGAAACCATGGCGCGGCGGGCTTCACTGACTCCACGCTGCCCGCCCTGCAGTCCAAGCCGGGCAAGCTCACTCAGAACTTCACCCGCAGTCTTGCGTTGACGGCGCGCCAGATCCTTGGCGGCCAGCAACACGTCATCGTCGATGTCCAATGTAGTGCGCATGCATCAGACGCCAGCACACCAGCATTCAGCCCGGTTCTGGATCAAGAGCCCTGATCGACCGCAGCGGTCGTTCGCAGTCTCACCGTTGCCGACTGAGCGCTGTGGTTGTAGACGACATCAACATAGACCTTGATGCCGGTGTCCGCAGGCGGCGCCGGAAAGTGCGCCACCAGGGCTTCGCCGCGGCGTGGGCGATTGAATGCCGCGGCCGGCTCTCCGCTCAGCTGCGCGCCACGTACCGGCGTGAAGCGCAACTCGACGGCGCTGTCGCGGCCAACACGTGGCACGAACACCTCGATGTTGTCGGTGGGCTGTCGCTGATCCGTGCTGCCGCTGAATACCTTGACGTGGCCGCCACCACCGCCGTGTGTGTGAGCGCTGTCGAGCAACAGCGAGCCCGAACCCACCCAACTGAAGTCCGCCGGATCCAGCGCCAGCTCCAGCGTGGTCTGCGCCAGTACGTCGGCCGGGTAAAAAGTGCCGCGCTTGAGCGTGATGTCGGTTGCCTTGTGCGTGCGAAGCAGCGCATGCCCACTGCCGTCGGCACCCAGCGTCAGTTCTGGACGGAACGGCAGTTCGCCGCTTGCCCCGGCTGCATAAGTGATCTTGATCTCTTCGAAGTTGAGCGAAAACTGGTCGACTTGCGCCGTCGCCTGATGTGCAGGCAGCCAAAGGGCGAGCACCGCAACTGCGGCGTGAATCCGCTGGGACAACATTGGGGAAACTCCTGAGTCATGGAAGGTCGGCGCGACACCTATGTGTGCTCGCCTGATATCCAGTACGCAGATTCGTCCACGAAACGACAGCGGGCGATGCGGACTGAGCGCTCGCCCGTGGATTCGGCGCACCCGGCCGAATAAGCTGCCGCGATGGCCCTGCCGGAGCACGCGATTGACGACCTTTGCAAGCGAGCATCACGCAGTGACCGCCAATGCCATCGAAACCTGCCGCGCGCGCCTGATCGATGCTGCCATCGAGGCGTACGAGCAGGCGGGGCTCAGCGGCCTGTGCCACGAGGGCCGCTGGGAATGCGCGCTGGCGGCGCTGCGGCGGACACCGCTATCCGCCGCTGACCCTGAGCCGGCACCGCCAGAGCGCTGACCGAGCGTCAGCCGGCAGTCGGCTTGGCGTCGTGATCCGCGTGCTCGTGCTCGCCGTCGTGGTGCGGCTCGCCACTGTGGCCATGCAGCCCGGGATGCTCGAAGTGATCGCCATAGAGTTGCACCGCTTCGTGCAACCGCGGCATGCCCTCTTTCGACATCGGTTCCTTCGACAACGCGTCGGCCGCCGCCAGCATTTGTCCGATCACGAGGTGCAACTGCGCGTCGGCGGCAGGCTCCAGCTTGCAGTTGGCGATCAGGAATTGCACCTGCGTCTGGACCTCATTGGCCAGTGCCGTGGCGGTCTCGGCGCTCAGCCCGCCTTTCTCGAACGCCGGCAATGCGTCGGCCATCACGCCATGGATGCGCTCCATGCCCTGGCGCAGTGGTGCATCGGTGGCCCAGTTGCCGCCGCCCGGCGGGCGCTCCAGCGGCGCACCTGCGCTGGCGTCGTGGTGGTGCGCGTGCTCGTCGGTGGGTGCCGTCGTCGCCGCATCTGTCACGGGCGCGACCGGCGCGATCGCGGGTGGCGGCGCGCTGCTGCGATCCTCGGGAGCGCAGGCGCCGAGCAGCAGGCACAGCGGCAGGATGGCGATGGCGACTCGATGCATGGTGGTGTTCCACAGTGAATGATCCTGCACGGATTGGGCACGCATCACACCCAACCACGCAATGAGCAGGATCAAGACCGGGGCCGAATCGCCAAGTTGCCCTCGGCGCTTTTCGGCACAACAAGCGACAGGCACACCTGGCAAACGTATGCTTCACGCCTGTCATCCGCGCGCGCGCGCCAGCCGGGGAGCCCCACGTTTCCATGATCGTCAATGTCCACGACCACGACGGTCGCTCGCAGGGCATCGCCGCCATCCCGGTCGACGCCGTCGGCATCGACGAGCGCGCCGCGTTCTTCGGCAAGCGCAGCATCAAGGCCGGCAGCAAGCTCGACCTGTTCTATCTCGCCATCCGCATGATGGACCTGACCACACTGGAGGGTGCCGACACGCCGGCGCGCGTGCGCCAGATGTGCCGCAAGGCGATCCAGCCGGCATCGCCGATGCTGACCGAAGCGCTGTCGAAGATTCCCGGTTTCCGGCCGATTCCATCGGTCGCCGCAGTGTGCGTGTACCCGCTGCTGGTGCCGCATGCGGTCAAGGCGCTCGAAGGCAGCGGCGTGCACGTGGCTTCGGTGGCGACCTCGTTTCCGTCCGGCCAGGCCTCGCTGGCAACGCGCCTGATCGACGTGCGCGAAGCGGTTGCCGCCGGCGCACACGAGATAGACATGGTGATCAACCGCGGCGCCTTCCTCGCCGGCGAATACCAGCAGGTGTACGACGAGATCGCTGCGGTGCGCGAGGCCTGCGGCGCTGCGCATTTGAAGGTGATCCTGGAAACTGGCGAACTCGGCACGCTGGACAAGGTGCGCCTCGCTTCGGACATCGCCATCGCGGCCGGCGCGCACTTCATCAAGACCTCGACCGGCAAGGTGCAGCCGGCGGCGACGCCGCAGGTGACGCTGGTGATGCTGCAGGCAATCGCCGATCACTACCGCAAGACCGGCGTGCGCATCGGCATGAAACCGGCCGGCGGCATCCGCACGGCGCGCCAGGCGATCACCTACCTGGTGATGCTTTACGAGACGCTCGGCCCGGCGTGGATGACACCCGACCTCTACCGCTTCGGCGCCAGCGCGCTGCTCAACGATGTGCTGCGGCAGATCTACAAGCAGTACACCGGCCGCTACTACTACGACAAGGGCTACTCACTTGACTGAGCACCTCGCCCACGCTTCCGCGTCGCCGGCCACGAACGGCCACCCGCGCGATCCCGCCCCGGCCCCCGGCGGCCTGGTGATCGACTACGCCCCCAGCATCGAGTCGGACAAGATCGTGCAGATTCCCGCGCGACACCAGTTGTACATCGGCGGCAAGTGGACGCAGCCTGCCGCCGGGCGCTACTTCGACAGCATCAATCCGGCCACCAACCAGGTGCTGTCGGAGATCGCCGAGGCCGATGCGAGCGACGTCGATGCCGCCGTGCGCGCCGCGCGCCGTTCCTACGATCGCACCTGGAGCAAGCTCAGCGGGCGCGAACGCGGGCGCTATCTGTTCCGCATCGCGCGGCTGATCCAGGAGCGCTCGCGCGAGCTGGCGGTGCTGGAGACGATCGACAACGGCAAGCCGATCCGCGAATCGCGCGACGTCGACTTGCCGCTGGTGGCCGCGCACTTCTTTTACTACGCCGGCTGGGCCGACAAGCTCGAATACGCACTGCCGGGCCGCAAGGTCGGTCCGATCGGCGTCGCCGGCCAGATCATTCCGTGGAACTTCCCGCTGCTGATGGCGGCGTGGAAGATCGCGCCGGCGCTGGCCTGCGGCAACACCGTGGTGCTCAAGCCAGCCGAGCAGACGCCGTTGACCGCGCTCAAGCTGATGGAGATCTTTGAGGAAGCCGGGCTGCCACCGGGCGTAGTCAACCTGGTGACCGGCGCTGGCGAAGCCGGAGCGGCGCTGGTCGCGCATCCGGGCGTCGACAAGATCGCCTTTACCGGCAGCACCGAGGTCGGCAAGATCATCGCGCGCAGCGTCGCCGGCAGCGGCAAGAAGCTCACCCTGGAACTCGGCGGCAAGAGCGCGCACATCGTGTTCGAGGATGCCGCCATCGACCAGGCGGTCGAGGGCGTGATCAACGGCATCTACTTCAACCAGGGCCACGTCTGCTGCGCCGGTTCGCGCCTGCTGCTGGAAGAGTCGGTGTCCGGCGTGTTCCTCGACAAGCTCAAGGTGCGCATGCGCCAGTTGCGCGTCGGCAATCCGCTCGACAAGAACACCGACATCGGCGCGATCAACTCGATCGGCGAACTCGACAAGATCAAGCGCCTGATCGAATTGGGCAAACAGGAAGGCTCCAGCTACTTCGAGCCCGAAGAGATCAAGCTGCCGCAGGCCGGCAACTTCCTGCGCCCGTGTTTTTTCAGCGACGTCGCGTCCTCGCACACGCTGTGCCGCGTCGAAGTGTTCGGCCCGGTGCTCACGGTCAGTACCTTCCGCACGCCGGCCGAGGCCGTCGCCAAGGCCAACGACACGCCCTATGGCCTGGCCGCCGGCATCTGGAGCGAGAAAGGATCGAAGATCCACAAGGTCGCGTCCGGCCTGCGCGCCGGCGTGATCTGGGCGAACACCTACAACCAGTTCGATCCGACCTCGCCGTTCGGCGGTTACGGCGAATCGGGTTACGGCCGCGAGGGCGGTCGCCATGGACTGCTGCCGTACCTGGAGATTCTCGGATGAAGACCGCCGACCTCAAGCTACCGGTGCTGAAGACGCACAAGCTGTACATTGGCGGCGCCTTTCCGCGCAGCGAATCCGGCCGCAGCTATCCGCTGGTCCGGCCGGGCGCCAAGAAGCCATTCGCGCAACTGTGCCTGGGCTCGCGCAAGGACCTGCGCGCCGCAGTCGACGCCGCGCTCGGCGCCCAGCACGGCTGGGCCGCGCGCTCCGCCTACAACCGCGGGCAGATCCTGTATCGCGCTGCGGAAATGATCGAAGGTCGCGCCGACTCCTGGCTCGCGCTGCTGCGTGAGGGTCTGGGCCTGACACCTGCCCAGGCCGAGCGCGCACTCGCCGGCACCATCGACGCGCTGGTCTATTACGCCGGCGCCACCGACAAGTACCCGCAGGTGATCGGCGCGGTCAATCCGGTCGCCGGCCCGCACCACAACTTCACCACGCCCGAAGCGGTCGGTGTGATCGGCTTGATCTTCGCCGAGGATCCCGATCCGGCCGCCATCGCCGCGCGCATCGCCGCCGCCATCGCGGCGGGCAACACCGTGGTCGCACTGCTACCCGGTCGCGCCGGCGGACTCGTCGCCGAGTTCGGCGAGGCCTTCGCCACCTCGGACCTGCCCGGCGGCGTGGTCAACCTGCTCAGCGGCAGCGCCGCCGAACTGGCCAGCCAATTCGGCTCGCACATGGAAATCCAGGGCCTCACCTACCTCGGTGGTGACCACGCCGTGCAGACCGAACTCGAACGCCTCGGCGCCGACAACATGAAGCGTTACCTGCGCCCCGGCGGCCCGCTGCTGGCGCTGGAACGCGTGCTCGATTTCGTCGAGTACAAGACGGTGTGGCATCCGATCGGGTATTGATTGGCGCAGGCTCCGCTGTGGAGGCGAACTCGCGTCGCGAGCTTTGCGCAATCACGGCTCGCGACACAAGGTCGCTCCCACAGGGATGTCGGCACGGACTCGCGCCGGCACGCTCCGCGCGGGCAGGTTTGTCGCCGGCGATTCACGAACGTTCGGGGATTGGGGTCAGAGTGCAGTTTCCGTCCTGCTGCCGGGGAGTGCCCGGGGGAAACTGCACCTTGACCCCAGTTCGTCGTGCGGCCAAGTCCGGCGCATCGTTGACTTACTACGTAAGGCGCCCTACGATGAATTTCGTTCGTTTCATCCAGGAGCAATCATGTCCACCCTGCTGGTCTCGTCGAAAGGCCAGATCGTGCTGCCCGCTGCGTTGCGGCGACGCCTCGGCATGGGTGCAGGCGCCCGTATCGAGGTGCTGGAAGAACCAGACGGGCTGAAGCTGCGCGTCGTCCGTCCGGTTGAAACAGCAGACGTGGCCGGACTGGCCGGCATGGTCAAGGCGCCCGCGCGCGGTGTTGCGCGCCGCCTGGAGGATTTCGATCCTGCTTCTCTGCTGAACCGAAGGCCGCACGGCAAACCATGAGGGCCCTGGATACCAACGTCCTGGCGCGGTTCTTCGTCGATGATCCCGATGATGAAGAAGCTGCCAGGCAGCGACCCGCAGCCATCGCAGCGCTTGCGCAACGATCGTTCGTTCCGGTTACGGTACTGTTGGAACTGGAGTGGGTCATGCGTGGCTTTTACGAACTTCCAAGCGGAGACATTTCTCGGGTGTTGCGCGCGCTGGCCAGCATCGAGCACGTCACACTCGAGGATCGCGACGCGGTCCTGGTGGCGGTCGAAGCTTTCGACAAGGGACTTGATTTCGCCGATGCGCTGCACCTGGCCCGCAGCAAGCGGGCGTCCAGCTTCGCGACGTTTGATCAACGACTGGCGAAACGCGCCAAGGGCATGGCATCGACGCCACCGGTGGAATTGCTGGACTGAGAGCCTGTGAAGAATTTGCCCGCCTGCTGCAACTGCCGCCGAGCGCTCGCAGCCGCGTTGCGCTGCGCGAAAACTGCGTTGCATGTCGACCGATTACGGCGCCGGCGCAGTTTTCATGAATTCGATCGCGGCGCGAATCTCGTCATCGGTCAGCGTCATGAACCCGCCCTTCGGCGGCATCATGCCCTTCTTGCCGGTGAAGCCCTTCGACGCATGCTCGAACAGCAGCGCATCGCCTTGCGCGATGCGCGGACCCCAGTCCGCTGCATCACCGAGCTTCGGCGCGCCGGCCAGGCCGGTGCCGTGGCAGGTGATGCAGGCCTTCTTGTAGACCGCTTCGCCATCGACGACCGCAACTGTCGCGTTGGCAGGTGTGTCAGCCACGACGACCGGCGCTGTGGCATCCGCGGTGGTCGCCGTAGTCGCGGAGTCGGTCGCAGGGACATCCGGAGTCGCGGCCACCGACGCAGCCCCCGGCGACTGTTCGGGAACCGATCGGGTGCCGACCTGTGGCGGCAGCGGCGCCGGTTCCTGCGGCTTGCAGGCGACCAGGCTCAGGGCGATCAAAAGCGGCAGCAACGCAGACTTCATGGCAGGTCCTCGGACAAGATTCGGGGCCAGACCAGGTTTCACTCGAAACCGGGACTTCGACGCCACGAACCGTAATCAACCTGCTGCCTGCTGCGACATGATCGCCGTCAAGTGCGGCGCGATTGGCGCTTTCGGGCTTGCCGCACCCTCGCACAGCAGAGCCAAGTCGCCTGTGGGAGCGACCTTGTGTCGTGAGCTTCCAGTGCCAGATCTCGCGGGACAAGCCCGTTCCCACAGGGAGCAACCGCTCGCGGGACAAGCCCGTTCCCACAGGGAGCAACAGCACGCGGGACAAGCCTACGCCGCGGGTACCGGCCGCCCTCACTCCCCGTCGCAGGTCATCCCGCGGATGTCCTGGCGGACATGCTCCATTTCCGCCGCGGAGATCGGTCGCGCCGGCACGCCGGCCCAGGTTTCTCCGGCACCGACACGCGAACCCGGCAACAGCACCGAATGCGGCAGGATCTTGGCGCCGGCGCCGATCTTTACATCGCCCATCACCGTGGCCTTCTGGCCAATGGTCGCGCCGCGTTCGATGACGATCGGTTCGATCACCAGGTGGCCACCACCGGCAAAGTGGGCAAACAGGTGCACGCTGCCACCGATCACCACATCGTCGCCAAGCGTGATCAGTCGCGGATCGGAGATGAACTCGGTGTTGATGAAGGCGCGGTGGCCGACCTTCATGCCCATCGCACTAAGGAACCACGGACCGAAAGGCGTCAGCGTCACGTACGGCAGGAAGGTGTAACGGGCCAGGTAAAACAGCGCGTTGTGCAGGAACCAGGGCACGGCGGCGATCGAATAATAGGCGCCGTGGTAGGCCTGCACGCGCGTCGGCAGCAGCCAGTTGAAGATCGGCACCACCACCAGCAGCGCGAATCCGGCGACCAGGAACGCCAGGCCGAAGCCAAGGCCGGCCAGCGGCCAGCCGAGCAGCTCGCCCCAGGTCATCGCCCACGGCAGCCACTGGACCAGTAGCCACAGCGCCGGCGCGACGGCGCAGCCGATGGCCAGGGCGACCACCGCATAAACCGCCAGGACTGCGAGCACGTGGGCGGCGCGGCCGAAACGATGGATGAAGCGGTCGACCGCGTTGCCGGCGCCATGGTGCGAGGTACTTTCCGCGGCGACCTGAGCGACGCGTGCGCTGTCGGGATCGTCCATGATCGGCATTCGCTGAGCTGAAGGCTGCATCAACGCACAAGCCAGCTCCGCTGTCCATGTGCCGCCGCGGTTCGCGCGCTGGCGCGACAACGGTTGCCGCTGCCACGATACTGCGACCACCCGGGGAGTCCATGCATGAAGCCCAGAACTGCTGCGGTCCTTGCGCTTTCGGTCATCGTGTTCGCGCTGCTGCTGGCCTTGCGCCTGTCCGGGTTCCCGATCTCGGACGTCATCGACGGCCGCCAGGCGATCGACGTATCGGCGGTTTCCGATGAAATTCCGGCAGCGGCTCCTGCAGCAGAGGTCGCCGCCGAACCGCCGCCGCTGCAGGACTTCGCCGGCGAGTGTTTCCGCGCGCTGCGTGAACGCAATCCGCGCGGCCGGATCCTGCGCCTCAACGCGAACCGCCTCGCCGATCGCTGCTCGATGGTCATCGAGACCGACAGCGGCAGCCGCCGCTGGCTGTTCGACTGGCGCGATCACAAAGCCGGCTTTGTGCACGAAGGCGAGCTGCGCTGGCCGGAATCGTGGCCGGCGGAGCTTCCCGAGTCTGCAATCGACGATGCCGACTTTGCGGCGGAGCGGGTAGCGGCACTGACCACTGCGACACGCGCGCTGTGGCCGGAGCAGCCGCACGCAGACTGGCTTTACGAGATCATCTGGCTGCCAGCGCCCTTCGCGCGTCCGCTGGCGTACATCACACTGGCTGATCGCAGCGAAGGCGCTGACAGCTTTGCCGCCTTCACGGCGATCTTCGATGGCACCACGCGACTGCCCGACGCGGAATACGACGAGGCCTTCGGTTTGTATCCAATGACGCGCTTCGAACTGCGCGAAGACCACAACTACAAGGGCGCGTTGTTCGAGTCGACGGCACTGGCGGAATCGGCGGTGTCGCTGGAAGGCGATCCCGATGCGGGTACTGCAACCCCTCTTCAGGCAATGACCGAGCACTGCATGGGCTGGTTGCATCGGGTCAACACCGGCGAACGCGTGCTGCGGGTCGGCATCGACGCGCAAAACTGCTTTCTGGTGCTGGAGAACGGCAATGTCCGCGACGATTATTACTTGCTCGCGGCCAGCAATGCAGAAGACTACACCGAGCACCCAAGCCTGATTCTCGAACCCGTGCCGTCGCCCAATCTGCTGCTCGACCGCAGCCGGCTCAGCGCGGCGCGAGTGCGCGAACGCCTGGAACAGGCCAGCACCGTCGGCGGCGCCGGTCTTGTCATCGAACGAATTGCGATCGCCTGGGTCGATGGCGCCATGCTCTGGCAGTTCGATGGCCAGCGCGGGAGCGCGCGAGAGCTGATCTACCTCGACGAATCCGGCGCGGTCATCGAACCCACCGACGGATTCCCGGTGACCGTGCACGAGCGCGAAGCGGGATTTGCCGCCACGCATCCAGCAATGCCGTTCCTTGCGGAATCCTTGTAGGGCGGAACCCGCGCACCGCAGGGAAATGACAAAACCGTAGTCCCACCCACGCGGATTCCGCCGCCCGGACCGCCGCAAGTCAACGCCCGTCGTGCTGTGCGCCTGACGGTGGAATCCGCACGATGAAGCGTGTGCGGGTTCCATCCTCCCCAGGCTCTGTAGAGCGGAGCTTGCTCCGCTGCTCTCGATCAGTGCCGCGACGAGCGCAGCCGAGCAAGCTCGGCTCTACCAAAGCTCGCGATCCGAGAGCGGAGCTTGCTCCGCTGCTCTCGATCAGTGCCGCGACGAGCCCAGCCGAGCAAGCTCGGCTCTACCAAGGCTCGCGATCCGAACGCCCAATGTGCATTACGCAGCGCGCCGCTCCGCCGCCAGCTTGTTGCCACGCGTACGTAGCCATGCGGCGTAGTCGTCGAGATCGCCATCGAAGGCATCGACATGCCCGTCGGCCACGCGCCAGTAGGTATTGCACACCAGGCCGGTGAGATGCCGGTCGTGCGAGACCAGCACGATGGCGCCGCCGAAATCGCTCAAGGCCTCGGCCAGCGCCTCGCGGGTCTCCAGGTCGAGATGGTTGGTCGGCTCGTCGAGCAGCATCACATTCGGCTTGCGCCAGGCGATCAGCGCCAGCGCCAGGCGCGCGCGCTCGCCGCCGGAGAAGCCGTCGACCAGTTCGAAGGCGCGGTTGCCGGGGAAACTCCAGCGACCGAGATAGTCGCGGAAGTCCTGCACCGATCCGGTCGGCGCGATCAATCGCATGTGGTCGATCGGGCTCTGGCCCTCGTGCAGCGATTCCACCGTGTGCTGGGCGAAGTAACCGAGTTCCAGGTCCGGATGCGCCATGCGCTCGCCACGCAGCAAAGGGAGTTCGCCGACCAGGGATTTGACCAGCGTCGACTTGCCGGCGCCATTGGGGCCCAGCAGGCCGATACGGTCGCCGGCTTCCAGGCGGAAATCGACGTTCTCCAGCACCGTGTGCGTGCCGTAACCGGCATCGACATGGTTCAGCCGGATCAGCGAGAACGGCAGCTTGACTGGATCGCTGAAGCCGATCGTGACTTCGCGCTCGGCGCGCACCGCCTCGGTGCCGGCCAGCTTGGCGAGGCGCTTGACCCGCGACTGCGCCTGCTTGGCGCGCGCGGCGGACGCCTTGAAGCGGTCGATGAAGGCCTGCAGATGGGCGCGCTCGATCTGTTCCTTCTCGAATGCCGCCTGCTGCTGGCGCAGGTGCTCTGAGCGCTGGCGCTCGAAGCTGGTGTAATCGCCGGTGTAGAGCTTGGCCTTGCCGTCGTTCAAGTGCAGCGTGTGGGTGCACAGGCCATCGAGGAACTCGCGGTCGTGCGAGATCATCATCAGCATGCCCGGGTACTTGAGCAGCCACTGCTCCAGCCACAGCACGGCATCCAGATCGAGATGGTTGGTCGGCTCGTCGAGCAGCAACAGGTCGGACGGCATCATCAGCGCGCGCGCCAGGTTCAGGCGCACGCGCCAGCCGCCGGAGAACGCCGAAACCGGCATCTCGTGGGTGTCCGAGGTGAAACCGAGACCATGCAGCAGCCGACCGGCACGCGCGGTGGCGTCGTAACCGTTGATCTCGGCCAGTTGCTGGTGCGCCAGCGCGACCGCGTCCCAGTCCTCGGCCTCCATCGCCGCCGCTTCGGCGCGGATGATCGCGTGCACCTCGGTATCGCCGGACAGCACGAAATCCAGCGCCGAATCCGGCAGCGACGGTGTTTCCTGTGCGACGCTCGCGATGCGCAGCCGGTTCGGGATGTCGACATCGCCGCCATCGGGTTCGAGTTCGCCCTGGATCACCGCAAACAGACTCGACTTGCCGCAGCCGTTGCGACCGATCACGCCGACACGCTGGCCATCATGCAGCGCGATGTCCATCCCCGACAGCAACAGGCGTTGGCCGCGGCGCAACGAGAAATTTCGGAAAGCGATCATGGCGACCAAAGCGAAACCGGGGCGCGGAGTCTAGCTGGTCGTTGCTGAGTCGCGGCACGAGAGCACGAGGGCATGCAGCAGCCGTTGTGGGTCCAGACTTGTCTGGACGCTTACCGGGAACCGGAAGAACAGCGTCCGGACAAGTCCGGACCCACGAAAGCAAGAGCGACATGCGGTGCCGCGCGTGATCCGCTTCGCGGCCGACGTGACCTGCCTCGTGGCGTTTGCTTTGCGACCATGACTTTCACTCATTCATCACGGGAGTAGCATCGCCACACCGCCATCCGGCGCGAACACGGGGAGAACACGATGACCAGGACACTGCACTGCATGCTGTTGTTGGGTTGCGCCATGTCGTTGCCGCTGTACGCCGAAGACGCCCCCAAGGCGCCGTCGCCGGAGGAGCAGGCGATGATGGAGGCGTACGAAAAGATGGGGCGCGTCGGCGAACAGCATCGCCAGTTGGCCGCGATGGTCGGCAGTTGGACCTACGAGAACACCATGTGTATGGACCCGGCTGCGCCGCCCGAAGTGAGCACCGGCACTTCGGAGTCGAAGGCGATCTGGGACGGCCGCTACATCGAGACCGACTTCCACGGCGACTTCAATGGCCAGCCCTTCGAAGGCCGCGGGATCACCGGCTACGACAACCTGAAAGGCAAGTTCGTCGCTACCTGGATCGACAGCATGTCGACCGGCATCTTCATCTCCTACGGGGAACACGACGCCGCCAGCAACTCGACCACCTACCGTGGCGAAATGGACGACCCCATGAAACCCGGCAAGGTCACGCCGGTGCGCCAGGTGTACCGCTGGACCGATGCCGATCACCATGTGTTCGAGTGGTACGAGACGCACGACGGCGTCGAACGCAAGACCATGGAAATCAAGTACTCGCGGAAGAAATAGTCAGGCACCACAGGCCAACAGTCTGCTGTCGACCCACCGGAAAACGACGGGCGCACCGGTGCCCGCCGCTGGCCCGGTCAACTCGCCTCGTTGCCTGCTTGGCCAATCCAGTCGCGCAGCCGACCCACTACCGGGGCCGGCTCGCGCAGCCAGCCGAAGTGTCCCGGCTTGCCGTCCACCTGCAGGCGCTCGACGGCCTGGGGAACGCCCGCCAGGCGCAGCAAGTGCTCCGTCGTGCGCGCCGGCGTGAAGCTGTCCCCCGGCACGGATATCCCGAGCAGTCTGGTGCGCGTGGCGTGCAGGCGCTCCTGCCAGTCACCATCCGGCCACACGGCAGCAAAACGACCCTCACGCACCAGCACCGCCCACTCGCGCATCAGCCGCGCGCCCTGGCGACCGGCGAAGCGCAGCAGGTCGCCCGGGTAGTAGCCGAAACAGCGACTGCCAAGATCGGCGGCAATCCCGATCAGGCGCACACCGAGGCTGCCGAGACCCCGATAGTTGCGCCAGTACGGCGTGCCGCTCGCGACCAGCGCCAGGCTCGCCAGCGGCTGCTCCGGCCGGCGCGCCTGGTGCAACAGCAATACGTGCCCACCAAGTGAATGCCCAAGCGCGTGGATCGGCGCCAACGGGTGGCGCGCACGCGCAAGGGCGTAAGCGTGCGCGATCTCGCCGTCGACCAGATCCGCATAACCCCAGTCGACGCCGCGGCGCGCGCGTACCGGACTGCGGCCGGCGCCGCGCAGTTCGACGACACCCACGTGGACGCCGGCGACTGCAAACTCGGCGGCCAGGCGCCGGTAAACGCCCGCCGGCGTGCCGAGCGCCGGCACCACCAGCAGGATCGGGGCGTCCGCCGAGGCTGCGGCGAACCAGGCGAGCGGCGCCAGCGCGTCGACGCGGTCGTATCGGCAATGTGGCGACGCCAGCAGCGGCAGGAATTCCGGGTTCGACATCGGGTGCAGCTCCAGACCGGGTCATGGAGGAAACCACACCCTCAGGGGCCGGGCAATGATCGGCCCGCACAGTTGGCGCCCGGCCATCGCGAGGCGCAGCAATGTTGCGATCGGCGCAAGGATCAGGCGCGGGCCGCGAAGCGGGATAATGCGGGGGACAGCCATGAAACCGGCATGTGCGATCGCGCGCCCGACATCGTATCCACCACCATGAAAAAACCACTGCAATTGTTCCCGATCCTGTTGCTCGCGAGCGCGAGCGTCGACGCCCGCCGCTGCGAACTGAACGGCGCGGACGTCAATCCCGACAACGGCTCGACGACCGCCGGCCAGACTGGCGTGATGCGCTGCCACCGCGACGATGGCAGCCTCTGGTACGAGCAGGAGCTGAAGGACGGCGAACGCCTCGGGCTCGACCGCTGGCACGACGAGGACGGCAGCGTGCGCGAACGCTCGGTGAACGCCCAGGGCAACACCGAAGGCCGCGCGCGCAAGTGGTGGCCCGGCGGCCAGTTGCGCGAGGACGGCGAATATCGCAATGCCGACGCCATCGGCAAGCACCAGGTTTGGCACCGCAACGGCCAGTTGCAGTCGCTGCGTTTCTATCCGGAGGTCGGCAAACCTGCGGCGCTGTCGTTGGAATGGGACGACGCCGGTCGCTTGCGCGAGCTGCGCTGCGCGCCGCAATCGCTCGACGCCGCAGACCGCAAGCCGTGCGGCCACGCCGGGCGCGTCACCACCGCGCTGCATGACGCCCGCGGCCGCGTGCGCGAATCGCGCACGCTCGAGGGCGGCCAGGTGTTGCGCAGCGAGCAGTTCGGCGATGGCGGCGTGCTCGCGGCGAGCATCGAGTACACCGCCAAGGGTCGCATCGAGACGCGCTATCACGCCAACGGCGAGGCCGCGTTGCGCGATGTCGTCGAGGACGGTTACCGCGTGTTGCGCGAACAGTGGTACATGAATGGTGCGCCGAAGTCGCGGATCGCCGTTGAGCCGAAGGACCGCGACGCACGCGTCGTCAGCGAATCCTTCCGCGACGATGGCACGCTCGCCGAGCGCGTCTCAGAGATTGGCCGGCGCACGCAGAAGCGCGAGACGTTCGATGCGCAGGGCCGCATCGCCGAGGACTGGGAGCACGCACCCGAAGGCCACGTCGCGCGCCACCGCAAGTACGCGCCGGACGGACGCCTGCTGCTCGACGAGGCCTTGTACCCGGATGGCTCGCGCAAGGTGCTGAAGGCGGAGGCGGAGATCGGCGGCTGAGGGCGCGGCGCCGGGTCGCAGGCGGCGACTTCGTGGCCGTTCTGCGGCATCGACGGTCAGCCGACCCGCTCGGCCCGGCACGAATAGCAGCCAGGTCGCGCATTGTGCAGATGCGCGTAGGCGATCTTCGGATTCGCGAACATCGCCTCGATCCGCTGCGCCACGTCCTCACCCTCGCAGACCAGCGCGTCCACCATCAGGTGCCGCGCGCTGTAACCGCGCAGCGAAATCTGGCGCCGGCGCACGTAGTCGGGGACTTCACCGACCGCCAGGGTGCGCGGCGCGGCGTTGCGCCGCAGGTAGATCGGTCCGGACGCCCGATACGGCGAGTCTTCGGCCTGGTGCTCGAACGGCAGCAGCAGCAATTCTTCGCCGACCGCGGCGTCCCGCAGGCTGACCCGGCACGGGAAACCGGGATCTTCCGTGGCAACTCGGCGACGCCCGCCCCGGGCGCGCAAGGCGGCGTCATCGAGGTCGAACAGGCCGGCAAACGGGGCGGGGTCGAGGCCGATCAGTCGAAAGCTGCTCATGCTTGAAGTTCCTGCGTAGGGTGGATGCAGGTTAGCCATGCGCACGACGCGGGTCTGGCCGCTTCCGGACGTGGAGTTCGCGACTCAAAGCGGGCTTTGCGGGAAAAAGCGGAGCTTGTCCCGCGAGCTTAGCCGCGCATGGCCGCTGCAGCAGCCCGCGACGCAATGCGCTCCCACCGAACATGCCGCAAGGCATTGATTTTCATGTGGGAGCGGATTCACTCCGCGATCGCTTTCGCGGGATGAACCCGCTCCCACGGGTTCGATGCGCGAACGAGCGCACCGGCACGGGCAAACAGGACTGCGACAGGAGGCGCTATTTGGCGATCAGCAGCAGCAGCGAGCGTCCCTGCATGCCGTACACCGTCCACTCGCCACCGATCAGCGCCTCGCTGCCGGGGCTGGCGACCTGGTTTGCGCCTTCCGCCCAGGTGGCGGTGTCGGTGACGCGATACCACTGTTTGCCGGCGCCTGGCCACGGCAGCGTGAAGTTCACGTTGCCGGACCAACCGTTGTAGGCGACATAGATCGCGCTCGCGCTGTCGCCGAATTCGCTGCCGTCGATGCGCCAGGCGATCGCATGGTTGTTCGCATTGGTGAAGTACGCGGTGTCGGCCACGCCTCCATCCGGCTTGAACCAGCGCAACTGCTCCATGACGTTGCCGTTGCTATCGCTGCCCGAATAGAAATTCGCCGGGCGCAATGCCGGGTGCGCCTTGCGGAACGCGATCAGGCGCTGGGTGTAGGTGCGGAAATTGCTCTCGTGGCTGTCCCACGACCAGTCCAGCCAGTTGGCCGCGGAATCGAGGTTGTAGACATTGTTGTTGCCGAACTGGGTGCGCAGGAATTCGTCGCCGCCGTTGAACATCGGCACGCCGGCACTGAGCATCATGAACGCCATGCCGGTGCGTGCGGCCTTGCGCTGGTCGGCGACGATGCCGCCCTGGTCCCATGAATGGTTGTTGTCGTCGCCACCATCGGAGGGTCCGAACGGCCACGGCTGGTTGTTCTGCTTGCTGTTGTAGGCGTACAGATCGCGCAGCGTGAAACCGTCGTGGGCAACCATGAAGTTGACCGAATGCCAGGGCTTGCGTCCATCGTCGCCGTAGAGATCCGACGAACCGGCGAAACGACTGGCCAGTTCCGACAGCAGCACGGTTTCCAGGCCCAACTGGTTCTGCTTCTTGCGCAGCGCGTCGCGGTACTTGCCGTTCCATTCGGCCCAGCCGGACGGGAAGCCGCCGACCTGATAGGAGTTGCCGCCGATCGCCCACGGCTCAGCGATATGGTCGACGCCCGTGCCACCGCCGGCCGCGCGAGGCGGCAGTTCGTTGACGATGCGGTTGAGCGCATTGCCGCCGTCCATCTTGTCGAAGTTGAAGCAGCCGTGCTGGCAGGTGTTGCCGAGCACCGAAGCCAGGTCGTAACGGAAGCCGTCGACGCCGAGCGCATCGCGCCAGTAGGCCAGCGAGTCGATGATCAGGTTCTGCGCGATCGGGTTCTTCGTGTTGTAGTTGCCGCCGACGCCGGTGTTGTCCCACGAGTACTTGAGATCGCTGGTCAGCGAGTAGTAGGTCGGGTTGTCGAGGCCGCGCCAGGAAATCACGTTGTAGACGGTCAGGCCGTCGCTGCCGCCCCACGAACCGCCCTCGCCGGTGTGGTTGTAGACGACGTCGATGTAGACCTTGATGTCGGCATCGTGGAAGGCCTTGACCATCGCCTTCCATTCGCGCGTCGGGCCGCCCGGCGTCTTGTCCGACGAATAGCGACGATCCGGAGCGAAGTAGTTCAGCGTCATGTAGCCCCAGTAATTGTCGCCAGCGGTCGAATTCGGGTCGACATCGTTGGTGTCGTTCTGGGTCTCCTGCACCGGCAGGAACTCGACCGCGGTGACGCCCAGGCTGGCGAGGTACGGCGCTTTCAACGCGGCCCCGGCATAGGTGCCGCGCAACGCGACGGGCACCGTGGCATCGCTCCTGGTCAACCCGCGCACATGCACTTCGTAGACCACATCGTCTTTCAGCGCGCGCGTCGGCTTGGTGCCGATCGAGGTGGTGCTCGGCGCCAGCACAATGCCCTTGGGGGCGCACGGGCCGCTGTCCTTGATGCGGTGCGCTGCGCCGCTGGCGTAGATCGTGCCATCCAGGCAGGTCGGCGAGTTCGGATCGTGGCTGATCTCGACCGCGTACGGATCGAGCAGCAGCTTGTTCGGATTGAAGCGATTGCCGGCATTGTCGATGTCGCTGACGAAACCGGCGCTGCTGCCCTTGACCCAGGTACTGACATACGGCCAGTTCGGGCCCCAGGCGCGGTAGCCGTAATAAACCGTGCCGGTCAGGCCATAGCTGTTCTTCAGGGTCGACACCGAGGCGGTTTTCGACCACACCTGGGTCGTCGCATTCTTGCTCATCACGTACTTGACCACCGGCTGGGCGCCCTTGGCGGTCTTGTAGATCCACACCTCGATGCGCGTGGCGCGCGAGGAATAGACGCGGAAATTGATGTTGGCCAGAGTGGCGTCGTATTTCGCGCCCAGGTTGTGAGTGTTGATCGCGGCAAAGCCGCTCGCCGACCCAAGGCACAGACACAGGAACAACAGGCACGCGGCAACGGCGCCGCGCTGGCGCAGTGAAATGAACATGCAAACCTCCCCAGGTAATGGTGCGCCGCGACCGCTGTGAGCGCCGCCCCCCAAGGCAGCGCCGACGAATCGTCTGCGTGGTGCGGATTACACCTGCTAAACCGGCCGCCGGCTGAATCGGCGCGCGAATTGCAAACGTATACATTGGCTTCGATGGCGTGAGCCCGACGAACGGTAGGCGCAATTCTGCTTTTGCTGCTGTGGGCCGGACTGGTCTGGACGCTCTCTGATCGGTCCAGAGTCAACCGCGTCCGCACAAGTCTGGACCCACCCGATCAAGCGCGGTCGCGAGCGAGTTCTTCGGTCGCATTCTCGGCGCCTGCAGAAATTCGCTACGATGTCCGCCGTCCGAAGCCACGATCTCCATCATGAAATCTCTGGTTTACCAACTCTGCCGATACGGCGCCTGTCGACGCGACAGTCGCAGCATCCTGACCCACTTCATCGGCAGCCCGATGGTCGTCGTCGCCAAAGCGGGATTCGCGCTCGAGTTGCGCGATGAGCTGCGCGGCGCGATCGAGGCGCGGCTTGGACCGCTGCGGCAATCGTCGGTGACTGCATGAGCAACCCGGATCCGGTTTCCAGTTCGCGCGCTCGCCGCCATTTCCAACGCGGCGAGTCCTATCTTGCTGCCGGCGATGCCGCGGCAGCGGCGGCGTCGTTCGAAGCGGTGCTGACCGAACAACCTGGCCATGTACCGGCGCTGCTGAAACTGTCGGCACTGCACCTGATGGCGGGACGCTACACACCGGCATTCGAGCTGACCCTGCGCGCGACGCGGCAGGCGATCGAATCGCCGGGCATCGCGCTGCAACTGATCGCACAACTGGTGGCGCTCGGTCATACGCGCTTGGTCATCGACATCTGCAGCCAGTTGCCGCCCGCGATGTGGGATTCGGCCAACTCCCTGGCGACGGTGGCGCAGCAATTGAGCCGCATCGGCGCCAGCCACCTGGCGCGCCCCTACGCGTTGGCCGCGATCGAACGCGACCCGCGTCATCCACCCAGCCTGTACATGGCGGCCAATATCGAGGTGCATTTCGGCGAAGTCGACGCCGCCGCCGATCTGCTCGAACGCAGCCTGGCGCTGCACCCCGACCTGGTCGACTCGCACTGGCTGCTGTCGCGACTGCGGCGGCCCGACCCGGGCAAACGCATCGACCGTATCGACCGCGCGCTGACCCGAGTTGCGCCCGGCGACGACGAGGCCTTTCTCGCTTATGCGCTGCACAACGAACTGCACGACAGCGGCGACTACCGGCGCGCCTGGCACGCAATGGAGCGAGCATGTCGCGCCAAGCGCAGGACCCTCGACTACGATCCCGCCAACGACCATGAACTCTTCTCGCGCCTGCAGGAATGGTCCAGCAGCGACCTCGAATCGGCCGCGGGCAACGACGACCACGCCCTGACGCCGATCTTCGTCGTCGGCATGCACCGTTCCGGCACCACGCTGGTGGAACGCATCCTCGGCGGACACTCGCAGATCGCCGCCGCCGGCGAAACCTACGAGTTGCCGACCCAGTTGCGTGCAGCCAGCGGGCGCTACACGCCCGCGGTAGTCGACGCCCAGATCGTGGCCGCACGTAACAGACTCGACTTGCGGGCCATCGGAACGAACTACCTCGCCGGGATGCGCTGGCGCAGTCGCGATCGCCCCTTCGTCACCGACAAGTTGCCGTCGAATTTCCTCAACCTCGGTTTCATCGCCCAGGCGCTGCCGCACGCACGCATTGTGCATGTGCACCGCGATCCGATCGACGTCGGCCTGTCCAATCTGCGCACGCTGTTCACCAGCGCCTGCCCGTACTCCTACGACCAGCAGGAGTTCGTCGACTATTACCGACGTTACGCAGGCCTGATGGACCATTGGCGCAAGCTGTTGCCGGAGCGCATCCTCGATGTGCGCTACGAGGACGTGGTGGCCGATCCACTGGCGGCGGCGCGGCGGATGAGCGCCTTTTGCGGACTGCCTTTCGAGCCGACGATGATCGACATCGAGCGCAGCAGCGATCCGGTGGCGACCGCCAGCAGCGTGCTGGTGCGCGACGGCATCCGCCGCGACCGTTCGAAATTGTGGAGCGCCTACGCCGAGCAGATGCAGCCGATGGTCGAGGCGTTCGGCCCAACGTAGAGGTGTACGTCGCGACCGCGCTGGCCGCGACCTTGCGTCGCGAACATGGACGCGTCAGATCGACACCCGCCGCGCCACGTCCGCAAACGAACACCGATGTTCGCGATTGGACCAGCGGGACGCTTCCGCGCGCCGGATTGCGCTCGCCAATGCTGCCGACTACCGCAGGCACGGGTCTTGCTCAGTGCGTCTGAGGCCGAAGTCGGCCGCTGCCGGAGCCTGCACATGTTTGCCGACTGGATTGCCGACCTGCGCTACAGCCTGCGTGGACTGCTCGCACGCCCGGGCTTCACACTGGTCGCCGTGCTCACGCTGGCGCTCGGCATCGGCGCCAACACCGCGATCTATGGCATCTACCACCAACTGATTGCGCGGCCGCTGCCGGTGACGGCGCCCGAGGGACTGGTCAATCTGTCGACACCGGGACCAAAGTGGGGCTCGACGTCCAACAGCAGCGCCGGTCCGCGCGACGACATCTTCAGCTATCCGATGTGGCGTGACCTGCAAGCCGGTCAGACCGAGTTCCAGGGCATCGCTGCGCATCGCAACCTGGGCATCAATCTTGCGTTTCAGGGCCGGACGCAGCCGGGCCAGGCGATGCTGGTATCGGGCAGCTATTTCAACCTGCTTGGGCTCACTCCGGCGCTCGGTCGATTGTTGGCGCCGGAAGACGATTCCGTGATCGGCGAGCCGCGCATCGCGGTGCTCAGTCACGACTACTGGCAGCAGCAACTGGGCGCTCGTCCCGATGTGCTCGGCCAGAGCATCAAGGTCAATGGCGAGACGCTGTCCGTCGTTGGCGTCGCCCCGGCCGGATTCACCGGCACCACCCTCGGCGTGCGGCCGCAGGTGTTCGTGCCGCTCACGTTGCGCTGGTTGTTGGCGCCATCGGCGCGCGTCGACCACGACGATCGCCGCAGTTACTGGTTGTATCTGTTTGCGCGGCTGAAACCGGGCCAGCCGCTGGAGCAGGCCGGCGGCGGCATCAATCGCCTCTATCGGCAATTGATCAACGACGTCGAAGTGCCGCTGAACGCCGACATGGATGCAACGACACTGGCGCGGTTCCAACAGTCGTCCATCGTGTTGTCGCCGGGAGCGCGTGGTCAGAGCAGCTTGTCGCGCAATGCCAGTACACCGGTGCTGATGTTGTTCGCGGTGGCGACGCTGGTGCTGCTGATCGCATGCCTCAATACCGCAAATCTGCTGCTGGCGCGGGCCTCGTCGCGCAGCGGAGAGTTCGCGTTGCGAGTTTCGATCGGCGCCAGTCGCAACCGGCTGCTGCGCCAGCATCTGGTCGAGTCGCTGCTGCTGGCGCTGCTCGGCGGGCTGTGCAGCCTGCCGATCGCCGCCGTGTGCCTGGCCGGCATCGTCGCCATGATGCCGCCGGGCGCTGCGGTCGCGGTCGATCCGCAGCTGGATGGCAGCAGCATGCGCCACGCATTTGCAGTTGCCGTGCTCACGGTGCTGCTGTTCGGGCTGTTCCCGGCCCTGCAGGCGGCGCGCGAAGCACCGATTCAGGCACTCAAGGGCAGCAGCGGCGGCAGCGGCGTCAACCGCGTCGCCAGTCATTTCCGCAACCTCCTGGCGACAGCGCAGATCGCGTTGTCGATGGCCTCGCTGGTGATCGCCGGACTGTTCATCCAGAGCCTGCAAAACCTGAGCCGCGTCGAACTGGGCATGCAGGTCGATGCACTCGCCAGCTTTGCGATTTCGCCTGCCCGCAACGGCTACACGCCAGAGCGTTCGCAGCAGCTCTTCGACCAACTGGAAACCGCTCTCGCCGGCGTGCCCGGCGTCACTGCCGTGACCTCATCGATGGTGCCGCTGTTGTCGGGAAACAACTGGGGCACCAATGTATCGGTCGAGGGCTTTCGCCCGGTCAACCAGGATGCGGCGCACGCCTTGTACAACGAAGTCGGCAGTGCCTTTTTCTCGACCGTCGGCATGCCCTTGCTGGTTGGCCGTGAATTCGCCGATGCCGACAGTGGCGAGCGGCCGAAAGTGGCCATCGTGAACCAGCGATTCGCCGAAAAGTTCGGTCTCGGCAGCGACGTCATCGGCAAACGCATGGCGATCGGCAACGCCGAGGCGCTCGACATCGAGATCGTCGGCCTGGTTGCCGACGCGCATTACGACAGTGTCAAGATCGCCCCGCCGGAGCAGTTCTGGCTGCCGCGCCGGCAGAATGCCAATCTTGGGGAGATGGTGTTCTACGTGCGCGGAGCGCTGCCGCCGGAACAACTGCTCAAGGCACTGCCGGAGGTCGTCGCCCGGCTCGATCCAGACCTGCCGGTCGAAAGCTTGCGCACGCTGCCGCAGCAGATTCGCCAGAACCTGGTGGTCGATCATTTTGTCGGCCTGCTGTCGACCGCATTTGCGCTGCTGGCGACGCTGCTGGCGGCGATCGGCGTCTACGGCGTGCTCAGCTACGCGCTGCAACAACGCACCCGCGAGATCGGCCTGCGGCTGGCGCTCGGCGCGCAGCCGCGTCGCGTGCAGGCGGCGCTGCTGGGCCAGGTCGGGCGCATGTTCCTGATCGGCGGCGGTATCGGCCTGGCGCTCGCGCTGGCGCTCGGACAAGCCGCGCAAGCGCTGCTCTACGAACTCGACGGCCACGACCCGCGCGTACTGCTCGGCGCCACCACCGTGCTCGCCGTGATCGCGCTGCTGGCCGGCTGGTGGCCGGCGCGCCGCGCTTCGCGCATCGACCCGCTGGTCGCGCTGCGCTGGGAGTGAAGTGGTGCACTGCTTCGGTGCGGACCTTCGCGCAGCAACAAGTCAGCGACCACAGAATCTGCTTGTTGTTCGCAAAGGACACAAAGGACACAAAGAACGCAAAGAGAGCAGAAGGCGGTAGTCGTGCAGAGGTCGGATTTCCCCCTGCCGAATCGTTTGCCGGCTTTGCGCTTCGTTGTGGGAGCCCGCGAAAGCGATCACGGAGTGGATGTCCGAACCCTCGGGATGTCGAAACCCTCGACGCGCATGCGTCCGTGGCATCATCGGCGCTTCGGAGATTCGTATGCGCCGACCCCACCTGGCCCTGCTCGCCGCATTGTTGGCCGCGTGCGGACAACCGCCGCCGCCCGCCCCGGTCACGTTGGTGCTGGTGCCGCTGGCAACCACCGGCGGCGAGCGCGATGCCGAGCAACGTGGTCTGCTCGGACTGCTGGCCACACGCCTCCGCGCGATGCGCAACCTGACGCTGGTCATCGACGCCGCGGGTTGCGAAACGAAGGGTGCGCAACACGCTTTGCGGCTGTCCCGGCGACTGACCCCGAGCAGCGACCTGAGCGCGTTCGAATTGCAAGACTGCCAATCCGGCAATCGTCGCCAGGAGACCTTCGTCAGCCCACGCAGCGCACGGCGCGACTGGAGCGCAGCGGCCAGTTGGTGGGTGGGCCAGCAACTCGGGCTGAGCATGAGCCAGCCGGGCAGCAGCGACGTACTCGGCGAACAGGCGATGGGCCAGTACCTCAGTGCGCTCGGACATCTGCAACGGCGCACCGGGCCAGATGTGGCGCAGGCGCGTCGCTTGCTCCTCGCGTTGGTGGAACAGGAACCCGACTTTGCCGCCGGACATGCCGAACTCGCCATCGCCGAACTGTTGGCGTCCGAATACGGCCTGCAACCTGCCGCCGACGCCATCGTCCGCGCAAATGTCGCGATCGACGCGGCGCTCGCGATTGACGCGAATCTCGGGCTGGCGCACGCCGCTCGCGGTCTGTCGCAGATGGTGGCTGGCCGATATCGTGACGCGTTGCCGCTGCTGGTCCGCGCACATCGTCTGGAACCGGGCCACGACGGCATCCTGCTGTGGCTCGGCAACGCGCACCTTTACAGCGGCCAGCCGCTGCAGGCGCTGCCGTGGCTGCAGACGGTGATCGACATCAATCCAGGCCTGGTCGCGGCGCATATCAGCATCGCCGAAGCGCACTGCTATGCCGGGCAGGACGAGGCTTGTCGCGAGGCCCTCACTCACGCGCCGGATACACCGATGCGCGATTACGTGACCGCCCTGCTGGCCGGGCATCGGGGCGATCACGTGGCGGTCATTGCGCAGCTCAAGACCAACGCGCCGGCCGTCGCCAGCGATTGGATCGACGGCCTGCTCGGTCAGAGTTGTCGGGCGATGGCGCGGGGCGACTGCGCGACACCCGTGGCAATCATCGATGCGCCGATTGCGCCCGAGAGCATTGAAGCCGATCTGTGGCAGCTCGATCTGGGGCTGGCGCCCGCGTTGCGCCAGGCGCAGACGGATTCCCGTATCGCCGAGGCATTGCGCGCCGAAGTCACGCGCCTGCAGCAAGGCGGCATGCGGCTGCCGATACTGACGGCGCTGATCGGCTGCCTGGAGGGTTCCGGGAATCCGGATCCAGCGCTGCCACGGTTGCTCGGTTGTGAGCCGCCGCATCTGTAGGCGCAACGCACACGTCGCGCATGCCCGGCGCATCGCGCTGTCAGCTGCTGGCCAGCGGCAACTCCAGACGAACACCCACGCCCGGATGGGCATCTTCGAAACTCAACTGGGCGCCGATCGATTGCGCTCGACTGCGCATGCTGGCCAGGCCGCGGCCGCCCGAACGCTCTTCCAGACCACCATTGCCGTCGTCGCGCACTTCCACCTGCAGACGCGCGCCGTCCCAATCGGCCGAAATGGCGATCTCCGTTGCGTGGGCGTGCTTGAGTGCATTGCTCAGCGCCTCCTGCAGGATGCGCAGCACCTGCAACACGGTTGATGGCGGCACCGGAGGCAAATCCGGCAACTGCGCCGTGCGCCAGCGGATGCGCACCGGGTATTGCGTCAACAGCGACTCCATGCGTGCGCGGAACATGCCTAGCGCCACCGACAGATCGGCGCAGGCCTCGTCCAGCGAATCGATCATCAGCCGCAGTTCGTCGAGGGTGCGCCGCAAGTGGTCGACGATCAGCGACGCCTGCGGCGGCGCCGATTGGACCTGGGCCATCAGCGCCACCAGTTGACCTCCGACGCCATCGTGCATGTCGCGCATGATCCGCTGGCGCTCATCCGCCAGCGTGCGCGCGGCTTCGGCGGTGCGGCGACGGCTGAACTCCTCTTCCAGTTCGCGACTGCGGATGGCCAGGTCCTGCGCCAGCTGTGCGCGGCTGCGTTCGGACTCGCGCAATGCTTGCAGGATGCGCACCAACAAGGCGACGAAGATGAGCAATGTGAAGTACAGGATCGCCCAATGCAGGCTGTAGCCATGCGTGGCCCATTGAGCGCGCAGAACTGCGCGCAGACTGTCGAACAATCCCAGACCGGCCTGGAACAGTACTGCTACGGCGAACCAGCGCCCATCCGGCTTCAGCGCCAAATGCCGACCCTGCCACCAGAACCAGGACAGATGCAGGGTCATCACCAGCAAGATCACGCGATACAATCCGACGCCCATCGCAGCGACCGGCCCCGGCCCACCCGCCACTTTCGCCAGCGTCAATCCGAGCAGCGCGGCAACTACAGCGGCGTTCCACCAGCGCGCCGGGGGGCGCTTCAGCATCTGACTGCTCACTTGCGCCATCGACCACAACGAGATCGCAAGCGCAGCGTGTATCAGCCAGGCCCAGACGGCCGGGCTGGCGAGGCGCAGTTCCGCCGCAAAATGCGAAACATAAACCGCTGCGCATACCAGGCTCACGGCAAACCAGCGATAGATCGGCTCACGCGGGCGCGAGATCGCGATCGGCAGGACAAACAGAACGACCGCGAAAATCAGCACCAGCGCGAGGCGTGCGCCATCGCGCTGCAGACGTTGGTGCCACATCTGGCGCTGTTCGAGGATTTCGAGCGGGCCGACCGCCAAGCCCGACAACGCAACCCAGGGCCGCGGACCGGGCTCGCTGCGCAGTTCCAGCAGCAGCTCGTTGCTACCCGGCTGCAGCATGCCGGAGCCGATCGCCAACCACAGCGAACCGGCATAGTAGGACTGACCCTCAAGCAGCGGCATGTTGCGGACCTGAGCGCCATTGATGAACACTGCGGCGTCCTGATCCAGCCCCATCATCAACAAGCCCGCGCCGCGCAGTTCCAGGGCATCCGCGTCGATCGACGTGCGCAGCAGCCAGCAGTCGCCGTCGCGAACGAGCGGGAGCTTGACCGTGGTCCAATCGCCATCCTCGGTCGGCACACAAGGCATGCCGATCAGTTCGTTGATCCGGAACGGCTCAATGTCGCTGGTGCGCTGGCCGAGGAACAACAGTGCCGCGAACGACAGCGGCAACAGCCACCAGGCCTGCGAACCGAGAGTGTCCAGCACGGCACGCAGGCGCGCACCGACCGCCCGGCGCGACATTGCGGCTGCCTGGTCAGCGCGGCCCGACACTCATCAACCCCATCTGCACCGCCTCGAACACCGCCTCGGAGCGGCTGTGCACCTGCAACTTGCGATACAACTCCTTGGCGTAGGACGCCACCGTGTTGTAGCGCAGTCCGAGTGCGGCGGCGACCTCCTCATAGCTCAAACCCTTGGCGATCAGCTTGAGCAGGTCGATCTCGCGCGCGCTCAGTACGCTGGTCGACCTCGCCTGCCCCGCGGCGGGCAACGATTGCAGGCGGCGCATCAGGTGAACGGCGATGCTCGGACTCAGCGGCGCGCCACCGTGCAACAACTGGTCGATGGCGGCGATCACCTCGGCATCAGCCGAGTCCTTGAGCAGGTAACCGCCGGCGCCCGCCTCGATCGCGGCGAGCACGCTGGACTCGTCGCCCATCACCGAAATCACCAGAATCTCAGGCGGCTGTGGCAGCCCACGCAGCTCGCGGATCAGATCGACGCCATGGCCATCGGGCAATCCAAGGTCGAGCAGCAAAACGCCGGGCATCTGCTGTTGCAGCGCCGTCCGCGCGTCGGCCAGAGTGGCCACTGCATCGATCAACTGAAACCGCGACTGCGGCGCGAGCACTCCGGCCAACCTCGCGCGGGTGCGCGGCTCGTCCTCGACGATCAGCACCGCCACCGGAGCCAACGTGCTGGATTCGAGTTCGGCAACCGACATACGCGCAGCCCTCGCGGGACAGCCTGACAAGCTCGCATGTTCCGCGATCGGTGCGTCTGTGACCACCCCAGAATCGGGGTGACCGCAGGCCTTCAGTTCACCAATCCTGCGCCAGCCGTGCCACCAGGGCCTCGGCGGTCGCCGCCAACGGCTCGCTGTGCGACGGCCGCTCGAGCAGCGCCTGCAGGGCAGGTGGCGCCAATACGCGGTGCCCAACCAGCGGCTCAACCACTTCATTGAACTTGGCCGGGTGTGCGGTCGCCACCAGCAGCATCGGCCCGCGCGCACCAGCATCGCGCAATCGTTGATGGACCTCGGCTGCGCATGCGGTGTGCGGGCAATAGACCTGGCCGTGGCGCGCCTCACCCGCGGCGATCCAGGCGCTGATCGTGGTGTCGTCGACGCTGTGTGCATGGATGCCGCTCTGTCGCAGTTTGCGTTCGCGGAAGAACCACGCCAGGCGTTCGAAATTGCTCGGGTCGCCGACGTCCATGGCGTTCGCCAGCGTCGCCACGCTGGCACGCCCGTGGTACTCGCCTCCGGCGAAAAACTCTGCGAGCGTGCGATTGGCGTTGGTCGCGAAATGCACATCGCCGATCGGCAATCCCATCTCGCGCACCAAAATCGCCGCCAGTGCGTTGCCGAGGTTGCCGGTGGGAATGACCAAAGTCGGCGGCGCCGCCGATTCCGGATTACCCGTTCCCGATTCGCGGGCCAGCCACAACGCCGCGTACGCGTAATACGCCATCTGCGGCAGCAAGCGACCGAGCGAAATACTGTTGGCGCTGGTCAGCGCAAAGCGAGCTGCCAGATGGCGATCGCCGAGCAATGACTTCACGATGCGCTGGCAGTCGTCGAAACTTCCATCCACCTTGAGCGCGTGCACGTTGTCGCCAAAGGCGCCAAGCTGATGCGCCTGACGCTTCGACACGCGGCCGTCGGGATAGAGGATCACTACGCGGAATCCCGGTCGCCGATGGAAAGCCGCAGCCACCGCTCCACCGGTGTCGCCGGAGGTCGCGACCAGCACGCTGCGCAGCGGATCGTCGCGGGTGCGCAGGCGCGCCAGGCATGCCGCAAGGAAGCGCGCGGCGAAGTCCTTGAACGCCGCCGTGGGGCCGTGGAACAGCTCCAGCAGGTAGCTGGGCCCTTGCGAGCTGGATGGCAGCGGCACGATCGGCAGCGGCAGATCGAGCGCCTCACGGCAGATCGCGCCGAGCTGCGGCGCCAGGCTGCTGCCGGCGAAGAACGGTGCCAGCAGGCGCTCGGCCACAACCGGCAAAGCCGGGACGTGCACGTCCCGACCGTCAGGCCCACCTTTCCCGATCAGATCGGCCGCATCCATCTTTGGCAACCGCTCCGGCACATACAAGCCACCATCGGCCGCGAGGCCCGCCGACAATGCTGCGTCGAGCGTCACTGGCCATTCCTGGCGAAGATCACGGGTGCTGAAGTAGCGCATGGGATGGCTCCTCAAATGCAAATGCGGGGCTGGGGACTGGGGCTGGGGGTGCGCCGGACCAACGGCAACCTTGATCCCCTTCCGCGCTCCTCGTCATTGCGAGCGCAGCGAAGCAATCCAGTGACCCAGCCAGGTCTTTCCGCTGGCTTGCCTGCGAGTTGGAGCAAAGCGAAGAAGGGTCACTGGAATGCTTCGTCGCTGTGCTCCTCGCAATGACGAGTCAAGCCCTGGCCTCGCCTCTGAGTTCGCGCACATATGCCTCACGCTTGGCTCACCACGTGCGCCCCCGCATTCGCCACCGCGCTGACAATGATATCGCTCGCCAGTCCCGCTTCGGCGAAGGCGTTGGCCATGGCCTGACCGGCGTCGGCGGCTGCACTGCGATCCTCGAACCAGGCAAACACGCTCGGGCCAGCACCCGAGATCGAGGCGCCGAGCGCGCCGGCATCCAGCGCCGCCTGCTTGACGGCGGCGAAACCCGGGATCAACGCAGAGCGCCGCGGTTCGATCAGCACGTCACGCAGGCCGCGCTTGATCAGCGTGAAATCGGCGGTAAAACAACCGGCCAGCACCAATGCCAGACCTTCGCTCTGCGCCACGAACTCCCCAAGTGCGTAAACCCCGCGCAAAGCCTCGCGCGCCTTGCGCGTTTCCAGCACGAAATGCGGATGTACCAGCACCGCGACCAGGCCCGGCGGAACCGGGATCGGCACCAGCCGATCGACCGTCGCCAGCACCAGGCCACCGAGCAATTGCGGGCCGACATTGTCGCCGTGCAGGCTGCCGCTGGCGGCGCGTTCGCCTTCCAGTGCGTGCGGATACAGTTCCTGCGGCGTCAGCGGCTGCGCCAGCAGCGCATTGGCGGCGGTGAGCGCCGCGGTCGCCGAGGCTGCCGAACCGCCAAGCCCCGAACCCAGCGGAATTCCCTTGTCGATTTCGAGTTCGAAACCGAAATCCAGCCCGAGCGCCGCGCGCAGCGAGGCCACCGCACGCGCCGCCGTGTTGTTCTCCGGATCGAACGGCAGATCGGTGACGACGCCGCGAATCGCCGTCACCCGCACCACCGGTTCCTCGATACGCGTCGCCGTGACCGTATCGCCGATGCCTTCGAGCGCGTGACCCAGCAGGTCGAAACCAACCGCGACGTTACCAACGCTGGCCGGCGCGAAAGCCACTGCAGTGCGAATTGACGTTTCACGTTTCACGTTTGACCGCTCTTCCGTCACAGCGCCGCCCCCAACCCCGCCGCAACCCGCAGCAGATCGGCGAACACCCCAGCCGCGGTGACATCCGGTCCGGCGCCGGGGCCGCGCACGATCAGCGGGTTGTTGCGGTAGCGCGCGGTGGCGAAGGACACGATGTTGTCGGTCAGCGCGATATGCGCGAACGGATGGAACGCCGGCAGTGCCTTGAGCGCCACTTCGGCGCGACCATCGGCATCCAGCACGGCGCAGTAACGCAGCACCTGGTTGGCCTCGCGCGCGGCCTCGAAACGCGCCAGCATCGGCGCATCCAGGCACGACAGCCCTTGCAGGAAGCCATCGACGCTGGCGTCGATCAGTTCCGCCGGCACCAGACTCTCGACGTGCACATCGTCGACCGACAACTCGAGGCCCATCTCGCGGCCGAGAATCACCAGCTTGCGGGCGACGTCGAGGCCCGAGAGGTCGTCGCGCGGATCCGGCTCGGTGTAGCCGGCCGCCTTGGCCTGGCGCACCAGTTCGGAGAACGGCACCTGACCGTCGAAGCGGTTGAACAGGTACGCCAGCGTGCCCGAAAAAATGCCTTCGATGCGTTCGATGCGATCACCGGTGTCGATCAGGTCGCGCAGCGTGCCGATCACCGGCAGGCCGGCGCCCACGGTCGCCTCGTAACGCCAACGCGCGCGACCATTCTTCGCCGCCTCTTGCACGGCGCGATAGCGTTCCAGCGGACCGCCACCGGCCTGCTTGTTCGGCGTCAGCACATGGATGCCGGCGGCCAGCCATTTCGGATAGTGATCGGCCACCGCAGAATTGGCGGAACAGTCGATGATCACCGCGTGCGGCAGGTGTTCGGCGTGCACGTGGCGGGCAAAGGCATCGAGATCGCAGTCCGCGCCCTTGCTCGCCAGCGTCTCGCGCCAGTGCGGCAGGTCGATCTGCTGTACGTCGAGCAACATCTGTTTCGAGGTTGCGATCGCGCGCACGCGCAGGTCGAGGTGAGTTTCGCGGTGCAGGCGACCGCGCGCCTCGGCGATCTGCTGCACCAGCGCCTGGCCGACCTGGCCGGGTCCGATGATGCCGATCGACAGCGTCTGCGCCGACAGATAGAACCCGGCATGCACCGCGCGCAGCGCGCGCGTCGCTTCGCCCTCGGCAATGGCGACTGAAATGTTGCGTTCCGACGAGCCCTGCGCAATCGCGCGAACGTTGACCTTGGCGCGACCGAGCGCGTTGAACAGCCGCGCGCAGATGCCGGGTGTGCCGGCCATGCCCTCGCCGACCACCGCGAGCACGCTGATGCCGCGTTCGGACATCACGCGCTGGATCTGCCCGCGCGCGATCTCGCGCGCGAAAGACTCGGCCAACACATCGCGCGCGCGGTCGGCGTCGTCGGCCTTGATCACGCAGCAGATCGAATGCTCCGACGAGCCCTGCGAGATCATCGTTACCGATACCCGGGCATCGCGCAGCGCCGCGAACACGCGTTCGGCAGTGCCGTGCACGCCGATCATGCCGGCGCCCTCGATGGTGACGATGGCCATGCCGCCGATCGTGGTGATGCCCTTGATCGGTGGTTCGGCGCCGCCCTCGGCATCGATGCGCGTGCCCGGATGCTCGGGATTGAAGGTGTTGCGGATGAATACCGGAATGCCCTTGGCGGTCGCCGGCGCCATCGTCTGCGGATGGATCACCTTGGCGCCGAAGTAAGCCAGTTCAAAGGCTTCCTCGTAGGACACGTGGTCGAGCACCAGGGCCTCGGGCACGCGGCGCGGATCGGCCGACAGCACGCCGTCGACATCGGTCCAGATGTGGATTTCGGCGGCATTGAACAAGGCGCCGAAAATGCTCGCCGAATAATCGCTGCCGTTGCGGCCAAGCGTGGTGATGCGTTCGTCGGCGAGGCGCCGGGCAATGAAACCGGTCACCACATAACGCTGCGCCGGATGCGCGCGGCGGAATTCGCCGAGGCGCTTTTCGCTGGGCAGCCATTCGACGGCAACATGCAGTTCGGTCGGCGTGACCCGCAGCACTTCGCGCGCGTCGAGGAACTCGGCGGCATGCCCGAGCGCGCGAAAGTGCGCCGCCAGCATCTGCGCCGACCACACTTCGCCGAGGCCGGAGACCAGCTCGACGATCTCGGTCGGCACCGTGCCAAGCAGTTCGACGCTGCGCAGCAGGTGCGACAGATCGGCAAAGCTGACGTCGAGTGCATGGGCAAACGAAGCCGCCTCGTCGCCGAGCAACTGCGCCGCCGTATCCAGATGCCGCTGTTTCAGCGCCGTCAGTTCGACCGACCAGTCGCCGCTGCGGGCGGCAGCGCGCTCGGTCACGCCGATCAGCGCATCGGTAACCCCCTGCATTGCCGACACGACCACCACCTGGGCCTCGTCGTTGCGCCCGACCATCAATTGGGCAACCGCTTGATACCGGGCAGCGTTGGCAACGCTGGACCCGCCGAATTTGTGGGCGATCCACCGCATGATTGGTTTTCCTGATTTTTTGGATGCGGCGAAGCGACCCCTCCTTCGCTCCGAACCTGCGACAGTGCCAGAGTCGGGGCCGAGGAATCAATCGCCGAATTGGCGTACGGGCGCTGCAAACGAATGCGAGGGTCGGCCCACCAGCGGGCCGACCATTCAGAGCGGTATCCAGATCATCGCGAGTTTCGTTTTCCGTTTCCGGAAATACACACGGTCCATGAACCGTAGGTTGGGCTAAGCGCAAGCGTGCCCAACGCCCGCCGCGATTGTTGGGCACGCTTGCGCTTAGCCCAACCTACCTCGGTCGGTTCATGGAGAAGCGAGTCCGCGTCGCCGTCGATTGGCGCGGTTATGCTCGACTGCACTGCCAAGCCGCCGGAGCACCGCATGTCGATCACCGCCCGTTTCGCCTTCTCGCTGGCCTGCCTGTGGCTGGCCGCACCGGCCGCAGCGGAAGCCGACGCCGACGAGCGCCTGGAAACGCTGGTCGCCGCCATGGGTCGAATTGGCAGCGCCGTCGCTCCTCAGTACTCGCCCGACGGATCGCAGATCGGTTACATCACCACGCTCAGCGGGTCGCCGCAGTTGTGGCGAATACCGGCCGACGGTGGTTACCCGCAACAACTCACGGCGTTCACCGATTCCGTGTCGGGCCCACGCTGGTCGCCGGACGGCAAGCACATTGCGTTTGCGGTCGCCCCCGGCGGCGGCTACAACGCCAGGCTGTATCGGGTCACCGCGGACGGCGTCGAGCTGTCGCGCATCAATGCCGACGACGGCGCCAACACCTTCAGCGGCGATTACGCCGACGACGGCCGCTACCACTTCCGCTCGAACGCACGCAGCGCCGCTGCCACCGATGCCTGGATCTGGGACCCGGCCAGCGGCAAGGCCAGCCTGGCGATCGAAATGGACGGCCTGGGCGGCATCGCCGACATCAAGGGCAGCAAGGCACTGGTGTGGCGCCTGGTGACCCGCGGCAACTCCAATCTGTGGCTGGACGACCTGAAGACCGGCAAAAAGCTGCTGCTGACGCCGCACGAGGGCCCCGCCAGTGTCGACGGATTGTTCGGCAGCGACGCGACGACGGTGTTTCTGGAGCACAACCTGAACATCGACCGCAGCGTGTTCGCGCGCATCGACATTGACGCCGACGGCAAGCCCTCGGCGCCGCAAACGCTGGCCAGCCGCGATGGCGCCGAGCTCGACCAGTTCATCTTGAGTCGCGACGGCGGGCAGGCGCTGCTGGTGTGGAACGTGGCCGGTCGCAGCGAACTCGAAAGGGTCGATCTCAAGTCCGGCGAGCGCGCGGCGCTGCCGGCGCCGCCAGTGGAACTGGTCCTCGGCGCGGATTTCGCGCCGAATGGGCGCCACATCGCGCTCGCGATGGCGGGCTCCAACGCACCCGCCGACCTGTGGCAACTCGATCTGGTCGACAACGGCTACACGCGCCTGACCTTCAGCCCGCACACCGGCGTCGACCTGACCAAACTGGTACGCCCCGAGCTGCGCGAGTTCAAGGCTCACGACGGCCTGGCGCTCTCGGGCTGGTTGTACACACCGACAGGATTCAAGGCACCCGGACCGGTGGTGCTCAGTTTCCACGGCGGCCCCGAGGGACAGGACCGTCCGGGCTTTCGCGCCGACTACCAGGCGCTGCTGGCGAGCGGCATCGCCGTGTTCGCGCCGAATATCCGCGGCTCGTCGGGCTTCGGCAAGGCGTTCATGCAACTCGACAACCACGAAGGGCGTTTCGACGCCAACCGCGACATCCGGGCCAGCGCCGACTTCCTGGTCGAGGCCGGCATCGGCGCGAAAGACCGCCTCGGCATCATGGGCGGTTCCTACGGCGGTTATGCGGTGATGGTCGGCGTCACCGAGTTTCCGGACACCTTCGCCGCCGGCGTGAATCTATTCGGCATGGTCAACTTCGAGACCTTCTTCGCCCAGTCGACGCCGTGGATGGGCGCCATCTCGATCGGCGAGTACGGCGATCCCAAGACCCAGCGCGAGTTGCTGCGCAAGCTGTCGCCGATCCACAAGCTGGACCGGGTCAAGACGCCATTGCTGGTGATGCACGGCGCCAACGACACCAACGTGCCGGTGGTCGAGGCCGAGCAGGTCGTCGACACGCTGAAAAAACGCGACATCGAGGTCGATTACCTGCTGTTCCCGGATGAGGGCCACGGCTGGCGCAAGGAAGCCAATCGCGTGCGCTCGACGCTGGAGCTGACGCGCTTCTTCAGGAAACACCTGCTTGGAGAAGTCGCAGCGGATTGACTCTCACCAGACGCGTTGCTCGGTAGGTCACGTTGCCCGCAGGGCTACGTGACAGGCAGTTGGTCGTCACGTAGCCCTGTGGGCAACGTGACCTTCTATGACCCTACTCTCAGTCAAGCAGTCACCGATAGTTTTT
>CALEZI010000153.1 GCA_937928755.1 uncultured Rhodanobacteraceae bacterium | reverse complement strand
TGTCTGGACGCTTTCCGTGATCGGTGCCAAGAGCGTCCAGACAAGTCTGGACCCACCAGAGCCGCGCCAGATGCGAGCCTCTCGCGTGCCCCGTGCCCCGTGCCCCGTGCCTCGTGCCCCGTGCCCCGTGCCCCGCATTTGCATTTTCCGATCCCGCCCCCATCACTGCGATTCGCCCAGTCACCGCGGATCGCTACCATGCTCGAGCCCTATCACGGCACCACCATCGTCACCTTTCGCCGCGGCTCCGCGGTGGTCATGGGCGGCGACGGTCAGGTCTCGCTCGGCAACACCGTGGTCAAGGGCAATGCGCGCAAGGTGCGGCGGCTGGGCAAGGGCAATGTGCTGGCCGGATTTGCCGGCGCCACCGCAGACGCCTTCACGCTGTTCGAACTATTCGACGCCAAGCTGGAAAAGCACGGCGGCAACCTGACCCGCGCCGCGGTCGAACTGGCCAAGGACTGGCGCACCGAGCGCCGTTTGCAGCGGCTGGAAGCGCTGCTGTCGGTCGCCGACAAGGAAGCCAGTCTGCTGATCACCGGCAACGGCGACGTGCTCGAACCCGAACACGGCCTGATCGCCATCGGCTCCGGCGGCAACTACGCCCAGGCCGCCGCGCGCGCGCTGATCGACCACACCGAGCTGTCGGCGCGGGAGATCGTCGAAAAGGCGCTGCATATTGCGGCGGATATCTGTGTGTACACGAATCACAACCTCACGATTGAGGAGCTGTGATGGAGGGGGAAAAAGGAAAAGGGAAAAAGGAAAAGGGGGAGAGCAAGAGCGTGCGGCGTTTTCGGCCGGCGCATTATGAGCTTGAAGCCTGGAAGACGGCGATGCGTCTGGTGGGCGCGATCTATCGACTGACGGTGTCCTTTCCCGTTTCCGAGCAATTTGGATTGACTGCCCAGATGCGTCGGGCAGCGGTAAGTGCTCCGAGCAATATTGCCGAAGGCGCGGCGCGAGCCGGCAACGCCGAAATGGCAAGGTTCTGTACGGTGGCTCGCGCATCGCTGATGGAGTTGGACACGCAGCTGTGGCTGTCTCAGGACCTCGGTATGTGCGCGGATACCACGGAACTACGCAAGCAGACCCACGAATGCATTGCCCTGATCAACGGCCTGATCCGCCATCGACAGGCAAAGATCACCAGGCCCGCGTGAGGCCGCTCTCCCCTTTTCCTTTTTCCCTTTTCCTTTTTCCAGCCCCAATATGACCCCCAAAGACATCGTCTGCGCCCTCGACCACTACATCATCGGCCAGCAGGCCGCCAAGCGCGCCGTGGCCGTGGCGCTGCGCAGTCGCTGGCGCCGGATGCAGCTCGATCCGACGCTGCGCGATGAGGTGATGCCGAAGAACATCCTGATGATCGGGCCGACCGGTGTCGGCAAGACCGAGATCGCCCGGCGTCTGGCGGGTCTGGCCAATGCGCCCTTCGTCAAGGTCGAGGCGACCAAGTTCACCGAGGTCGGCTATGTCGGCAAGGATGTCGAGCAGATCATCCGCGACCTCGCCGACGCGGCGGTCAAGCTGACCCGCGAGCAGGCGACGGGCAAGGTGCGCGCGCAGGCCGAGGAGCGCGCCGAGGAGCGCATTCTCGATGCGTTGGTGCCGCGTCGCACCGGGCTGTCGTTCGAACACAGTCCGAGCGAATCGGTCGATCGCGACAACGAAACGCGCAACAAGCTGCGCCAGCGTCTGCGCGACGGCCAGCTCGACGATCGCGAGATCGAGATCGAACTGGCGCAGCAGCTCGGCGTCGAAATCGCCGCGCCGCCGGGCATGGAGGAGATGACCAGTCAGCTCAAGGGTCTGTTCCAGGGCCTCGCCAATCAGCGCACGGCTAAGCGCAAGTTGCCGATCAGCAAGGCGCGCGTGCTGCTGGTCGACGAGGAGGCTGGCAAGCTGGTCAACGACGAGGAAATCAAGACGCAAGCGATCAGCAACGTCGAGCAGAACGGCATCGTCTTCATCGACGAAATCGACAAGGTTTGTCGTCGCGGTGAGTACTCCGGTGCCGATGTCAGTCGAGAGGGTGTGCAGCGCGATCTGTTGCCGCTGGTCGAAGGCTCGACGGTGTCGACCAAGTACGGTCCGGTGAAGACCGACCACATCCTGTTCATCGCCTCAGGCGCCTTCCACATGGCCAAGCCGTCCGACCTGATCCCGGAACTGCAGGGCCGCTTCCCGATCCGCGTCGAGCTCTCGGCGCTGAGCGTCGACGATTTCGAACGCATCCTGTCCGAGCCGGCCAACGCGCTGACGCGCCAGTACGCCGCACTGATGGCCACCGAAGGCCTCAAGCTCGAATTCACCCGCGAAGGCATCCGCCGCCTCGCCGAGATCGCCGCGCACGTCAACGAGCGCATGGAAAACATCGGCGCGCGGCGTTTGCACACGGTGCTGGAACGGCTGCTCGAACCCTTGTCCTTCGATGCGTCCGAGCGTGCCGGCGACGAGGTCACCGTCGATGCGGCATTCGTCGATCTGCACCTGGCGGAGCTGGCGAAGAACGAGGATCTGAGTCGCTACATTTTGTAGCGGGGGCGCTGTTTCGCGCAGAAAACTGAAGAGCTTTCTGCTGACTGTTTTTTGTCCGCAAAGGACGCAAAGAACGCAAAGGGAGCAAGAGACCTCTTCAGGACGGCAAGGATGTCGTTCCATCGCGGACGGTCCGCCGATCCCCCTTTTCTTTGCGTCCTTTGCGTCCTTTGCGGACAAGACCTTTTGTCAGTGACTCGCGGGATGTCGTGGCGCGCGCGATTGCGCGCGACGCTCTGTCGCATACAGCAGTCACAAGCCCACCGCGCAGTCCATAATCGCCCGACTCAGGATCAGCAGACACGGCCGGGGAGGGCGCATGGACCAAAAGATCGACGCCACGAAAATCGATATCGACGCCGACGAAACCCGCGAGTGGCTGGCCGCGCTGGAATCGGTGCTGGAGCGCGACGGACCCGAACGCGCTCACTTCCTGCTCGATCACCTGGTCGAATTGAGTCGACGTGCCGGCTTGCTGCTGCCGTTCGACCCGACCACTGAATACATCAACACCATTCCGCCGCATCTTGAGGTTCGCAGTCCGGGCGACCACGCGCTGGAGTGGCGCATCCGCACCATCCTGCGCTGGAATGCGATGGCGATGGTGTTGCGCGCAAACCGCAAGCCGGGCGAACTCGGTGGTCACATCGCCAGTTTCGCCTCATCAGCCACGCTCTACGACGTCGGCTTCAACCATTTCTGGCATGCGGCCAGCGACGGCCATCCGGGAGACTTGCTGTACATCCAGGGCCACAGCTCGCCTGGCGTCTACGCACGTGCTTACCTCGAAGGCCGTTTGAGCGAGGATCAGCTCGACAAGTACCGCATGGAAGTCGACGGCAAGGGCATCAGCTCCTACCCGCATCCGTGGCTGATGCCGGATTTCTGGCAGACGCCTACGGTGTCGATGGGCCTCGGGCCGATCACTGCGATTTACCAGGCGCGTTTCTTCAAGTACCTGGAACACCGCGGCCTGATTGCGCCGAGCAACCGCAAGGTCTGGTGCTTCATCGGCGACGGCGAGTCCGACGAACCCGAATCGCTGGGCGCCATTGCGCTGGCCGGGCGCGAAGGTCTCGACAACCTGATCTTCGTGGTCAACTGCAATCTGCAGCGCCTGGATGGTCCGGTGCGCGGCAACGGCAAGATCGTGCAGGAACTGGAAGGCGTGTTCCGCGGCGCTGGCTGGAACGTGCTCAAGGTGCTCTGGGGTGGCCACTGGGATCCGCTGTTCGCGCGCGATACCAAGGGCGCGCTGCGCAAGATCATGATGGACACGGTCGACGGCGAGTATCAGAACTACAAGGCCAAGGGCGGCGCCTACACACGCGAGCAGTTCTTCGGCAAATCGCCGGAAACCGCGGCGATGGTCGCCAACATGTCCGACTACGACATCTGGCACCTGAACCGCGGCGGCCACGATCCGCACAAGGTCTACGCCGCGTATCACGCCGCGGTGAATCACAAGGACCAGCCGACCGTCATCCTGGCCAAAACGGTCAAGGGCTACGGCATGGGCAAGGCGGGCGAGGCGCAGAACATCACCCACCAGCAGAAAAAGATGGATACCGCGGCAGTCAAGGCCTTCCGCGACCGCTTCAATATCCCGGTCGCCGACGAACACCTCGAGGAAGTGCCGTATTACCACCCCGGACCGGACTCGGCCGAGGTCAAGTACCTCAAGGCGCGTCGTGAAGCGCTGGGCGGTTATCTGCCGCAGCGTCGTCGCAAGGCCGACGAGGCGCTGCCTGCGCCAGCCTTGAGCGTGTTCGAGCGCTTGCTGAAAGCCAGCGGCGAGCGCGAGATCAGCACCACGATGGCCTTCGTGCAGGCGCTCAACCTGATCCTGCGCGATCCAGCGGTCGGTCCACGCACGGTGCCAATCGTCGCCGACGAGGCGCGCACCTTCGGCATGGAAGGCCTGTTCCGGCAGATCGGCATCTACGCGCCCTTCGGCCAGAAGTACAAGCCGATGGATGCCGACCAGTTGATGTACTACCGCGAGGATCAGGCCGGTCAGGTGCTGCAGGAAGGCATCACCGAAGCAGGTGCATTCAGTTCATGGCTGGCGGCGGCGACCAGCTACAGCAGCAACAACCTGCAGATGCTGCCGTTCTTCATCTTCTACTCGATGTTCGGCATGCAGCGCGTCGGCGACCTCGCCTGGCTGGCCGGCGACATGCGCGCGCGCGGCTTCCTGCTCGGCGCCACCGCCGGCCGCACCACGCTCAATGGCGAGGGTCTGCAGCACGAGGATGGGCACTCGCACCTGCTCGCTGGCGCCATCCCGAACTGCAAGAGTTATGACCCGACCTTCTCCTTCGAAGTCGCGGTGATCCTGCAACACGGCATGCAGCGCATGCTCACCGAGCAGGTTGACGAGTACTACTACATCACGCTGATGAACGAGAACTACGTGCACCCGGAGATGCCGGAGGGCGCAGCGGAGGGGATCATTCGCGGGATGTACCGGCTGTCCGCGGGGGCGGATGGCGGGAAAAAGGAAAAAGGAAAAGGGAAAAAGGGAGAGGCGCCGCGCGTCAATCTGCTGGGCTCCGGCACCATCTTGCGCGAAGCCATGGCTGCCGCGGATCTGCTCGCGGCCGATTTCGGCGTGGCTTCGGACATCTACAGTTGCCCGAGTTTCAACGAGTTGCGTCGCGATGGTGTCGATGTGGAGCGCCACAATCGCCTGCATCCTCTCGCCGAACCGCGCGTGCCCTATGTCAGTCAGGTGCTGGCCAAGGCGACCGGCCCGGCGATCGCCGCGACCGACTACGTGCGCGCCTACGCCGAGCAGATCCGCCCGTACCTGCCGCACGGCATGCGCTACACGGCACTCGGCACTGACGGTTTCGGACGCTCGGACACGCGCGCAAACCTGCGCCGATTCTTCGAGGTCGACCGCTACCAGATCGCCGTTGCCGCGCTGTCGGCGCTGGCCGATGAGGGCACGCTCGAGCGCAAGGTGGTGGCCGAGGCGATCAAGAAGTACGGCATCGAGGTGGATCGGCCGAATCCGGGCACGGTTTGAGGGTTCGGGGCTCCGTCAGGGAGCCCCCTCACATATAGCGGAGGCAATTGCCCCGGCCAGTCGGCCCAGCCGACTGGCGTTCGGACGGATGCGAGCCTTTGGCTCGCAAGCATCCGTCCTCACCCCGCAAACACCGCCAGCAGCGACAGCGTCATGGCGTAGATCAGAATCAGCAGCACGCCACGCGCACGCGTGAGTACCTCGCGGGCCCCTGGCCAGACGCAGGCAACAGCCAGCGCGCCCGCGGTCAGCGCGATCCACAGGCCCACGCCGTGGGTCGAAATCGGCGCGATGGTCGCTGTCAGCCCGACGATGAACAGCGCATTGAACACATTGCTGCCGAGCAGCGTGCCGACGCCGACGTCGTCGTGGCCGCGGAACACCGCGACCAGCGTCGTCGCCAGTTCCGGCATCGAGGTGCCGAGCGCCACCAGCGTGGCGCCGATCAGATAAGGCGGGATGCCGAAGCTCTCGGCGATGGTGGTGGCGCCGCCGACCACCAGGGTGCCGGCAACGATCAGCAAGGCGAGACCCGAGGCGCTGTCGACCGCGATGCGCCACGGACGGATGCCGGCGACCGCCTCGGGCGCGGAGCGCTGCTGCCGAGCCGAACGCACATGCATGACCATCCATGCGGCCCAGGCCAGCAGCAGCGACATGCCCTCGAACCGCGAGATCAGGTCGTCCAATGCCATCAGCCCGATCGCCAGCGTGGCGCCGATGGCGACGCCGAAATCCAGCGCGATGGTCTTGCGCCGGGTTGCCAACGGCTTGATCAACAGCGCCACCGCAAGGATCAGCGCGATGTTGACCACATTGCTGCCAGTGGCGTCGCCCAGGCCGATCGCCGGCTCGCCCTTGAATGCGGCGATGCTGGAAACGAAGACCTCCGGGCTGGACGTTGCGAAGGCGCCCAGCGTGGCCGCGGCGATCGCCGCCGGAATGCGCATCCAGCGTGCAAATCCGAGCACTCCGCGCAGGAACAACTCGCCGCCCAGGCCGGCCAGCAGCACGCCGGCGAGCAGCGAGAATATCGCCATGGTCATGCCGTCTGGCTCCTCGGCTCAGCGCTTGCGCTGGAACGCCGCCAGACCTTTGGCCGCCTCGGCCTGCACCTTGCTGCGCAGGAATCCGCTCCAGCCGAGCAGCACGCCGGGGACCCCCAGTGCCTGGCGGCTCCAGCGCCAGAAACCGAAACGGTCGTCGTGCTCGACGATCAGTCCATCCTTGAACCTGAACTCGGCCTCGATGATGTTGTGCACGTGGCGCCCGGTCTTGCTGAACAGGTACTTCGCTTCCCAGTGGGCGCGGCCGCGCTCGGTGTCGGCGTCGACATCCTTGAAACTCAACGAAAAGTCCTGCGCGCGCTCGCACAACATGGTCCACATGGCGCCGATCTCGGCGCCACGCAGATTCGGGAATGCCGGATCCGAAAAGCGCGCATCTGCGTGGTAGCAGGCCGCCATCGTCGCGCCGTCCTTGCGCGCAAAGGCCTCGTAGAAACGGGTGATCAGCGCGCGATGTTGCTCGGCAGACATGGCGTGGTCTTCGCAGACGTGGAACAGAGAGCATACCTGCGCGGACGTAGGTCACGTTGCCCGCGTCGCGGGCCAGGGGAAAACGGGCACGTGCTTGCGGGACGTAGGTCATGTTGCCCGCAACGCGGGCTACATGACAACTGTGGCCCGATGTCACGTAGGCCAAGAAGCACGGCCAACGTGACCTACATTCGTGGCAGGCTCTAGACTCTTCATCCATGACAACCATCACCGCCCCCGCTGACTGGCGCCAATCGCAAACCCTCGCCGACGCCCACGGCCTGCCGGCCACCTGTTACACCGACTTCGAACTTGCGTTGCGCGAGCGCAGCGCGATCTTCGCGCGCAGCTGGCAACTGGTCGCTCATCGCGCGCAGCTGGCGAATCCTGGCGACCACGTGGTCGCCGAGGTCGCCGGCACACCATTGCTGCTGTTGCGCGATGACCACGGCGAATTGCGCGCGCTGCACAATGTCTGTCGCCATCGCGGTGGACCGCTGGCGACCGCCGATGGCCATGGACTGAAGCAACTGCGCTGCCAATATCACGGCTGGACCTACGATCTCGCCGGCTGCCTGAAGAGCGGCCCGGAACTGGACGCCATCGCCGGTTTAGATCGCGCCAATACACGTCTGCCCAGTGCACGCGCCGTTGAATGGCAAGGCCTCGTGTTCGTGGCGCTCGACCCGGCCACACCGGATTTTGCCGAATCGGTCGACGGCATCGACGCACGTCTGGCCGGCCACGGTTTGTCCGACTACGTGCACCAGCGTCAGGTCAGCTACACCGCGGAATGCAACTGGAAAGCCTATGTCGACAACTACGCCGAGGGTTACCACGTGCCGCACGTGCATCCGGCACTGAACCAGTTGCTCGACTACCGCAGCTACAGGACCGAATGCGCCCGCTGGTACTCGCTGCAATCGAGTCCGCTCGACGGCGACAGCAGTTTCTACGGCAGTGGCGAGGGCCTGTATTACCTGATGTGGCCGAACACCATGCTCAACATCTTGCCGGGTCGCCTGCAGACCAACCGCGTGGTGCCGCTCGGCGTCGACCGCTGTCGCATTCAGTTCGACTACTACTACGCACCAGGGTTGGCCGAGACCAACGCCACGCGCATCGCGCAGGATCAGGAGCTGGCCGAGATCACGCAGCAGGAAGACATCGAGATCTGCGAGCGGGTGCAGAAGGCCTTCGCCAGCGGCTCGTACACCATTGGCCGCGTGCACCCCACGCGCGAGCAGGGCATCCATCATTTCCAGGAGTTGTACCGGGCGGCCCTGCGAATGTAGGAGCGACGTGCGCGTCGCAACCGGAGACGCGCCGAGCCTGACGGTCGCGACGTGCACGTCGCTCCTGCAAGAGCACAGCATTTCGGGCGATCATCAGACGCTCTTTCAGGAACGGATCCGCCATGTCCACCGACGCCATCCCCACACCTGAATCGGTTGCCGCTGCGCCGGTGCCCGCCGCAGCACCCGCACCACGCCCGCACGTGGTCGAGTTCCGCAACGTCACCAAGACCTACGGCGAGGGTGCGCGCGCCTACACCGCGATCAAGGACGTCACGTTCGTCGTCGACGACCGACCGGACCACGGCGAATTCGTCTCCATCCTCGGGCCCTCCGGCTGCGGCAAGAGCACCATCCTGCGCATGATCGCGGGGCTGTCGCCGCAGTACCCGGCGACCAGCGGCACCGTGCACATCTTCGGCAAACCGGTCGGCGGCGCCGGTTCCGACCGCGGCATGGTGTTCCAGGACTACACCAGCTTCGATCATCTGTCGGTGGTCGACAACATTGCCTTCGGCCTCGAATGCCGCGGCGTGCCGCTGGCCGAGCGTCGCGCGCAGGCGATGCAGTGGATCGAGAAAGTCGGCCTCAATCCGGCCACCGATGCGATGAAGTATCCGCATCAGCTGTCCGGCGGCATGCGCCAGCGCGTGGCGATCGCGCGCACGCTGATCCTGAAGCCACGCATCATCCTGATGGACGAACCCTTCGGCGCGCTCGATCCGGGGACGCGTTACGCGATGCAGGATCTGCTGATCAGCCTCTGGCGCGAGCAACAGGCGACGGTGTTCTTCATCACCCACTCGATCGAAGAAGCGGTGTACCTGGGCGACCGCGTGCTGATCATGTCGCGCGCACCCGGCACCATCCTGCACCAGCTGCCGATGGCGCATTCCGACCGTCCCGCCAAGGAGATGCAACGCGATCCCGAGTTCATCCAGACCGTGTTCAAGGTGCGCGACATCGTCGACGAGCTGGAGAAGCCGGCGACGGCGTGACCGCTTCGCTACTGAAGAAGCAATTTTGTCCGCTAAGGACGCAAAGAACGCAAAGGAAAGCGAAAGGTTCGGGTAGCTCGGCGCAATGAGCCCGGTCGCCTGATTCCATCAAGACCGCTCTTGGCACTTTTTTGCGTTCTTTGCGTCCTTTGCGGACCAATAAAACAGACCCGCCCCGCGCAGGCCCCGCGATGGCGGCAGATCAAGCCCCGCCTCCACCGCCCTCGCGTATCCTCGGGCCCATGGACAAACCCACTACTCATTTCGGTTATCGCGACGTCCCGGTGACCGAGAAGCAGTCGCTGGTCGGCGAGGTGTTCACCTCGGTCGCCTCGCGCTACGACGTCATGAACGATCTGATGTCGCTCGGCCTGCACCGGCTGTGGAAGCGGCATTTCGTCGCCACTGCCAATGTGCGCAAGGGCGACCGCGTGCTCGACCTCGCTGGTGGCACCGGCGATATCTCCGGGCTGATGGCGCCGCTGGTCGGCGATACCGGTCTGGTGGTGCTGTCGGACATCAATGCACAGATGCTGGTGCGCGGCCGCGATCGCATGCTCGACGAGGGGCATTCCGCGCGCATCGCCTGTGCGCGGATCAATGCTGAAGCGCTGCCGTTTCCGGACAACAGCTTCGACGTGATCACCATCGCTTTCGGCCTGCGCAACGTTACCGACCAGCCGCGCGCGCTGGCGGAGATGAAGCGCGTGTTGCGCCCCGGTGGTCGCGCGCTGGTGCTGGAGTTTTCCGAAGTGCGCCAGCCGCTGCTGAAGCCCCTGTACGACGTGTATTCGTTCGCGGTGTTGCCCGCGCTCGGTCGGCTGGTGGCCAAGGACGAGGCCAGTTACCGTTATCTCGCCGAATCGATCCGCAAGCATCCCAACCAGGAAACGCTGGCGGGATTGATGACCGCCGCCGGCCTGGAACGCGTCAGCGTGAGCAACCTGCTCGGCGGGATCGTTGCAATCCATTCGGGGTACGCGCTGTAGTTCGCTGTCTGTGGGGGTGCCTGGCGCACTGCTTCGGTGCCACCTTCGCGCGTCAAGCCGTCAGCGGCCATGGAAGTTAGTTTTTGTCCGCAAAGGACGCAAAGTACGCAAAGAGAGCCGGAGGCGGAGTTTGCGCAGAGGCCAGATTTCCCCCCGCCGAACCACTCACTATGCTTTGCACGTCTTTGCGTTCTTTGCGTCCCTTGCGGACGGATGATGTTCTTTCAGCGGGTTGAACCTGCTCCCACATGGAGTTGGAAGCTCGTAACTCCGACAGGACGGGTCATTCGGGCGCGCTCGCCAGCACCTCGCGCGTCAACTGCAACCTGAGCAACATATCGATCGCCGGCGCCGCCAGCGCCGCGTCTTCGATCCGGGTCGGGTCGTCGACCGCCTCGGCCAGGGCCGCAATGCTCTCGGCCAGATCGCTCCAGCCGACGCGCTGCAGTTGCGTCGCCAGGTCGCGACCACGCGCGCGCCACGCGGCGGCTCCAGGACCCGCGAGCAGTCGCCCTGCCAGCCAATCCTCGGCGCGCGTCAGCGCTTGCACCAGCGGGTCGTCGAATCCAGGCACCGCGCCGATCGGCAAGTTGCGCACTGCGCCATCCGGCGCCGCCAGATCGGGAATGCACAGCTGGTCTCCGTCGCTGAGCGCCCACGGATCGAGTTGCGGCAGGCCGCCGGTTTCGTGCAGCACACCGGCCACATGGCGGATCGGCGTGCGGGCGGTCAACGCCCGCGCCAACGCATCGAGCGCTCCTGGCGCCGCGCTCTCCCACGCGCGCGTCAGCAACAGCGATTCCCCGTCGGCGTCGCTCAGCAGCGCATGCACACTCTGCGTGGCGGGATCGAAGCCGACCGCGTCAATCGCGGTCGGCGCAAACACGATGTGCTCGGCGAGCGCATGGCGCGGCCGCAGCAATGCCGGCGGCAGGTGCGCACGCGCGGCGCGCCAGTCGGCGAGGCGCGTCACCACCAGCGCTGGCGGCAATTCGGCCCAGTCGGCCGACTGCCCCAGCAGCGAGGTGCGTCCGCCGTGGCCGCTGCCCAGGCGCAGTTCGCGATCGGCGCGGCGAAACGCGCTGACCGTGACCAACTGGCCGTGGGCGAGTTCGACCAGGCGACCGCTGTTGCTGACCCGCGCCTGCTGGCTACGCGTCACCGTTGCGGCACCGGCAAGGCCCGCATTGTCCCAGCGACAGCTCCACGCGATGCGCGCCGAGGTATCGGGATCGTGCAGAGCGACGCGCGCGAAACGCTGTTCGCCATCCGCTTGAATGCGCACACCGAGCGCACGCAAGCGCACGCGCGCCAGCGGTGTTTCCAGGCGTTCGCCGACGCCGAGGGCGTGTTGCGCGGCGAGTTCGCCGCTGCCGCGCGCGGCGCGCAGGCGGGCGCCGAGTTCGGCCAGCGACGCGAGGCCATCGCCGGCCTGGAAACGCGCACTGCGTGCATCGAAGGACGCCAGCCACAGCTCGAGTTCCTGCAGCGCGAGTTGCAGCCAGGTGGCGCCGATCCGCGTTGTCGCGTCGAGCGCATCGGTCAGCGCTGGCGCATGGCGGGCACCGCCATCGGCCAGTCCGTGCCGGATCAAGCCGGCGATCAGCCGCGCCAACGGCGCCTCGATGCCGGCCGTGGCCACCGCACGCGCGCCGAGCTGCACGCGCGCCTGTGGCGCATCCGGCGCTTCGCCGTCTGCTGCACGAAAGGCCCAGACGCCGATCACCACGCAGGCGCGGTGATCGCTGGCGGCGGCGTCGGACTGCGCTGCGCCAGGATCGTCGCCGCCATGGAAGCGCACCGTGGCCTGCGGCAACAATGCGGTTGGCACCGTATCGGCCGGCGATCCGCGACGCACATCGACCAGCAGTCCGGCCGCACGCAGGCGTTCGGCCTGCGCCCACGCGGTCGGCCCTGCCCATGCTTGCAGCGCAGCGTCGGCGATCGCGCCCGGCGAGCGCAGAGCTTCCGCTGCCGGCGCCGAGTCGACCTCCTGCCGCTGCCACGCAAGCACCACGATCAGACGATGCCGGCACGCTGCCGCGCCACAACTGCAGCGCGCATCGGTGACCCCGGCGCCAGGCGCGAACACTGTGCGCACGCCATCGGCAAACTCGCCCTGCAGCGAGCCATCGTCAGCACGCGTCAGCGTCGGCAACATCCCCGCCTCGACCTCGCGCTGGGCGCGCTTGACCAGGCCGACATTGGTCAGCTGGGTCAGGGCCTCGATGGTGAGGCGAAGGAGGGGGTCGGGAGGGGTCATCGCGAGCCGGGTGCCCTGACGACAGAGGGCACGAGGGCATGAGGGCACGAGGGCACGAGAAACCGTGAGATCGGGAAACGAGCGCCGTCGCCGGAACTCTTGATTGAAGCCGTAGCGACCAGGCCAGCGACCGAGTGCTCGCTGCAGACCACGTGCCCTCGTGCCCTCGTGCCGTCGTGCCTTCGTCCAAACCTAGCCACGCAACTTCTCCCCAATCCACGTCGCCAACTGCCCGGGCGTCATCGCGCCGACTTCGGCGCCGACTTCGACCAGCCGTTTCGCCAGTTCGCGGTCGTAGGCCGGTTCGGCCTTGTCGTCGAGCGCGGCGAGGCCGAGGACACGGGTGCCTTGTGCGACCAGATCGCGGGTCAGGCCGATCAGACGCTGCGGCGGTCCGCCCTCGAAGAAGTCGCTGATCAGCACCACGATGGCGCGTCGAGGCGCGTCGATGCGCTGCGCGGCGTAGGCCAGCGCGCCACCGATGTCGGTGCCGCCGCCGAGTTGCACGCGCATCAGGCATTCGACCGGATCGTCGATGCGGTCGGTGAAATCGACGACATTGGTATCGAAGGCGATCAGATGGCTTTTCACGCCAGGCAGGCCGTGCAGGCAGGCGGCGGTGACCGCGGCGTGGATCACGCTCGGCACCATGCTGCCGCTCTGGTCGACCACGATCAGCAATTGCCAGCGGTCGATCTGGCGCCGGCTGCGGGTCGCAAACAGCGCGCGCTGAATGCCGAGCTGGCGGCGCTGCGGGTCGTAGTGTTTGAGGTTGGCGCGCAGCGTCGCCTGGGCATCGAAGTTGCGGGCGTTGGCGTGGCGCGTGCGTCGGCGCCGATTCAGCGTGCCGGCGGACGCCTGGCGAATCTCGCGCGCGAGCTTGTCCATCAGCTCGCGCACCACGCGCGCCACCAGTTGCCGCGCCAGCGCCAGCACCTCGGGGTTCATCAGATGGTGCGTGCGCATGACCGCTTCCAGCAAAGCCGGATTCGGTTCGATGCGCTCCAGCACCTTGGGGTCGGTGACCAGCTCGACGATGCCGTAACGCTCAACCGCATCGCGTTCGAGGCGTTCGATGGTCTCTTTCGGGAACAGCCGGTGCACCTCGTTGATCCACTCGGGCACGCTCAAGCTGCTCGGCCCGCTGCCGCCCTCGCGCGGCATCTGCTCGCGCTGCGCCTCGCCGGCGTCGCGGCCATAGAGCCAGTCGAGCGCGGCCTCGCTGGCCAGCGAATCGCCGCTGAGCCCGCCGCAGGCGGATTCTGCGGCCGCGCCGAGCAGCAGGCGCCAGCGGGTGAGGGCTGGGGTCATGTTGGCGCGCCAAAGTGGGAAGAGCGTCCAGACAAGTCTGGACCCACAGGAGCGAAGCACCAGCGTCCAGACAAGTCTGGACCCACAGGAGCGAAGCAACAGCGTCCAGACAAGTCTGGACCCACAGGAGCGCAGCAACAGCGTCCAGACAAGTCTGGACCTACGGGAGCGAAGCACCAGCGTCCAGACAAGTCTGGACCCACGAGAGCGACGCAACGGCGTCCAGACAGGTCTGGATCCACAGGGGCGGACAGGCGCCGCGCATGCCTTTGCTTTGCTCTGGTGGGTCCAGACTTGTCTGGACGCTTTTCCGCACTCAAGGCGATGACTCCAGACCAAAACGCCGTAGCAGTTCACCCACCTGTTGCTGCACCGCTGCCCCGCGTGCCGCGGCGCCGACATCGTCGGGCAGCGTCAGCAACGCGGCGGCCAGCCCGCTGCCGCGCCCATGCAGGCGCGCCACCTGCTCGGCGATGGCGGCGCGCTCGCGCGGCGGGAACCAGCCGAAGGCCTGGCGCAATGCCGGCAGCGCGCTCAGGAACTCGTCGTCGCCCTGTGCCGTGATCAGCGTGTCGAGCGCCGCGATCAGCGTCGGCGCACGAGTGACCGCGTCGCGTGCCAGCGCGAACAGCCCGATCAGCCAGTCGCCGAGGACCTGCGCGGTCGGCAGCCGACGCACCGCGGCAATCACCGCGGTTTCGTCGAAACACACCGACGGTTCGCCTTGAGCCGCTTGCCACAGCGCGCCGGCGGCCGCGCCGCGCAGCGCAGGGGCGGCCTCGGGATCGAGCGCGCGGCGTTGCAGCAACTCGGCCAGCGCAGTCGCATGCTCCGCATCGGACGACCGTGCGCGACGCCAGGCGAGAAAACGCACCGCATCGATGTCGGCCGGATCGGCCACCGCACTGGCGCCAAGGCGCCCTTCGATCAGCCACGACAGTCGCTGTTCCACCAGGTCCAGCAGCGGGTCGAGCAAAACAGCGAGGTCGCTGCCCCAGAAGCCGGCATCGGCAAGGGCGCTGAGGCGACGACCCGCCTGCGCCAGCGCGCTCCAGTCCGACGTTGTGGCCAGCGCGGCACTGGCTGCCGCCGCCATGCGCGTGCCGAGGTCGTGGTAACCGCAGCGCAGGGCGCTGAGCACCGTATCGATCAGAACTGCCGGTGTGGCGTGATTGCGCAATCGATCTTCCAGTCTGCGCGCCGCCGCCTCGGCCAGCGTCGCGCCCCAGGCGCCGGCCTCGATCAGTTGCGCGCGCTGCTGACCGGGCAGCGTCAGCGTCCAGCGCTCCTGATAGTGCTGATCGGTGCTGAGTGCGCGCGCCGCGCCCGGTGCCGCGACGCCATCCAGGGTAAATCCGCCAATCTCCAGCGTGCGCAAACGCCAGAGGATTTCCCCGCGCTGGCCATCGTCGCGACGGCGCCGATCGAGTTCCAGCTTGCGCGGACCGGTGGTGGCCAGCAGGTCAAACGCGGCCAGCAGCGCCAGCACCTCGTCGACCAGCGGCGGTTGCGGCGTGCCGCGCGCAAGTTCGCCGCGCGCGTCGCCCGCCAACGCGCGCAGCGCCGCGCGCAACCGCGCATCGGTGGCGCGGCCGGGCAGCGCGCGCGAAGTCCACGGCGGCGGCTCATCGAGCGCGCTGTCGACCAGCGCATCGAGCAACCCGTCGAGCACGTCGCTGCGTAACGGATGTTCGTGTCCACGCAACTGTGCCAGCCCGAGGATGCGCGCACGCGCCTGCACCAACTGCGCCGTCGGCAGCGACTGCCGCGCCTGCCGCAGCGCCCGCACGATGGTCGTCAGCGTATTACGCCCGGCCGCCTGCGTGCCCTCGCGCCATTGCCAGCGATACCACAGCGGCGACGGCATGCCGGCGCCATAGCCGGCGTAGGCGTCGAGCTGCAGCTCGCTGTAGGGGACGAGGTAACTGCCGACGCGGGAGAGCTCGGGAGGTGGGGTGAGGGTGGGCTCTTCGTAGAGCAAAGGCGGGGCAGGGGACAGGGGACAGGGGACCGAGTTCGCGGCGGTATCGGGCAGTGAAGCGGGGTTCGACACCACGGGATGCGCCGACCCTCGATCCGCTGAGTCGAAAGGTTCTGCCGCTCTCTGGCCCCCCTGCC
>CALEZI010000152.1 GCA_937928755.1 uncultured Rhodanobacteraceae bacterium | reverse complement strand
ACATGGATACCTCAACCAACGCCGAAAACTGCTTGACGGCGAACGGAGGATCTACGCCAGCGCTTGTTCCAGATCGGCGATCAGGTCGTCGGCGTGTTCCAGGCCCACCGACAACCGCAGCAATCCCGGTGGCGTCGTGCTGCCGGGGCCGTCGCTGGAGTTGCGGTGTTCGACAAGGCTCTCGTAACCGCCGAGGCTGGTGGCGTTGGTGAACAGCTTGAGACGCGCCGCCAGCGCGATGGCCTCGGCGCGGCCGCCAACGACCTCGAAGCTCAGCATCCCTCCGGCTCCACGCATTTCGCTGCTCGCAACCGCGTGCTGCGGGTGGCTGGACAACCCAGGGTAATGCACGACGGCCACCCTGGGATGCTTGCTGAGGAAGGCTGCCACGGCGGCGGCGTTACGCTGGTGCCAGTCAATGCGCGCCGCCAGGGAGCGCAGACCACGCAGCACCAGCCAGGATGCGAACGGATTGGCGATGGCGCCGAGCAGCTTGCGCGTGTCCAGTACGGCCGCGGCCAGTGCATCGTTGCGAGCGAAGATCAACGCACCGCCGGTGACATCGCTGTGCCCGGCCATGTACTTGGTGGTCGAATGCATCACGACGTCGGCGCCCAGACCGAGCGGCTGCAACAACATCGGCGTGGCGAAGGTGGCGTCGACCACCAGCGTGGCGCCGGCATCGCGCGAGATGCTGGCGATCGCCGCCACCGAAGTCAGCTTGAGCAGCGGATTGGACGGCGTCTCGACCCAGATGCAGCAGGTTTGCGGGCGCACGGCGGCACGCACGGCGTCGACATCGGTCATGTCGACCAGCGTCAGCGTCAGGCCCCAGCGCGCAAACCAGGTGAGCGCCAACTTGCGGATCGCGAAGTAGGTGTCGTCCGCCATCAGTACGTGGCCACCGGCGGGCAGGTTCTGCAGCAGCGCGGTGGCCGCCGCCATGCCCGACGCAAAAACCAGCGCGCACGCGCCACCATCGAGCGCCGCCAGGGCCTGCTCCAGTCGGTCCTGGGTCGGATTGCCGTAACGGCCGTACATGTAGCCGGTAGTCTGCGAAGCGTCGGCGGGATGCTCGAAGGTGGTCGACAGATGAATCGGCGGCGACACCGCGCCAGTCTCGCGGTCGATCGCCGCACCGGCATGTATCGCTAGAGTTTCCAGGCGCATCGACGAATCCTGCGTGGGAGATCGGGCGACGATAGCCTCTGGCCTATGCTTGTGCCTGTGCCGGAGACCTCCCATGCAACTGTTCGTGACCGCTACCGATACCGGCGTCGGCAAGACCTTCGTGACTGCAGGCCTGGTCCGCGCCCTGCGCGCAGGCGGGCGCGACGCGCAGGCGATGAAACCGATCGCCAGCGGCATCGAGCACGGTCCAGACGGTCCGCACAACGCTGACCTGACGACGCTCGCTGGCGCCGGGGGCGGCGTGGCGCCAGACGATCTCAATGTCTACAGCTTCGCGCCGGCCATTGCCCCGCACCGCGCGGCCGAACTCGCTGGTGTCCGCATCGACCTTGGCGACATCCGGTCGACCTTCGAACGGTTGACCGCGCGCCGTCAGGATGTACTGGTCGAGGGCGTCGGCGGCTTTGCCGTGCCGCTATCGCCGGACTTGATGCTGGCCGACCTGGTGCGCGCCCTGAATCTGCCGTTGCTGCTGGTGGTGGGCGTACGCCTGGGGTGCATCAACCATGCCTTGCTCAGCGCCACGGCGATACGCGCGGAAGGTCTGAAGATGGTCGGCTGGATCGCCAATCGGGTCGATCCGTCGATGGCCGAGGCCGGCGCCAGCATCGAGGCCATCGCAACGCGCATCGGTACGCCGCTGCTGGGCACCCTCAGCTTCGACGCCGACGCCGACGAGTTCGCGTCGTTGGCGAACCGGCTACTCGCCAGCCCTGCATGGCCGGGGCGCTGAGCACCCGGTCGCCGCTCGAGACCCGGGTTGCATCAAGCTTCACGTCGCCAGGAGGCGCGCAAAGCGCCAACCGTGTCGCAACTTTCGCGTTCCAGCGACCGGACGGGTGGATGGTTGCGCTTCGTGCGGCCCTTGACCGGGGCAGTCTGCGTTCCTGACCAGTACCGCATGTTGCGGTTCACATCTTCAGGAGTTTCGCCATGATCGCCCGTACCCTCGCCCTCGCCGTCCTTGCGTTCGCTGCCGCGTCCGCGCCGGCCGCTGAGTACGCTCCGGGTTCCGAGCATTCGCTGCAAGGCACTGTCAGCGGTTTCCATTCGCCGCGCTCGTTCTGGCTGGATGTCGATGGCGATCGCATCCTGGTCTACGGCACCGCGGCCCAGCGCGCGGCCATTCATCGCGACCAGCGCGTGCACGTCGAGGGCTCGATCAGCGACGACTTCATCAAACTCGCCGAAATCGAACTTCAGGCGCGGCGAATCGAGGTGATCCGCGGCAACGCCGCCGCCACTACCGCGGCAATGCCCGGCGGCTGAGTGTCCGGCTGCCCCCGGTTTGCGCGCAGAATAGGAGTCCCTGAATCTGATCCGATGTGGTGCTCATGCGCAGCAAGGCTGAAATCGTCGCCAACTGGTTGCCCCGCTACACCGGCGTCGACATCGAGTCGATCGGTGAACACATCCTGCTGACCAATTTCCAGCACTATGTCGATGTCTTCGCGTTGCAGGGTGGCGCCGAAGTACGTGGGCGCGACCGGCCGATGCCGAATGCCACGGTGGATGGCATCACCATGATCAATTTCGGCATGGGCAGCGCCAACGCTGCGACCATGATGGACTTGCTGAGCGCCGCGCGGCCACGCGCGGTGCTGTTCCTCGGCAAGTGCGGCGGCCTGAAGCGCAAGAACCAGCTCGGCGACTTGATCCTGCCGATCGCAGCGATTCGCGGCGAGGGCACCTCGAACGACTACCTGTTGCCGGAAGTGCCGGCGCTGCCGGCATTCCGCCTGCAGCGCGCGGTGTCGACGATGATCCGCGATCTCAACCACGATTATTGGACCGGCACCGTCTACACCACCAACCGTCGGGTCTGGGAGCACGACGCCGAGTTCAAGGAATACCTGCGCAAGACTCGCTGCATGGCGATCGACATGGAGACAGCGACGATCTTCGCCGCGGGTTTCGCCAACAGTATTCCGGCCGGAGCCCTGTTGTTGGTCAGCGATCAGCCGATGATCCCGGAAGGGGTGAAAACCGAGGCCTCGGATCGCAAGATCACCGAGGTCTTCGTCAATCGCCACATCGAGATCGGCGTGGAAGCGCTCAAGCTGATTCGCCGCGATGGGAAGAGCGTCAAACACCTGCGCTTCGACGAATGACCCTGGCGGCCGGTCACGGCGACCGGTCGACGCCCGTCGGTCATTCGGCCAGGCCGGAACCCGTCACGTTGAAGCGGAAGCGGATCACGCGCGCCGGCGCTTCTGCCGTCGCCGGTTCCACGATGCAGTCGAAAGTCTGCTTGTTCTCGCCGCTGGTGCCGGGCTTCAGGATGATCTCGCCGGTGAAGGTGACGTTTCCGTTTTCGGCCACCTGCTTGCTCTTGGCAAGCAGCTTCTCGTCCAGACGATAGACCTGACGATCCAGGCCCTTGGCCGCTTCATCCACGCACAACTGCACCACCGGATCCTTGCCGCCACCGCATCCGGTCATCATCAGCGCGACGCCGGAGACCAGTAAAACTCGCGCATGCATCGCCGAACCTCCCGCCCTATCCATGAGTTAGCGTTGCTTCTTCGTGTAACTTCGCACGAAAGCGTGCGCCTAGTTTGCACGCATTGCAAGAATCTGCTTGTGAAATTCGAACAACGCGACGCTCAATATCGCGCAACGCCGGCGTCGATCCGCTGCGACCACGCATCGATGCCGCCCTCGATGTTGTAGACATGGGTGAACCCAAGGCCGCGGAAATGTTCCGCTGCCTGTCGCGACGAATTGCCATGGTGGCAGAGAAAGGCCAGCGGCGTGTCCTTGGGCAAGGCCGAGACTGCCTGCAGCGTTTCGCTGTCGAGCGCCAGCGCCTGGGCAAAAGGTGCGATGTGACGCTCGTGCTCTGCACGGACGTCGAGCACCCTGATGTCGCCGCGCTGCAGGCGTGCAGCAAGCTCTTCGACGCTCATCGGGCGTACGCCCACCGGCGCCAGCGGCAAGCTGATGGCAAGACCGCTGCCACGCAAGTCGTCCACCCAGTCCACGCGCATGCCGCGCGCCTTCTGCGCGGTGGCCAGATCCATCAGCATGCTGATGCCGTTGCTCTCGGCACGGATTTCGTGCCCTTGCGCCGGCTTCAGCATGAACTGCGCCTGCCAGCGGCCATCAATGGCGAGGTGCAGCGCCATGCCCGGATCCTCGGCCATGCCATTGCGGATGGCCTCGACGGCAGCGGCACTGATCTCGATCTCGGGTGGCGTGCGGTCCGGCCGCACCGCGCCGAGCAACTCGTGCAGTTCGCCGGAGTTGTACATGCCACCGATGATGTCTGAGCCGCCGATCAGTTCGCGATCGACATACAGTTGCGGGATGGTCGGCCAGTTGCCGTAGTCCTTGATGCCCTGCCGGATCTCTTCGTCGGCCAGTACATCGACGCTGACGAAGTCCTCGACGAGTTCGTTGAGTATGCCCGCAGCGGTGGCCGAGAAGCCGCAGCGCGGCGCGTTGCGAGTGCCCTTCATGAACAGCACCACGCGGTGCTGCGACAGCAGGTCATCGATGCGTTGGCGGGTGGTATCGGTCAGGGCCATGGGTAATCCGAGCGGTAGACGTTTGGCGCGAGTCTACGGCAGCGCGCGTCAGCCGCGCGTTGATCTCATCCCGACGGCGACCGGGTCGTCGGCTGTCGCGTACAGCGCCGGCGCCAGTTGCGGGCGCAGCAGCAGCGCCGCGCGGCGGTCATTGCGCCGCGCCAGTTCGCGCCGCTGCTTCTGCACCAGCGCGCGCAGCGTCTGCCGCGTGCTGTCGGGCAAGCCGAGCGGCCCGAGCACGCGCGAGACCAACGCCAGGTCGTTTTCGTTGCCGAGGCTCTGTGCGAGCCGTTTGAGCGCCGGGTCCGCCGCCAGCAGCCCGGCTTGTTCGAGCAATTGCGACTGCAGCAACAGGATGCGCACCAGCCCGCGCCAGGAATGTCGCTGTATCGCGCCGGTGCGTCCGGCGCATTGACGCCGCCCGGTGCTTGCCCGCCGGAACTGCCGTCGCAGCGCGCGGCGCGCCTCGGGTTCGTTCAGTCCCTGCAACGGCCATTGCTCGATGCTCGCCAGCAGTTCGGCAAGTCCCTGCAGCAAGCGCCGCCAGGCGCCGCCATGTCGCGGTCGCCGCGACCAGCGCCGCTCGCGGTCCTCGATCAACCGTGCGCGCGCCATGTTGAGCACGCCACGCATGCGCACCAGGTCGCGCCGCTTGCGCAGCCGGTCGAGCGCCTCGACACGCGATGCGCCATCGCGCAGCGGTCCGAGGGTGCGCCGGAGCTGGCGCAGTCGCGCATCCACCTGAGCCAGCGCGCGCCGCCGGTAGCGATCACCCAGGCGCAGCCAGGCGCGCACCCGGCGTACCGATTTGCGCGATTGGTGCACGGCTTCGTCGCGATCGCCGTCGACATCGGACAACAACGCCAACGCGACTTCCAGTTCGCGGCGACACGCATTGCGCACGAATTCGGCAAGGGGTGCGGCGTCATCCGGAGCCATACGCGACCGCTGCAGCAAAGAGGGTGGCAGCGTAACCCAATCTTGCTGCAGCGACTTGACCTGGCACAGGGGGCACGAGGGACCGGAACAGTGCGGGCTCAGGGCGCTTGGGCGTTTGCGGGCCCGCTTGCCGGTCAGTCGCGCTCGATCTTGTACTCGGTCCAGGCCTCGGGCGGATGCGCGAGGCACTCGTCGCGCAGGGCGTCGGCGCCGGCGACATACCAGTCGCGGCGGTTGGCCTGCCCGACATGATGGGCGCGGTCGGGATGAAAGCAGGCCTCGAGGCTCTGCGTTTGCGCGATCACGTAGCGCAGATCCGGCTTCTCGCGCAACCACGCGACCGCTGCGATCTCCTGCTCGGCGCGCGGCCTGAGGTAACCGAACACGGTGGTCGGACGATCGGCCATCAGCAGGTTCTGCGGCTTCCATCCGAGCAGCGCCAGTTCCGCATCCGGACCGACGCGCTGTCCGGCGGCCTGCATGGCGCCGCGCGCCGAGCGCGAGTCGTTGAGCACCGGGTAGGCCCAGAAGCCGTAATTCAGCCATATCGCCGTCAGCGTGCCGGCCAGCACCAGCGCGCCGCGGCGCGCGCGCAGGACCAGCGCCAGCGTCAGACCGATCAGGCCCATCGCCAGCGGGATCGGCCACGGCTCCAGCCCACGCTGCTCGCGCATGCGTTCGGCGAACTCGGGTTCGCCGAGCAGCGCCCAGGACGACACTGCAGTCAGGACCAGCGAGATCGCCATCGCGAATCCGAACAGCACCCGCTGCACGCTGATGCGCTTGAGCAGCACCGGCAGCAGCGGCGCGACGGCGAGCACGAACATCGGCAGCGCAGGCAGGATGTAGACGTCGCGTTTGCCGTCCGACAGCGAAAAGAACAGCACGATGACTGCGGTCAGCGCCAGCGGCAGCCACACCGCGGCCGGACGATGGCCGCGACGCCAGCCACGGATCCAGTGCGGCAGCGCCCACCAGAGCGCAAATGCCACCGGCAACCACAACGTGGCGATCACCCCCAGGTAGTACCACGGCGGATGCAGATGATGGTCGGCGGCGAGGTAGCGTTTGGCGGTCTGCCCGAACAGGATGTCGTCGGCGTAGGCCCGATACGTCGGATCGCCGCTGGTCCAGACCACCGTCAGCATCGGCACCAGCCACAGCGACACCGCCAACAGGAATGCGAGCATTGCCGGCAGCAACAAACGCGGCGACCCCGGCGCTGCGGGCGGCACCAGTCCGTTGACACCCAAGCGGCGCGCGACCCATGCCAGGGGCAGCAACAGCAGCGCGAGGAAGGCGACGCCCTTGGTGATGGTACCGATGCCGGCAAAGAAACAGCCGATCAGCAGCCAGCGCCGGTCCGGGCCCAGCAACAGGTGTCGCAACAGGCCATAACAGGCCAGCGTGAAAATCCCGATCAGCGTGCCGTCGATCTGGCCGGCGCGCGTCTGGAACGTGAAGTGGATGGTGAACAGCAGCGCAGCAGTCGCCACCCAGGCCACGCGCCGGCCGTGCAGCCGGCGCGCCAGATCGTGCACCAGCACCAGCGTGAGCAGCCCGGAGAGCAGCGCCGGCAGCAGAAAGGCCACCCGCCAGGAGCCGGTCAGGTGGTAAGCCGTCGCCTGTTTCCACATGAACAACGGCGGCTTGTCCGAATACAGCTCGATGCCGCGTCGTGGAAACAGCCATTGCCCACTGTCGACCATCTGCTTGGCCACCAGTGCATAGCGGGGCTCGTCGGTTGGCCACGGATCGCGCAGGCCGATGCCGGCGCCCAGCAACAGCAGAGCGAACGCCAGCAGCCACCAGTAGCGGCGATCAGTTACGGACATGGTGGTCGGCATGGGCCTTCAAGCTCGCGGAGGTCTGCGTGAACCGTTACAGGCTCAAACGCCAATCATTCGTGTTCCAGTTTACAGGGTAATGCGGCCTCGCGCTCGACGCACGCCAGCGCGCGTTCCAGCGTGTCCAAACCGGCTCCCGGCGGCGCCTGCGACAGCGTGCGGCGGAAACTGCGCGCGCCGGGCTCGCCTTGATAGAGTCCGAGCAGATGGCGACCGATGTGGCGCAGCTCGCCGCCGCGCGCCAGATGTGCGCCGATGTAGGGGCGCATGCCCGCGAGCACGTTGGCCCGCGTCGGCCGCAGCACCGGCCGTGCGAACAGCGCGCGCTGCCACTCGGTCAGCAGGTAAGGCTCATGGTAGGCGGCCCTGCCGAGCATCACGCCGTCCAGTGTGGTCAGCGCCGCACCCGCGTCGGCGGGCTCGCGGATGCCGCCGTTGAGCACGATGGTCAGTTCGGGACGATCGCACTTCAGACGCAGCACGCGCTGGTGATCGAGTGGCGGGATCTCGCGGTTCTGCTTCGGCGACAGTCCGTGCAACCAGGCCTTGCGTGCGTGCACGATGAACACACTGCAGCCGGCGGCGGCGACGCTGTCGATGAAGTTGCGGAAGAAGGCCTCGTCGTCGTGCTCGTCGACGCCCAGTCGGCACTTTACCGTGACCGGCACGCTGGCCGGCACCACCGCGCGCATCGCCGCGACGCAATCGCCGACCAGCGCGGGCTCCAGCATCAGGCAGGCACCGAAGCGCCCGGACTGCACCCGGTCCGACGGGCAGCCGCAATTCAGGTTGATCTCGTCGTAACCGAAGTCGATGCCGAAACGCGCCGCCTGCGCCAGCAGCCGCGGATCGGATCCGCCCAGTTGCAGCGCGATTGGATGTTCGGCGCGATCGAAACCAAGCAGGCGTTCGCGATCGCCATGGATCGCCGCCTGCGCCACCACCATCTCGGTGTACAGCCGCGCATCCGGCGCCAGCAACCGATGGAAATAGCGGCAGTGGCGATCGGTCCAATCCATCATCGGCGCCACGCACAGGCGCCAGGGAGAAACTGCGGAAACGGTCATCGGCGAAGTTTACGACGGGTTGACCCGCATCAACGCATGGAATCCCTCAGGGGTGTTCCATAGTTGCCGACTCATTCGGCGAATCCTCGCCCAGGGAGGTCGGCATGGCCAGAATCTACGACCGCCGCAGCCAGCGCACTCTCGGTGTGCTCGATGCGGCCGAATACGCGATGTTCCTCGAACTGCTGCAGCAGCCGGATATCGAGGACGAGACTCCGCAGCTCGACGCCGGTGCACTGGAACGCCTGGAAACCGCGGGTGCATCGGACAATCTGCGCCTGATCGTGCGCCAGGTCCTCGACGGCGGCGACGACCTGGACTTCGGCTGGGAAGCCTGAAGGAGGAGCTGATGAAAACCTGGATCATGGTGGCGGACAGCGCCCGTGCGCGTCTGTTCGAGATCGGCGCCAAGGACGGCCAACTGTTCGAGGTCGGCGGTTATGCCAATCCGGAGGCGCAGATCAAGCCGAGCGAAGTCGCCCGCGACCGGTTGCCGCGGACTCACGAAAGCGCTTCCACGGTGCGCCACGCAAAAGAGCCGCATACCGATCCACACGACAAGTCGGCGCAGAAGTTCGCGCATGGCCTGGCCGAGATTCTCGAGCAGGGCCGCACCGCGCACAACTACACGCGCCTGCTGCTGGTGGCGCCGGCACGTTTTCTCGGCCAGCTCAAACACGAACTTGGCGATCAGGTGAGCAAGCTGGTCGCCAAATCGATCAGCAAGGACTACAGCCGCGCCGATGCCGCAGACATCAAGGCGATGCTCGATGCGCATGATTGAAGGCGTCTTGTGCAGGCGTGGGAGCGGATTCACTCCGCGAGAGCTGTCGCGGGATCAACCCGCTCTCTCTCCAAACATATCGCAAGTGACTGAAAGAAGGACATTTATCCGCAAAGGACGCAAAGGACGCAAAGAAGAGCAAAGCCAGCCAGTGATTCGGCAAGGGGAAATCTGACCTCTGCACAACGCCCGCTTCCGGCTCTCTTTGCGTCCTTTGCGTCCTTTGCGGACAAAAAGCAGTCCGCATGGTCGCCGCCAGTCTGATTCGCGAACAAGCGCCCCGACGGGGGCGGCCAGACTTCTACGACGCGCCGCGAGGCGCGGCGTAGACTCGCCGCTCGCTCCACAGCAGATAGAGGCCACCGGCCACGACGATCGCCGCACCGAGCATGGTGATTGGCTGCGGCAGCGTCTGCCACAGCAGCCAGTCGAGGCCCAGGCCCCAGGCGAGTGCGGTGTACTCGAACGGGGCGATCAAGGAGGCCTGGCCGCGCTTGAAGGCTTCGGTCACGGCGTATTGGCCGATCGACCCGGTGATCGCGATCGCCAGCAGCGCCCAGCCGTGGGCGGCTTGCACCGGCTTCCAGTCGCTGCCGGTCAGCGCGGTGCCGCCGAACGCGACCGCGACCATCAGCCAGAACACCATCGACACCGAGCTGTCGGTGCGTCCGAGCACGCGTGCAGTGATCGCGCCGACCGCATAACACAGGGTCGACACCAGAACCGCGATACCGCCGAGCGACAGCATCTGGTCGCCACTCGGTCGCAGCACGACGATCACGCCGGCAAGGCCGATGGCGATTGCCCACCAGCGGTTGGCGCCGACCTTCTCGCCGAGCAACGGCGCTGCGAGCAGGGTGATCAGCAGCGGCGCGACGAAAAAGATCGCATACGCTTCCGACAACGGCAGCGTGCGCAGTCCGTAGGCGAAGGACGCCAGCATGACGATGCCGATCGCCGCGCGCAGCAGGTGCAGCGACCAACGCACGTCGAGCAGGCGCGCGCGGGTACCGAGCACCGCCGCCCACACCATCACCACAGGCAGCGAGGCATAGCCGCGCAGCGCCGCCACCTGCAGCGGCGGATAATGCGGCGCCAGGTGCTTCAGCGCGGCGTCCATCAGGGCGAAGGCACCGACCGCGATCACCATCATCAGGATGCCGCGCAGATTGTCGGCGCGCTGGTCGAGGGTCATGGCGGCGGCTGGCTGGCATCGGGGGCGCGCAGCATAGCCGGGCGCGCGCCCGGAGGGTGGTGCGGCGCCCGCCTGCCCGGCGGCGCGCTCAACGCGGCAACCACACCCGCAACCAACCGGACTCGCCAGCGCGGTCAGCCGCCGAGCTGAACCATCAAGGTGCAGAAGCGAGCGCCGACGGCACTGCGGCCGGGCGTGTAGTCGTAGTCGATGCTGCGCACCGCGCCCAGATGGCGCTCCACCCGTGCGCGCAACTGGGCCTCGGTGTACGGCCGGATACGCTCGTCGGTGACCAGCGTGCGACCGCCAAAGGCAGCGCGCAGTCGATAGCGGCGCTCGATCCGATGGCATCCATCCGGCTCCAGGCGCACCCGCTTGTGGCGTACCAGCCAGCGACCGTCGACTGACCGCGCGTAGTCGCGTACCCAGCCGGCGCCGACCAGTCCCGCGCGCGGGATGAAGGCGTCGATCAGGATCCTCCCGTCGACGCGAACGGCCCGGCGCAAACCCTGCGCCAGCGACGCCCAGTCGTGGTCGTCGAGCAGATAGGTGACCAGCGAATACGGCAGCAGCGCCAGCGCGAATCCGCCGTCGAATGCCAACTGGCGCATGTCCATCTGCAGCAGGCGCGCCGCGCCGCCGCAACGTTGTCGAGCGCGACGCAACATGGGTGCCGAACGGTCGATGCCGACGGCGTCGATGCCGGCCGCCAACAGGGCGGCAAGCACGCGCCCGGTGCCGCAGCCGAGTTCGACGACCGGACCGGCGGTGGCCCGCGCGGCTCGCAGGTAATAGTCGACGTCCGCAAGCAGCATGCTTGCGCCCATGTCGGCATCGTAGATCGCGGCGATCCGGTCGTAGCTCACTGCGGGCGCCGCCGCAGGCTGTCGATCAAAGCCGTCAGTTGCGCCGCCTTGAGGGTCCACGACCAGGGCGCGATCGCCGCTGGCGCGCTGCTCTCCGCGCGACGGCGGCGCGCCGGATCGGCAATCAGCCCGGCAATCGCAGGCACCATGGCGGCGACATCGGCCACGCGGATCAGGGCCTCGCTGGCCAGCATCTCGTAGCCGCGCGCGCCGCTGTGGGTGCTGATCATCACGCGGCCATGCGCCAATGCCTCGATGACCTTCAGCGCCGATCCTTCGACGACGCCTTGTGGATTGAGCGCCAGCAAGGTGCTGGCGTAGTGCGGCGTCGGGTCGACCGCGCCGTCGACCAGGTCGACGCCGGCCGGCAATGGCCGGGCGCCCCAGATTGCGACAGCCGAATCGCCGCCGAGCACGCGCAGGCGCAGCCACGGATGGCGCGCGCGCAGGGCCGGCCATGCCTGTTCGAGGAACTCGCACAAGCCAGCGAGGTTGGGCGGGTAACGCAGCGGCGCCAGCAGCAGCAGATCGCTGCCGTCCGTCGCCGACGCCGGCGGACCGTCGGGCGCACGCGTGCCGTTCTCGATCAGCCACTGCTGCGGATGCGGCCAATAGCCGCGATCCTGCGCAGTGCACAACACCAGTGCCGCGACTCTTTCCAGCGCGGCGCGCACCCGTGCTTGCGCGTCCGGCGGCAGCAAACGGCCTGCATCATGCAACGTCCAGACGCAGGGTACCGCGAGCTTCGCCTGCTCAATGAGCCCGATGCACTCGACGTGCTCGAACACCACGAGCTCGGGCTGGCGGGTGGCGATCAGCCGCTGCAGGGCGCCGAGCAGGGTCGGATGCGCATGCGCATTCCAGCGCGATTCGACGCTGCCATCGGCAGGTGGACGACCACCGATCGGATGGATCTCGCGAAAGCACCGATCGTCGACGTGCGCCGCCTGCGGCACCGCGCCAGCTTCGTCGTGGAGCAGGATCCAGTCCACGACGTCGCAACTGGCGCGCGCCAGTTCGAGAATGCGCCGGGCACCACCGTGCGCCGGCGGCAACACCGCGAACGGCGACACCAGTAGCACACGGGCGCAGCCGGGGCGCCAGCGCGCAGCGTGCGGATAGCGCTGATGGTGCAGGCCACCCAACTGGCTGGCGATACCGCTGCTTTGCACTTGCTGGCGCGCGCGCCGATGCTCCGCGCGCAGCCCGCGAGCGAGGGCACGCAGGCGATCGAGGCGGCCACCGTGCCAGCGCGGCGCACCGAACAGATCGCCGTAGCGCCAGCGGAAGTGTTCCTGGTTGCGCCGCACGATGCGCTGCACGGTCGCCGGCGGCACATAACGGCCGATGGTGCCGCGGTGTTCATGCACGGCGCGCGAAGCGGGACAGAACAGCACGTTCAAGCCCTCGGACCAGGCCTGCATGCCCCAGTCGGCGTCCTCGAAGTAGAACGGCGCGTAAGCGTCGCTGAGCGCGAGGTGGCGACGCAGCGCTGCCGTCTGGAACAGCGAGGCGCCACCACCCGCGTACAGGTGGCCGCGCACGGAAGCGTCCACCGGCAGCAGGTCATGCAGTTCGAGCTGGCCATCCGGACCGCGCACCGCGGCGGTGTAGCCGGTCTCCTCGCGCCGCCGCGTGGCGTCGGCGAACTCGATCTGGCTGGCGATCGCGAAAACATCCGCTGCGCGCCACGGCAGGATCGCGTGCAGCGCATCCGGCGCCAGACGCATGTCGCTGTTGAGCAGATACACCCAGGGCTCGTCGATACCCGCCAGCAGGCGCGCGATGGCGCCGTGGAAACCGAGAGCGCGCGCGCAGAAACGCCAACGCACGTCGGGGAAGCGCATCACCAGTGCGCCATAGTCCGCCTCGGCAGCGCCATTCACCAGCACATGGACCTGATGCCGCGACTGGATGCCGCGACGCGCCAGCGCCAGTGCCGCGAGCGTGCCGGCCAGCAGATCCGGGCGGCCGCGCTCGGGAATCAGTACGCTGAATGCGGCGTTCACCAGACGGTCCCGGCAGCGATCAATGCGAAGCCGAGCTCGCGCACATCGTTGCCCTGCCCCAGCGCATGCGGGCTGCCGGCGCCGCGGCATTCGAACTCGATGAGCACTTCGCGACTGCCCGCGGGGCCCAACGGCACGCGCAGCTCGATCGCCTCCGGCGCCAGCCACGCCTGCCGGTGAACCGGCGCACCATCGATGCGCACCTCGAACTGCGCCGTGGTGCTCGCCGGCGCCGCCAATTGACCGCGCAGCTCCAGATGTCGCCGCCAGCGCGAACGTGGCAGCCACAGCGCTGCCGATGCCGTCGACCAGCGCACGCCGCTGCCATCGTCGGCATGCCAGCCGCGCAGCAACTGCGCCGCCGGCAGACTGGCGCCGGCCAGCCGGGCCTGCGCGGACTGCGGTTGGTATGCCTGCTTGTAGACGCACGCACGGCAGGCGGATTCGCTGCCTTCGAAGTGGCGCTGGCGAAAGGCTCGATACGCCGGTACGTGCCAGATCGCCTGCAGGCTGGACTGGTTGAGATCGCCCAGCGCGACCCTTTCGGTCACTTCGCAGGCGATCACGCGGCCGTCGGCGAGCACATGCGCGCTGTCGAACGGACTCTGGTCGCACCCGGCGATGCGCGCGGTGGGCGGCAGCGGCCACGGCCACGGCTGCGGATGCGTTGCCAGCGATGTAGTCGACTGCAGTTCGTGCGAAGACACCTGGATGCGGACGCCCGGCGCGCGTTCGCGGGCCAGCGCAACAGTGGCGATCAGGCGCTCGCGGAAGCCGGCTTCGAGCGCGCCGTCGGCCGTGTGTTCGACCACCGCGCCGAGCGGCAGCGGGTCGCGAGCGATCAACGGATGCACCGCCAGCACCTCGATGCCATGGGTTGCGGCGAAGGTCGCCAGCGCCGGTAGTTCGTCGAGGTTGCGCTGCATGGCGACAAACGCCAGGTCGAGCATGAACGGCCGGGGCGCATGCTGGCGCCAGTGAAGCACCTGCTGCAGGCGCTCATGCATCGCCGCCAGAGTGCTGAAACGGTAGATCGCCTCGAAACGGTCGCTGCGAAGCGTGTGCAGCGATACCGTCAACCGCGACAGGCCGGCTTCGAGCGCCGCCTGCAGGCGCTCCGGCTTCAGCGACGCCAACGCGGTCACCAGTTCGACTTCAGCGCCGGTCCGCACCGCCAACGCCACCGCCTCGGCCAGCCGCGGGTAGTGCCCGGATTCGCCGGCGTAGTTCAGGCGCACGATCTGCGGCCGTTCGAGCTCGCCGATCAGGCGCTGGTAGAGATCGAAATCCATGTGCTGCCCGGCGCCGCGCAGGCTGGCGCGGGTGCAGAACACGCAATCGAGCGGACAGCGCGAGGTCAGCTCGATCCACAGGATGCGCGGCAGATGCAGGGTGCGGGCGGCGATCGGGTCGATCAAACCAGTTCCTCCGTCGTGATGGACTGGCCCAACCACAAGGCCAGCGCCTGCTCTGCGAAGAGTGCCGCCCAACTGGGGCAGTCGTCGCCAGCGCGGGCGAACGGGATGCGACCATGCGCATCGACGCGACACGCCAGCTCCTCCGCGAGCGCCTGCCACGCCGGCGAGTCGCGGCGCGCCAGATCCAGCAGCAGCGCGGCGCGCAGCAATTGCGCCAGCACGTCGCTGCGGCGCGGCCCGCCGCCGATCGCCTCGCGCACCCGCGCGATGCCGCCGTGCGCGGTGATCAAACCGTGCAGCGCGTGCAGCGCCGCGGCGCGCTCACCAAGGCCGATCAAACCTTCGATGGCGTACAACTGCGGATGCGCCTGCGCATGCGCTTGGGTCAGTGCGGCGTCGACCAGTGCCGGCAGCGCGTCGCGGCAGGCAACGGCAAGCGGACCCTCGCCGGCGCGCGCACGCGCACAGACCTTGAGCAGGAAAGGTCCGCTGCGTCGCGACCAGCGCTGGCCCGGCGCGCCGCGCGCGGCAAGCAGTCGACCTGCCCGCACGAACTGTCCGGCGTGCTCCCACACCCGCTCGGCGAGCGTCGCGGCCTGAGCCGAGCCACGCACCTGTCCCCAGCAGCGCAGCCCATGCCAGAGCATCACATGGTCGAACAGATAACGCGTTTGCCGATACTCCGGCTCGAGCACGCCGTCGCCGATGCGCGCCGGCCAGCCGCCGTGCGTCGCGTGGAGCTGCTCCAGCCAGTGCACCACGCGGGTGCCGGCTTCAGCGTCGACATCGGCGCGACGGGCGGCCCAGGACAACCAGTAGCCGGCGATCTCGGGATAGCCGTAGCGCGCCTCACCGCTGGCTGCAGTGGCGCCGACTGCGCCGCGCGGCAGGTCGCATGCCGCGTTGCATTCACCCAGGCCGGCGCGCAGGCGTGCCACAGCGCCTGCCACCAAGATTGGGCGTGGCTCGGCGTCGCTCATGCGTGGGCGCGCAGCGGCGCCGTCTGCGCGCGCCGCAACCAGGCCTCAATCGCAGCCGCCGCGCGGGCCCCGGCATGACCATCGCCGTACGGGCTCTCCGGCGCCAGCGGCCACGCTGCCGGCCAGTGCCGATCCGCCAGCGCGCGCTCGATGCGTGCATCCAGCGAACCGGCGCCATCCGCCAGCAACAGCCGCGCATGACCGCTCTCGAGCGCCTCCATGCGCTCGCTGCGGCGCCGGTAGACCAGCAGCGGCACGCCAAGGTACGGCAGTTCTTCGGCGGCACCACCAGAGTCGCTGAGCACTCCACGGGCGGCGCGCGCCTGCGCCAGCCAGCGTCCACGATCCAGCGGCGGCAGGCGCAGCACGCCCGAGTCCGCGCCGAGTGCGTCGTTCCAGCGCCGTTCCCAGGCGTGGTTCGGATGCGCTGCGACACCGATGCGCCAGCCGCTGCGGGCCAGCGCACGCAGCGCCAATGCCAACTGATCGAGGGCGCGGCCATGACTTTCGCGGCGATGCACGTCGACCAGCAGGTCGAGCGGCGTCGATGGCGCCGCCAGCGCTTGCGTGCGCAAGCCATCGACGGCGGTACTGCCGACCACCACGATCCGCTGTTCGGCGATGCCCTCGGCGCGCAGTTGCGCCGCCGCGCGCGCGCTCGGTGCCAGGTGCAGCAAGGCGAGCCGGGCGATGGCGCGACGATAACCCTCCTCGGGAAATGGCGAACGCAGGTCGGCACTGCGCAGCCCGGCCTCCAGGTGAACCACCGGGATGCCGGCAGCCGCGCCCGCCTGCGCACCGGCGTGGGCGCTGGCGGTGTCGCCCTGGACGACCAGGGCGCGCGGTCGCCGGCGCGCCAGGTGGGCACCGATGTTGTCGACCAGCACCCGCTGCAATTGCGCGCGCCGCAGCGGATGCCGCGGCGGTGCCAGCCGCTGCCACGGCAATGCGCCGGCCTCGACCGGAACTTCGGATTGCTGGCTGGTCCAGCACCAGCCCGCAGGCAGGCGCAGCGATGCCGCCAGCGGCAGCAACTTGAGTGCCTCGGGCCGGGTGCCGGCAATCAGCAGCAATTCGCAGTGCATGGAGGGTGGTGGTTGATGTGGGTGCTCCCGGGGCGAATGAAATCAGCCGCTGCTCTGCCTGGTCCGGCACCGACACCAGCAACCGACACGCGTTTGTCGACAGCGCGTGAAGAGCCGAGTTCCGCCGGTTGCTGCACCCCGCTCAGGCGGTCGGATCGGCCGGATGGATCGCGTCCGGCGGCGGAAACTGGACGTGGTAGCCGATCAGATCGAGGTTGGCGCACACCCGTCGCGCATCCTCGCGCGCCAGCTTGCGTTCCGGCGTCAGCTCGAAACGCAGCACTTCGACGAGCGCACCGAGGCCCTGGATCAGTGCCGCCGGCAGCTTGGCCAGATGATCGGGATCGGCCACGTAAACGAAGGTGTCGGGGCGACGGCTACTCTTGTAGACGATGCAGAGCATGTTGATGGGTGCCCGGGATTCGGTGAACGTCGGTGGAAACCGCGCTGCGGAACGCACCGTCGAAGATTCAATGCTGTGCCTTGTCCCGCCGCCAGCCGCGATGCCGGATATCGAGATAAAGGCTGTAGATCGCGGTGAACATCGGAAACAGATTCTGCAGCACGCCAACCGAATCCTGCTTGGCGGAGAACAGGAAATAGCTCAGCGTCATCATGCTGCCGAGCACGCTCATGTACCAGAACACGCGCGGGATCACTGGCTTGCCGGCACGCCTGGAGGCGATGAACTGGACCACCCAGCGGCCGCCGAACATCAGAGCGCCGGTGTAGCCGATCAGTTTCCACCAGGTGACGTGCAGCCCGGTCCACTCCATCCACAGCAGTTCTTCGTTCAAACGGTCACTCCAGTTCTTCGACCGGCGTGCGCTTGCTGCGCTGGATCAACCAGGCCACGCCACGCAGATCGCGCAAGCCCACCCAGGCGCGGCCAAGATTGCCGTACTTGGATTTGCCCGCAGTGCGCTCGCGATGGTTGACCGGCACGCTGATGCAGCGCCATCCGGCGCGCTTGACCAGTGCCGGCAGGTAGCGGTGCATGTGGTCGAAGTACGGCAGATCGAGGAACACCGCGCGTTCGAACAGCTTCAGGCCGCAGCCGGTGTCGGGCGTTTCGTCGCGCAGCAGGCGCGAACGGATGGCGTTGGCGATCTTCGACGCCCAGCGTTTGCTGCCGCTGTCCTTGCGGTTGACGCGCCAACCGGCGTAGAGCTTGATCAGTGGGTCGCCGCTGTCGCGCGCCGCCAGCAGCTTCGGGATGTCGGCCGGATCGTTCTGGCCGTCTCCATCGAGGGTGGCGATCCAGCGTCCGCGCGCCGCCTTGACGCCGCTGCGCACAGCCGTGCTCTGGCCGCTCTGGCGCACATGGTGCAACACACGCAAGCGCGGTTGCCCGGCGCGCAGTGCGCGCAACACCGCCAAGGTGTCGTCGCTACTGTGGTCGTCGACGAACAGCGCCTCCCACGCCAGTCCCAGCGGCTCCAGCGCAGCCGCGATCTCGCGCAGCAGCGGCCCCACGTTGTCGCGTTCGTTGTGCACCGGGACGACGACGGAGAGCGTGGGTTCGGGTTCGTGCGTCATGGCTTGGATCGGCGACTGCAGGCTGAGTGCGACGTGTACGTCGCGATGCGCATGCACGAGGGAGCAGCGCGGCCGGCGACCAGTGGCGCGCAAGGGTAGCCGAAAGGGCCCGAGGCATCCAGCCAACGCGACGGCCTTGCCCGGGCACTGGTATTCTTCAGGGTGACGTGCCGTTTTCGGGTGTCCATGGCCGCTGCGCCCGGAACTCGCCGGCATCCATCCCGTTGGCCGCTGCGGCGGCAGCATGCAAGGCATCCATGCAACACATCCGAGAGCTGATCCAGAAAGGCCAGTTGGACGAGGCCGAGTACCGTTTGCGCGACCGCCTGAACGAGGCCCCGGACGATCCGGAAGCGCTCAACATGTACGGCGTGGTGCTGTCGCGCAAGGGCGATGCGCTGGGCGCACGCAGTCATTTCAAGCGCGCCATCGACGCCGCGCCGGAAGAACCGAGCTACCTGGTGAACTACGGCCTGTTGCTGGCGCAGCAGGGCGACTCATTGCGCGCCACCGAGTTCATCGAGCGTGCCGCGGCACTCGACCCGAACTGGTCGCGCGGACATGCCCAGTTGGGCGAACTGGCACTCGCAGCCGGTCAGGTCGAAGCGGCCGACCAGCGTTTCCGCACTGCACTGCGTGCCGACCCGAACGATGCCCAGGCGCAAATCGGCCTGGCGCAAGTGCTGCTGGTACACGGCGACGCCGATCAGGCATTGGCGCTGGCGCAGGCCGCGATCCAGCAATTGCCGAACGACGCACGCGCGCAGACGGTACTCGGAATGGTGCTGCTGTCGAAGGGGCACTACGCCTTCGCGCGCCAGGCGCTGGATAACGCGCTGCGTCTGGATCCCGCCAATCCGCGCGTGCGCCGACTGGCCGCCAAGGCGCAGGTGGCGGACGCCGATGGCGACGCCGCACTGGCCACGCTGGCCCGCGTGGTCGACTTCGGCGCGGACGATACCGAGATGCTGGTGCGACTGAGCGACTTGGCGCTGCGCAAAGGACGCATGGATCAGGTCATCGACTTGCTCGATCGCGCACTGGTGCGCATCGACGGCGATCCGCGACTGGTTCACGCCGCTGCCGAGGCACGCGTTCGTGGCGGACGCGTCGACGACGGCATTTCGCTGCTCGGCGCCTATGCGCGCGCCGATTCGCATGCATCGATCTGGACCCACCAGATGGGATTGCTGGCACGCCAGGGCCGGGCAGACCAGGCCTTTGCGGTGGCGCGTGCCTGGGCCGAGGCGCAGCCGCACCAGGCTGACGCACACGCCGAAGTGGCGACCGGCGCCGAACTGCGCGGCGAAGCGGCATTGGCGCAGCAGGCCGCCGAGAAGGCGCTGGCGCTCGACGCCCAGCAACCCAAGGCGCTCAGCATCGCCGCCGCCTATGAGCTGAAGTCGGGCAAGCCAGGGGCGCACTGCACGGCGCTCGCCGCGTTGACCAGCGACAAGCTGACGGCCGGCACGCGGGCGACACGCAGCTTCCTGCTCGGCTACGCGGCTGACCGCGCCGGCGATTCCGATGCAGCCGTCGCGCACTGGCTGGATGTGCACGCAAATCTGCCGAAACAGCACATGCCGGCGTTGTCCGACCCGTTGGCGCCACCCAGCGAACTGCCGATGCCGCTGTTCGTCACCCAGGGTCGCCCGCTGGTCTTCGTGCCCTACATTCCCGGCAGTGGCGCCGAGGCGCTGCTGCGCGCGCTGGCACGCGGCGACTCGATCGCCGTCCTGAGCGACCGCCTCGGCAACAACAGTCGCCACGATGGCCTGTCCGCGGACCAGCGCGGTCAGATCGAAAAGAGCCTGAACGAGTCGACGCTCACGCTGTTCCGTCGCCGCTACTGGCGTGCGCTGGATCGACTCAAGCTACCGGCCGAGCGCCTGGTACTGGACGTGTTGCCGTCGCTCGAGTGGGTACAGTACGCCGCGCTGTCCGGCGCGCTGCCGCAGGGCCGGGTGCTGGCCTTCGTGCGCGATCCGCGCGACACCTTGCTGCACTGGCTGGCGTTCGGCACCCTGCCGGCACGCCCGATCGGCAAACCGGAACTGGCCGCCAACTATCTGTTGCGCCAGTACCAGCACCTCGATCGCATGCGCGCGTCAGCGGGCCTGGCCGTCAGCGTGATCCGCGCCGAGGACTTCGACGCCGATCGCAATGCGCTGCGCGGCCGTCTCGGCAAGGCGCTCGGGGTGGCGCCGGAATCGCTGGTGCTGGACGCACCGCAGCGGCAGGTGCTGGCGGGTCTGCCGGAACGCCTGGAAAGCGGTCGCTGGCGGCGCTACGCGGCGCCGCTCGGCAAGGCCTTCCGCCTGCTCGCGCCGGCGGCGAAGCGCTTTGGCTACGAGTAGACGCCGCCGCATTTTGCGCTGAGGGCGCGCGGGCCGAAGCCGCCGCGGGCAACCTCGACGCCGCGGATCAAGCGCCCTCGGCCGAACGCGCCACCCAGTCGTCCAGCAAGTCTCGATGTTCGGGTGAAATCGAAATGATGTGGCAACCGGTCCAGTGGCTCTGGTCGCCGCTGGCCGCCTCCGACCACAAGCTCTGGATGCCCACCTCCAGCCGCGGCACCGATGCAGCAGCCCCGGGCAACGGGAACTGCACCTGAAAAACGTGCTTTTCCGGTACCGCGCGGGTACTGATCAGCATCAAGCCGTCGGCCGACAGATTGCCCAGACGCGCGAGCGGCGCACCGGTCATCATGTCGACGATCTGCAGGGTTTCGGTGACGCGCTTGCGGACCGAACGTCGCTGGCTCATGGACTTGCCCCCTCAGCTCGCCTGCGCTGGCGCATCGGTGGCGGACAGTCCGGCACCACGCAGCATGGACACGATGCCCTTCCAGGCCCGATCAATCAACGATTCATTCTTTTCCTCGACCAGCCGCACGTTGCCGCGCACCAGATCGCGCGCGAGGTCATCGATGGTGCGTTCCTGCGCCTTGGCGCCGCGCACGTTGACGAACAGGCAGTGCCCGGTGACTGGACTGAACCAGCACAACTTGCGTTTCACCTTGTCGCCCTGCTGGTTGATCGTGAATTCGAACCAGGTGCCGAATGGCAACCGCTTGATCCGTTCCGCCATCTCGGCCTCGCGCGGCGAAAGCGGCATCGCCGCTTCCTTGCGCAACGCCTGCAGCAGGGTCTTGGGCGCGGCGGCGCCCGGTCGTGCGGCGGGGGCCGACTCCTGGCGTACTTCGCCAAGCCGCGGCTGCTGCTCGACCAACTCGCGCACGGCGGTCTCGGCGGCGTGCGCGCTCTCGTCGCCGACCTCCTCCACCAGCCGCGCGATGTCCGCCCACGCCTTACCGACCGCATCGTCGTGGTAACCGATCGACGCCAGCCCATCCTCGAACAGCGAGTGCAGCTTCTGCACTTCGAAGCGACGCTCGGGCAACGGTCGGCCGTGGCCAAAGAGCTCGATCAGGCGATCGACGAAGCCCAGCCGCTCGTGCGTCTGCGGGTGATCGTAACCCTGGCGCAGGTAACCCAGGGCAATGACGTCGGTCCAGGCGCTCTCCAGCAGCGTGCGTACCGCTGCCGGGGGATCCGCGTGCTCCAGCCGCTGCCGCACGTTCTCTACGGCGCGCAGCCGCGCAAGATCGAGCTTCTCCTTGCCACGGGCAGCCTCGACGTTATGCCGCTCGGCAACATCAGCCTTCTTCTTCAGACCCCCCATGTGGCGGGAAAGATCCTCGAACAGGCGGCCGAACACATCGGCATCGCTGTCGAAGTCGCGACTCACGCGATCGACCACCCAACGCATCTTGTCGACCACCGCACTGTCCTGGGATTCTTCCTCCACCCACAGTTCGGCGGTCTCCATCAATGCATTGAGCAGTTGCCGTGCCGGGTGGTTGCGCTGGGTGAAGAAACCCTTGTCCTTGATCGCGACCTTGATCAGCGGCACCTGCAACTGGGTCAGCAGACCATGACTGACGCTGTTCGGCTGCTGCTCGGCATGCAGGTGGTCGAACAGGAAGCCGACCAGATCGATGGCGTCCGAGTCGGGCGCGCTGAGTCGCGCCGACGCGCCGTTGCGGGCCCGCAACTGGGCCAGGATGTCATGTTTGACGTCGGCGACACGCCGATGCACCACCCGTCCGCCGACCTGGGTCGGCGCCGGCGGCGGCTGCATCTGCAAGGCCGACAGAGCGGCGTCGATGTCGGGTTCGCTGGCGACGTATTGCTGCGCCTCTGTGCCGGCCGCGGCAGCCGTCGATCCCTGCCGGCGACCGGCGAGCAGTTCGCGCAGGGTATCGAAGCTCAACAAGTCTGCGTTGCGCGAGGCCTCCGGCTGCGTCTGGGCAAGCGCCGCGGGCGCGGGTGCCGCTGCGGCGTCGCCGCCGCGCGGCGATTCGGGCGCCGGCATCGGCCGATCCTGCTGACCGGACTTCAGGTAATTGCGCAGCGCCTGCATCGCCGGCCCTTCCGCTCGGCCGACTTCGGGCGCCGGGGGTGCCGGTGCCGGTTCCGCGGCCGGAGCCGGGGCTGGCGCCGGCGCCGGCGCCGACAGAGCTTCGCTGGCAACGGTCGCGGCCGTTGCGGCGGGAACCGGCGCTTCCGGCGCTGCCGGCACACTGGCGCCGGGCGCGTCGGGCGACGGCCGCGCGCCCGGACTGCGCTGCGCGACCCGGCGCGGCGTCAGTTGCAGCCAGGCAAGAATGCCCTGGCCGATGAGGTGGCGATTGATCGCCTGGTAAAGCCCACTGGCATCGGCAAACAGCGTCTTGTCGATGCGCCGGTAGAGCGCCGCGCGGTGCAAGGGCGAAAGCTCGAAGCACTCGGCGGCGGCGCGAAAGGTCGCGCACAGGGCGTGCGGCCCGAGCGCCACCGCTTCCAGCTCGAAGGGCGCGCTGCCGATGATCACCGCCAGCCGATAGGACAATCCGTGCAATTCGTCGCTGCCGCGCATCTCGGCGCGCGTGGCCACCTCGGTCAACACCAGCACCTGCTCCAGGTGTACCGGATCGACCAGACTCAATTGCATGCGATGACCGACGGCGGGTTCATTGGCGCGCAGTTGATCGTACGGCACGTCGGGGTCGATCAGGTGCAGCAGGGAGCGCTGCACGCCGTCACGGCAGCCTGCGATGAAATCGTTGCGCCGGCGTCGCAGTTCGCGTTGACCCTCGAAACTCAGATTCTGTTCGTTGACGTTCGGCGCGCGCTCGGCGTGGCGGAACAGGTCGTCCTCCAGTTGCGCCAGGCTGCGCTGCAGGGCGCTGGAGATCAGCGGCCAGGCGGCCTGGTACAGGCCCTCCAGCATCCCGCGTACCCGTGCCGGGCATTCCTTTCGCACGAACTTGGCGAACGGCAGGAAGTCGACTTCTGAACCGGCTGCTTGACTCATGCTGGCGCGTGCCCTGCGGTCATGTTCCTGGTCCCTAGAATAATGCGCTCGCGCTGATCGCGGCATCAGCCTCAGCTAGCGTACCCGAGCAGCTCCGACAATGGCGCTGGCTTGCCCACGATATAACCTTGGGCATAGTCGAAGCCGATCGCCCGCACCTGATCGAGGGTGGCCTGATCCTCGACATGCTCTGCCACGGTGCGCTTTCCGAGCAGGTGCGCGATCTGATTGATCGAGGCAGCCAGCGCGCGGTCCTCGTCGGCGCGCGTGATGTCGCGGATGAAAGCGCCGTCGACCTTGACCACGTCGAACGGCAGGCGCTTCAGGTACTGGTAGGACGACCAGCCGGAACCGAAGTCATCGAGCACCAGCGACAGACCGGCTTCGCCGAGACGGCGCATGCCGGCGCCCGCCTCTTCGATCTGCTGGATCGCCGCAGTCTCGGTCAGCTCGACGTAGAGTCGGGTGAGCGGCAACGGCTGCTGCCGCAGCGTCTCGATGATTTCGTCGACGAAGGCGAGGTCGACGATGCTGCGCGCCGAAATGTTGAAGGCGATGTGCGCATCGCATTGCGGCCCGACCCTTTGCAGCATGCGCGTCAGCTCCTGCAACACATAACGATCGACCGCGGCGATCTGCCCGTAGCGTTCGGCGGCCAGAATGAATTCGCCGGGTGCGACTACCCCGCCGTCGATCTGCATGCGCAGCAGCACTTCGATGTAGTCCACCTGGCGCTCGCCCGCGCCGCCCAGCCAGACCGCGCGCTGGCCATACAGCACCAGTCCCCGCGAATGCAGCGAGTGATCGAGGCGGCGCACCCAGTTGGCCGACTCGCGCATCTGGCTGAGCAAGGCATCGTCGCTTTGATGGCGATACCAGCGCCCGCGTCCGGACTCCTTGGCGGCGCCGCAGGCACGTTCGGCGTCGGCCAGCATGCGCCCGACCGAGGAACTCGCGACGTCCACGGCGACCATGCCCATGCTCATCGACAGGCGCAGGTGGGCGTCCTCGAAACTGACGTCGTGGGCATTCACCTGATCGAACAAGGCAACCGCCCGGCGCTCTGCCTCGGCAGCCGACAAACCGGCGAGCACCACCACGAATTCGTCGCCGGCTGCTCTCGCGGCGAATCCCGCGTCCGACTTGTCGGCGTTCAGGTAGCGTTGCAGGGTCGCCGCAACCTCGCAGAGCAAATGATCGCCCGCTGCCATGCCATGCGTCTGGTTGATCAGGCGCAAATGGTCGACGCCCAGCCACAGCACAACCAGCGGAGTGCGCGCGGATGACACCAGCCAGCTCTGCAGACGGCGTTCCAGTTCACGCCGGTCGAGCAGTCCGGTCAGCGGGTCGCGCGTGGCCTGCGCCGCCAGATCGTCGTGGCGGCCGATCAACATGCGCCGCCAGGCGCGCTCGGCGAGGTCGGAGTCGCCCTGCTCGACCACCCGCGCAGTGCCATCGGCGAGCAACGCCTGCAGCGTGGGCGCGTCGATTTCGTCGGATTTCTGGCCAACCCGGTTGACGAACACGAAGCGGCTCAGGTCGCCCGCACACCAGGCCAGCTTCGCCAGTCGCGCTGCTTCCCCCGCCGCAGCGAACGCCAGCCAGTCGCCAACCTGCAACTCGGCCAGTCGTTGGCTGCCGGCGGGAGCAGCCGTCGTCGCGGTCGCCGGCTCGTCGCCGTCGAAGCTCACCCACGGCACCACGCTGCCGTTGAGGGCGCGCTCGATGTCGGCCAGCGCACTGCCCAGTGCCGCCGCGTCGGGCGCGCCAGCACAGGCCGGGCGCAGCCAGTCGAGGTGGCGCGCTGGATCGCAGCGGTGACCGGCGGCGGCTCGCACGAGATCGACGTGCAAAGACCGCAGACGTTCGATCGCCGCTTGCCACTCCGCAGATTCGGGGCCGGCGCGCAGCAGTATCGGCAGCAGGGTCGACGCCAGGTGGCGCGTCAGCAACTCCCGCAGCGCCTGCGGCAGCCCGCGGCCGGCAAACACGTCAGCCAGTATCCGCTGTACCTGCAGGCGCCCGTCGGCCAGGCGCTGCTGCGCCGCGGAGGCCTCGACGACGCGCTTCTCGCCGGCCTGGCTGGCAGCACGATGACGTTGCAACAGTTGCTCGACGCGTCCTGAGGTGGCTTCGATGTCGGCCTTCGACCACGGTTGCGAGCGCGCCAGTGTCGCCAGTTCCTGATCGAAGGTCTCCCGCAACCGATTGGTGATCGGGTCCTGGCGACTGGCGAACAGCGCACTGCCGAACTCGACCAGCGACAACAAGCGACGCAACGCGTCGCCCGCCTCGCCGATGCCCTCGCCGTGCAGTTCGGTTGCCAGGATCGGCCGCAACAGCGGGCGGCAACGCTCGCGAAAGTCGGCGGATACCAGCGGATCCTCATCCAGCGCCTCGTGGATGCGCGAAACCAGGTCGACCGCGTCGTGCTGGCGACGCTCCAGGGGCGCAGCGGCATCGCCGGAAAGCTGTCGCGCGCGCTGCTGCAGACGTTCACGTAGCGCCGCACCGGTGAGTTCGGCATTGCCGTTCAGCAGTTCGCCGGCGGCACGCAGCAGCACGGCGTCGGCCACCGCGCCGCCACCGGCGAGCACGCCGTCGGCAATGCCCGACGTCACCGGCGCACCGATCTTGCGCAGCGCCGACCATGCCGTGGACGGGTCCGGTGCCGGCAGCCGCTGCGCCGTCGACAACACCTGCGCCGGCGCTACCGACGCCGGTTTGACGGCAGACGCCGCCGCGCCGGCCGCGGTGTCGGACTGAGTCGCCGCTGCGGGCGTTGGCGGCAGGATCCGTGCGCGCTCCAGCGCCCGCGACAAACGCTCGTAAAGCGCCGCGAGATCGAACCCACGACGCTCGCCGACCGCCTTCAGGAAGCGTTGGTGCACGCTGGCATCGACCTCTGCCGCGTGCAGGGCCTGCGACAGGGCGTCCACCACGGCGCTCGCCGCCAGCGCATCTGCACTGACGCCCTCGCGTCCGTACAGCACGCGCTGCAGTTGCGTTCGCAACGGCCGCCAAGACGAATCGCACTCGCGCGCCAGCGCTCGGGACATCTCGCGTCCGGCCAGCCAGGCTTGAACCTCGCCGTCGGGCAACAGTTGCAGTGGCTGATGCGTCGCGCGCCCGCTGGCCGGGTCACCGCGGGGACTGCGCCACGGCTGGGCCAGGCGTCGTCGGAAGTCGTTCTCGATGTTGCCGCGCTGCGTCTGCAGATAAGCGGCAACCGGGTCGGCCGCCACTGGCGTGCCCGAAACGATGTCGCCCAGCACCACATCGTGCAGATTGCGCACGGCGTCGACGAAATCGGTGCGGATGCAGTCGACGATCAGCGCAATCGCGCGATCGGCAGGCGTCGGTGCGGCCGCGTCGTCCAGCGAGCGCCTGGGAACCAGCGCCTGGACCTGAGCCAGCAAGGCCGGCGACTGCCCGGGCTCGAAGCGCAACCTCAGACCCGAGTTGTCGGCTTGACTCACCCGCGCCAGCACCTGCAACCGGGTGCTGTTGGTCTCGTCGTTCCAGCACAACCAGACGGCCTCCTCCTCGGCGTAGTAGCTGGTCGATCCGGGCAAACGTCGCAGGTAGACGCCGCGCTCGCTGGCGCCTTCCAGGCCGAATCCGGGATCTGCGCCATAGCGCCCGTGCACCGCCAGGCGCAGCGCCGACTCGGCCGGCAGAGGTTGCGCGGAATCGCTCACGCCGCAGGCTCGCGCCCGGCGGTTGCAACGCTGGGCGTCTTGCGCAGCCGCATCCATCCGGTTCCGCTGGTCAGCGCCGACCACGCCAGCTTGATCCAGCCGATCACCGCCGATGCCAGCCACAAGGCGAACCCCAGCATCAGCGCCTTGTAGGCCCACATCGGCAAGCTGATGGCAGTGGCGGTCGGCAGTTGGCCACTGCTGCGATCGGCCAACCAGGCGAGTTCGCCGTAGCTGCCGGCGCTGCCGGCGATGTGCATGTCCGGCGAACCCAGCAGGCCGGCCGGGATTGCCGCCACCAGCGCGGCGAAAGCGGCCAGGGTGAGGCCGGCCAGCAGCAGCTGGATGAAATCGAAGCGCCACTTGCCGAGCGTTCCCGGCAAATGGCGGCGGCGCGCGTCGAGCGCGATGAAGGCCACTGCGACGATCAGCAACGGGATGTAGCTCAAGGTCGAAAAACCGAGCACCAGCAGCATCCAGGCGCGCAACGAGAGCAACGCGCGACCGCTGCGACCGAGGCCGTAGCCGATCAGCATGAGCACGATCAGCCCGGACCAGTAGAGCACGGCCGGACCGACTGCCGGGCCGGCCAGTCGCAGGATCCAGCGATCCTGCGGCAGCGCCAGGCGCAACCGCACATTGGCGGCGTCGAGGCCAAGGTCGAGTTCGGGCGAGCGCGTGGACATGCCGATCTCGACATCCTCGCGCCAGCTCAGGTTGAGCTGCTGCGTGCCCGGCTTGATCGGCAGCGTCAGCACGCCGCCTTCCGGCTTCAGGTTGAGCGCACGGCCATCGATCGTCAGGTTCAACAGTTCGCCGTTCGCCGGTAGCGTCAGCGCGTGGCTGCCGCCCTGGGTGGCGCGCAGATTCAGGTTCAGCGTGTGCGTGCGGCTGCGTGCGCCGATGCTGCTGGAAAGGTCGACACTGTCGGCCACCAGCGTGGCGCCAGGCACCGCCGCCGGCCGGGCGATGGTCAGCGTCAGCGTTTCGCCCGGCAGCGGATGGAATTCGTGCACCCAGGCGTCGTTGTCGTCGATGCCGCCCTCGGGCTCGCTGAGCGGCACGCCGGCGGTGCTCAGCGACAGGCTCGGTCCAACGACCACGCGCCAGAGTTCGGCGCGATCGACCAGCGTTGGCGCCGTCAGCGTCAGGGTCTCGCTGCGCGCGAGACGCGAATCGAAGCTCGCCGAAACGCTGCCCGGTTGCAGCGTGACCTCGGCCTGCCCGTTGTCGACGCGCAAGGCCGGATCGCGCGGCTGCTCGCCGACGAGCAGCGGCACGCGCACGCTGAAGCCACCGTCGCCCGGCGCCACCCGCTGGATCGTCGTGTACACCGTCCAGTCGAGGTCGAGCGAGATCTGCCGCACCACGCGGACGAAGGGCTTGACCGGGACGCGTGCGGTCGCCGTGTCCTCGGCGCCACTGCTGGACGCCTCGCGCACCAGTTCCAAACGCTCGGCCAACAGGCGCCCGTCGCGCAGGCCAGCCGCGGTCCAGTTTGCGGCCGTGATCTGAAAACGCGCCGGCGCCATGCTGAAATCCAGCGTCAGTCGATCGCCGCGCACGCGCGCATCCAGCATCAGTCGATGCACTCCGCGTTCCACGGCGACCCAGGCGGAACTGTCGCCTGCGCTGCGCAACGCAGCGGTCGGCACGCCATCCACCGTCAGGCGCACATCGGACAGCGCGCTGTCGTCGAGCGGCATCGGCAGCAGTACGCGCGCGCCGGCGTGCGCTTCGATGTCGAGTTGCAGGCGGTCGCCGTCGATCCGAAGTTGCGCCGTGGTCAGCGAAGCGCAGCGTGGGGCGCAATCGGGATCTTCGGTCAGGCGCGCTTTCAGCTCCTGCAGAATTTCCGCCGACGGCATTTCCGCGGCCGACGCCGACCCGATCGAGCCCAGCACCAGCAGCGCCTTGGCGAGCGTCGGCGTGCGCAGGCGCACAGCAGCCAAACGCCGCACCAGCAGCACCGCGATGGCGGCCAGCGCGGCCACCAGCAGCAACCGCCAGAGTGCGGTCAGCCACGGCGGCGACAACCACAACTCGAGGTTCTGCTCGCGATCGATCGGCCCGTCGTAACCCAGGTCGATGCGCATCCAGCGCCAGTTCGGGCGCCCCACACCGGCCTGCACCACGGCGTCCTTGGCATAGCGTTCGAGCATGTCGACACGCTTGATGCGCGAGCCGGTCACCTGCACCACTTCCATCGACTGCTGCATGCGATTCACATCGGCCTTGCTCGACGGAACCGGGGCAGCCGCAGGCGCGGGTGGCGGCGGTGGCGGCGGTACCATGTTCGCCTGCAGCGGCATGTCTTGAGGCGCCATGTTGCCGACGGCGAAACCGCCGTCGAGATCGGACAGGTCGCCCCAGTTGCTCGCCAGCGCGCCCTCGGCCAGTTGCGGGTGCAGCGCATAACGCGCCTGGGCGATGGCGAAGGGCAGCGCCACCCAGGCGAATGCCAGCGCGGCAAACACACTCGTCAGCGCCAGCGCGCGCCGCAGCCGACCGGCGTTGAGCGATTGCCAGCCAAGCAACAACAGCAGCAGCGCAATCAGGCTGTAGCGCGGCACATCGTTCTCGTGCACCCCGAGCAGCACCAGCAGGGCAACCGCACCGGCCAGCGGCAAGCCGCCGAGTCGCCACGCCAGCACCACCGCAAAAGCGGCAATGAACACCGCGTAGATGTCCCAGCGTTCGATCCACGCCTGCGCTGCGCGATCGGCGCCGCCAGCGTGCAGCAGCCGATAACCCGGCGGCAAATGCAGCGTGGTCGACAAGCCGTCGAGGCGTTCGCTCCAGCCATGCGCGGGCATCGATGCGGTCCACGGCAGGCGCGCTGTGGCCTCGACATCGAGCGACGGATAGCGCAGTTCGACGCCACGCGCAGCTGCGCTGCCCGCGGTCACCAGCAGCGGCTCGCCGCGCTCGCTGGCCGACAGCAGCGTGTACGGCTCGGCCAGATCCATGCGGAAGCCCTGGCGCATGCGCCCGAAGATGCGGTCCTGCACGGTGTAACCGGTGCCGTCGAAGTCCAGCCACAGCTCGCGCTGCACGGACAATCGATTGGCATCGTCGCCGAGTCCGCGGCTGCGTTCGGCCAACGTCAGGGCATCGCCCGAGTTCATCGCGAACGCGGGGTACTGCATCCAGTCGTCGGGCACATCGGCCTGAGCCGGGTCGATCGGCGCATCGCCGCCGACATCGACGACGCGCAACAGGTGATTTGCCGCGAAGCTCCAGATTTCCTGCTGCGGCCAGTCGCTGGTCGGGAATTCGAAGCCAAGCCGATCCGTGCGCTCGAGCGCTCGCGCGATCACGCGCAACTGGAAGCTGCCCGCCGTCGACTGCAGGCGCAGCATGCGTCCGGGTTCGACCACCGCCGGCAGATCGCCCGCGACCTGGGTCAGCTCGTAGCCCTCCGGCCAGGCCGGCCCGAGGCGGATTTCGCGCGCCTTTCCGGCAACATGAAACTCGATGCGCGTTTCCAGTTGCTGCGGGATGCCATCGCGCCAGAGTCGATGCACCACCACTTCCAGCGCGTCGCTCTCGGTCGCCGTTTCGGCACGCTGCAGCCAGAGTTCGCCACCGGCGCGGTTGAGCGGGAAGATCGGCCGGCCATCGACGCTGAGTTCGATCAGACGCAGCGATTGCGGCACCATCAGCGACTCCGGCTGCGCCGCCAGATCGAGCACATAACGCAGCTGTCGCGCGCCGGGCTCCAGCCAGGTCCGCGGCGCGCCGCCAGCGCCGCCGATGATCGCCGGCTGACCGTCCACGCTGAGCGCTTCGGGCGCTGCATCTTCGGCGTACACCAGCTCCACATGGCCTGCCGCGTAAACCCGATAGCCGACCGCGATTTCGGCACGACCGTCCGCAATGCGAATGCTCGCCGCACCCGGCAGCGCACAGGCATGCTGGCCGCGATCCTGTGGATTGCCGAGCGCAAAGAACGGGCACTGGCGGAACTCTTCGCCGTGCAACACCCAGGCCTGCCAGTCCTTGAGCGGCTCCGGCACGACGGTCGGCGCCGCGATTGCCAGCGAACTCAGAGCCAGAAATGCCCAAGGCAGCAGCGCGCGCAGCAGCATGTGCAGACTCCGTGACCGATTGTCCGCACTATAAGCCGAAAGCGGGAGCGGCCAAGCAGGCGCCGGAGACCCCGACGCAGCAAGAGCACAGCGGCCAAGCAGGCGCTTGGCCCTCCTGGAGCACGCCAGATTAGGGCTTGCGGCCCTTGGAGGGCGCCGCGCCTGCGGCGCCGATTTTCGTCCCAAACGCGCTGGAGCCCCGACGGAGCAAGAGCAACAGCGGCCAAGCAGGCGCTTGGCCCTCCAGGAGCGCGCCAGATCAGGGCTTGCAGCCCTTGGAGGGCGCCGCGCCTGCGGCGCCGCTTTTCGGCCCAACGCGCCGAAGCCCCGACGGAGCAAGAGCAACAGCGGCCAAGCAGGCGCTTGGCCCTCCAGGAGCACGCCAGATTACGGCTCGCAGCCCTTGGAGGGCGCCGCGCCTGCGGCGCCGCTTTTCGCGGCCGGTTGTATTCTCGATCAATGGACGAACCTATCCGCCGCAAGCACCCGATTCACTGGCTGCCGCAGCCCGATCATCCGAGCCCGATCATCTTTCTCACCTGCTGCACCAAGGACCGCCGTGCGTGTCTGGCCCAGGATCTCGTCCACGACACCTTGCGTAGCGCCTGGGCTCAGGCAGACCGATGGCGTGTCGGTCGCTACGTGATCATGCCCGATCACCTGCATCTGTTCTGTGCGCCGATGCCAGACGCCAACGCGCTGGATCGCTGGATCGCCTACTGGCGTTCGATCACTACACGGGCAATCGGTGAGGGCCGCTGGAGCTTGTGGCAACGCGAATTCTGGGATCACCAATTGCGCCGCGAGGACTCCTACGGGGCAAAGTGGGAATATGTACGCAACAATCCAGTGCGCGCAGGCTTGGTCTCGCGCTATCAGGATTGGCGCTTCCAAGGGGAACTCAACGCACTTGAGTGGATGGGCCGGCGTTAGCCGAAGGCCTGCCAGCAACCGCAACAGCGGCCAAGCAGGCGCTTGGCCCTCCAGGAGCGCGCCAGATTACGGCTTGCGGCCCTTGGAGGGCGCCGCGCCTGCGGCGCCGCTTTTCGGCCGTTACGCGCCTAAGCCCCTACCGAGCAGGAGCAAGAGCAAGAGCAACCGCAACAGCGGCCAAGCAGGCGCTCGGCCCTCTAGGAGCGCGCCAGACTGCGACTCGCGGCCCTTGGAGGGCGCCGCGCCATGTGGCCCGCAAAAATAAAAAGGGCGCGGATCGCTCCGCGCCCAGGAAACCCATCGGTGCTGCCGATCGGCCCTTTGGAGTGTTGCCCTGGATCAGTCGTTCAAGCGGTGCGTCCAGCCAGCCGCCCAGTTGTCGCTTGCCGCATTGCTGCGGAAGGCACCCGCATAATTGGTCGGGATGAACCAGTCGGTTTGCGGGTTGAACGGCTTGTTGTTGATCGGCGACGCGGCGGTCGGCAGGAAGCCCGCAAGCGCCAGCGGTGCTGCCGCATTGCCGGCCTGCCCTTCGAACCAGGCCTGGGTGTATCCGGCAGTCACGCCGCTGCCTTCGCGGAAGTTGGTGGCGCAGTCGATCACCGAGTTGGTCAGCGTCAGCACGCCGGTCAGCGCCGTGGCGGGGCCCGCGGCAGTCTGCGTCGGCAGGCCTTCGATGCCGATGCAGGAGCGCGCGAAGCCGGTCACCACCAGGTTGAAGAAGTTGCCGCCCGTGCCTTCCTTGAGGTTGAGGCCGTCGCGGCTGCCGCTGCCGCCGCCTCGCACGGTGACGTTGGCAATGCTCGGACGCGAGCGCGGCGTGGCGTCGAAGTTGGTCGGGCTGTTCGACACTTCGAAACCATGATCCTGGCCGTCGCATCCGCGCTGGTTGACCAGCGCGAACTGCATCTTGCCGCTGTAACCCTCGTCCCAGTCGATCGAATCGTCGCCGCCGCAACTGTCGACGAAGTGGCGCACGTTGGCGGTGCCGCCGAAGAACTCGATGCCGTCGTCGCCGCCGCGGTAGGACTGCAGGTACTCGAGCGTGGTGCCGCTGCCGACCGCGTTCAGCGTGAACGAGTTCAGCTCGCGGTTGGTGGTGAAGATGTAACCGGCGTAGCGCACCTGCATGTAGCGCACGATGCCGCTGTTGTCGGCCGGATCGGTGCCGCCGTACTTGTTGGTCGGATCCCACTCGGCGGTGCAATTCGGGTTGCAGTTGGCCGGCGCCTTGCCGGAGATCACGAAGCCGCCGATGTCCTTGGACTGCGGCGGACGCGAGGCGCCCGGCAGTTCGAACGGACTGGTCAGGATGATCGGCGCGTTGCGCGTGCCCTCGGCGAAGATCTTCGAGCCGCGCAGCACCGCGAGGTGATCGAAAGTATCGCCGGAACCGACGATCAGCGTGCCCGGCTCGATGCGCAGCGTCGACGGGTTGGCATTGTCGTTGCCGACGCCAACCTTGCCTTCCAGCACCCAGGTGGTTTCATTGGTCAGAGTGATCTCGCGATCGAGGATGCTGCCGGTGATCTGGCAGGCGCGCGTGCCATAAGACGGCGCCGCAGTGGCGAAGCTCGGGCAACCGGCGAACTCGCGCGTGTACACGCACTGGTTGGTGCCTGAGATCGGCTGGTACTCGAAGGTGCTGTTGGGGAAGCCGGAGCCGGCGTTCATGGTCAGGTTGACCGAGGTGCGGCCGCAGCTGTGGACTTCCAGCGTAGCCTTGCCGATGGATGCCGCGGCCGGCGCCACGAACGGGCTGCCGAAGCTGCCGCCATTCAGGCGCAGGACGTCGACATCGACGGCGCGGTACTGGAATTCGCTCATGACGGCGTTGATCAGCAGCCAGACCGGCGCGCCGGTGCTGTCGAAGGTGAACATCGCCATCGAATACACCGAGCTTCCGTCGGCGCCCTTGGCGACATCGACGAAGGCGCCGCGACCATTTTCGGCGGGATTGAACACCGCGCCATCGAAGGCGTCGCTCAGTTGCAGGGCGGCGAAAGCGGGAGCGCCGAACATGGCGCCGGCAAGTGCCGCGGCCAGCGCAGTCGCACGAATTCGATTGGACATGGTTAACTCCTTCAGGGGAACGGAAGCGGGCGGTGCGGAAGCGATGGGTCGTTCCGAGCCGGGGACCCGCAGCATCGACTGGGAGCGTTGCAGCGATGCGACGCATGCGTGACAGTGGGATGACAGCGCAACATTGACGGGGCAGCGGGCACAAGCTCGTCGTGGGTCCAGACACCGAACACGCCACAAGGCATTGATTTTCATGTGGGAGCGGATTTACTCCGCGAGAGCTTTCGCGGGATGAACCCGCTCCCACAGCTTCGATGCGCGAACAAGCGCAGCGCGTCTGTGCGCCTACGGGTTTGTCGATGGAGAGCGTCCAGACAGGTCTGGACCCACCAAGGCAACTGCAGCGCCCTGGAGAAGCGTCTGCGTGCGAGCTCTCTCGCGCCCCGTGCCGCAAAGGCTACAGCGGCGCCCACTCCACGCTCAGCGTCAGCTCGCGGCCGCGCTTGAACTCGCGCAGCACGCCATCGCCCTGCAGATATTCGACGGTCGGATCGAGCAGGTTGCGCAGGCGAACGCGCATCGACCAGTCGTTGGCGAACTTGTGTCGATAATTGAAGTCGAGCTGACCGAAGGGTTGCTCGTACACGTCCGGCTGGCCGTCGACACCGACCTGCACGATGCGCTCGCCGGAGACGTTGTAGAGCAGCGTCGCCTCACGCGTGGTGTCTTCGGACTGGTAACCGAGCTGAAAGTTGACCACGTAGGGCGATTGCCCTTCGAGCGGGCGCTGCAGGTTGGTGTTGAAGCCCGACGATGCTTCGTCGAGCTGGATCTCCGAGTCGATGTAGGCGTAGTTGGTCGACACAAACCAGTTGTTCCAGTCGATCTGGTCGAGCTTCAATGCCTGCGCCCAGCTGGCGTCTTCGAACCAGCGGTTCATGAAGCCGAGCTGCTTGTAGATGTCGAACTCGACGCCCTGGTTGGTGGCGGACTCGGCGTTGGCCAAGGTCAGCAGGATGCTGCCGGAGCCAGGAAGCAACTGTTTTTCGATCGGATTGGTGAAGTCCTTGCGGAAAGCGGCGATCGAAAAGCTCTCGGTCGGCGAGAAATAGTATTCCCAGCGCAGGTCGTAGTTTTCGATCCCGGCGGTGACCAGATCGGGGTTGCCGAAAGTGGTGAAATCGAGGATCGGATCGACGTAAGGCGCCGGGCTCAGCTCGCGAAAATCAGGGCGCGACACGGTGCGGCTGTAACCCAGGCGCAGTTGCTGCGCATCGTTGATCCACCAGGTCGCCGCCGCGGCCGGCAGATAGTCGGTCTGGTCGATCAGACCGGTTTCGACCTGACCCGGGTTGACCACGGAAAACGTCGTGGTTTCCTGGTAGTTGTCTTCTTCGCGATAGCCGAAGTTGATGCGGAACTTGTCGAAGATGTTGGCCTCGAACGACAAACCCAGGTAATCGAGCCGCTGCTCTGCCACATAGTTGTCGGTAGGCTGAGTGGTTTCGGTCAGCACGAACGCATCCGGGCGAATGTTGGCGGGCGCAAAGGTCTGCTCCAGCGACGGCAGCCGGATCAGTGCATCGCGCTCGGCACGCCCGGCCGGCGTGTTCGGAAAGGCGAAGGCGAACTGATAGCGACGGATGTAGGAATCGCGGTCGCGGTCGAGTTCGCCGTAGTGCACGCCGAAGCCGCCTTCGACCCAGTCGCTCCAGGCGAACGGCAGCTTCAGGTTGAGGTCGAAGGAATCCGAATCGTCGACCAGATCGGCCCAACTGGAGCGGTTGGACTCGCCGAACTGCGACAGTTCGCGCTCGCCGTCGAAAGTGATGTTGTAGCGGTACTCGCGTGTGTTCGGCGCATAGCGGTTGGCGCGCGCACCGGTGACCTGCCAGTCGAACTGCGCCTTCTGGTGCCACCATGGCAGCAGGTGCTCGCCGCCCATCTGGTTCAGGATCAGTTCGTTCTCCACCCATTCCAGCAGGTAACGTTCCAGTTGCTGGTTGTCGGCGGTGCCGAAACCGATGCGCGCCTCGTCTTCGGTCTGCCGCAGCAGGATCGAGTTCGCGCGCAACTTGTGGTCCTCGGTGTACTCCACGCCGACAGCGACATAACCGCTGGCGTCGATTTCCTCGCGGGTGCTGCGTTGCTCGATCTCGTCGCGCAGTTGCAGTCCGGAGGAACTGGCGACGAAATAACGCCGCGTCTCGTCGACCGTGTCGAAGCCGCGCGCATGCCGCGCCGAGGCGATGAAGCCGACCTTCCAGTCGTCGCCGATCTGCCAGCTGTTGCCGCCGCTGATGGAAACGCTGTGGTCGAGACCGGTGTTCTCCGGTTCGATGTCGTAAACCCCGGACACCTGCTCGCCGACCGCTTCGATCTCCTCCGCCGTGAGTCCGTTCGGATTGAAGGTCGAGCGCAGGCGCAACACATCACCATCGCGGCGGATCTGGTCGAGTGCGCCCGGAATGTCGCGCGTGCCATCGTCCTGACCGCTCCAGTCGCGACTGCCACCGTCGTAATAAAGGCCGTCCGCAAATGTGCCGCCTTCGGTGCCGCCAAGGCCCAGACTCATCTTCAGGAACGGTCCCTCGGGCAGACCCTTGGTGCGCAACTGGATGGTGCCGCCACCGAACTCGCCAGGCATGTCGGCCGAGTAGGTCTTCTGCACCACCACGCCCTGCAGGATCTCGGTGGGAAACAGGTCGAGCGGCACGACGCGACGCGTCGGATCGGGACTCGGCACCTGGGCGCCGTTGACCAGCACCGCCGAATAGCGTTCGCCGAGGCCGCGCACGTAGATGTACTTTCCGCCGACCAGGGTCAGGCCGGTGACGCGCTTGAGCGCACCGGCGGCGTCCGAATCGCCGGCCTTGGCAATCTGCTCGGCGCCGATGATGTCGGTCACTGCTGCCGAGGTTCTGCGCTCCTCGACGAAGGCCGCCAGAGAGCCCTCGACGAAGGGCTCGGTGACCACGAACTCGGCCAGTTCCAACCCCGCCGGCGTCAATTCGACATAACGCTGTGCCTTGCCCTTGGCCGGGATCTCGACGGCATCCAGTGTTTGCGACGCGAAGCTCGGCGCCAGCACCGACACCGAGTAGGTGCCGCCGGGAACCTGCGCGCTGAAGCGACCGTCGGCGTCGGTGGTGAGATCGAGAGGCGTGCCGGCGATGTAGACGCGTGCGCCGGCGATCGGCTTGCCGTTTTCGGCGCTGACGACCTGGCCCTCGAGCAAACCCGGATCGGCGATTTCGACCTTTTCGGCGAGGTCGCGTGTCGATTGCGCGGAACTCTCCAGGCTGACGGTCGCGCGGCCATCGGCCTCGAAGTTGACGATCAGCTCGGCGATTTCGTCGGCAACGGTGACCAGCGGCAGCGTGCTGACCACCTGGCCATCGCGCAGGATCTCCAGTCGGTGCTCGCCGGCCGGCAGCACCAGCCGCAACGCACCGAACTGGTTCGGCGCCTGCTCGACGCCGTTGATGCGGACGCGGTAGTTCGCGGTCGGGCCGGACTCGCTGTCAAAACCGTAGACATCGACACTGGCGTCCTGCGCATTCGCGGCCAGCGCCAGCGATAGCAGCGCGGCGAGCAGGGTGCGGCGGGGGTGGGGGCGCTTCATCAGTTTCTGCTCTTCCTCTGATACCGACCCGCCTGTGAGCAAGCGCACAGGCTCAACCGGGTGCCGATATTGGTTTTTTGTCCGCAAAGGACGCAAAGAACGCAAAGGAAAGCGCTTCCATTTGCTCTTCTTTGCGTCCTTTGCGTCCTTTGCGGATAAAAATCTGTTTTACGGCTCACACGAAGAGTTCGCAGGTCACGTTCGCCGCAGCGCGGCCTGCGTGACGGGATCGACGCCGACGTCACGTAGCTCGCTGCGCGAGCAACGTGACCTACAAATCGTCAACTACACCGCCAGCGCTCGTCGGCGCAGTCCTGCATCGACTGGCGCAGTTCGGTCGCTTTGCGGAACAAATCGGGCTTGGTCAGCTTGGCGAGATTGCGCTCGGCGGCTTCGAAGTCGCCTTCCTTGAACTGGGCGTAAGCGAGCGCGTAACGCACGTCCTCGTCGTCGAGCAGGCGCGTGCGCGCCAGCGCCGTCTCCATGCCGCGCACTTCGGCGAAACGACCGAGTTCGATCAGGATGCCGAGGCGTTGCTTCAGTTTCAGCGACTGATCGGTGATTTCCGCGTTGACCGCCAACGCGCGCGCATACAGTTTGGCGCGGCGGAATAGTTCGGCCGCTTCAGGCTTCAGTGCCGGATTGCCCAGCGCCGCGCGGTACATCAATTCGCCGGCCGCGAGCGGCTGGCCGTTGTCCAGATAGGTCGCCGCGAGCACCTTGACCACGTTCTCGCTGGCCGGGAACTGCATCCGCGCCGATTCCAGGAACACCAGGGCTGCGTCGAACTGGCGCGCGCGCTTGAGCGCGTTGCCGATCGCGACGTAATCCTCTTCCTTGCCCTCGGCCACGGCGAGATAGCGCTGTCCGCGCGCGGCGGCTTCCTGATAGAGGCCAAGCTCCATCAGGAAAAACACTTCGCGACGCAGGAACTGGGTGTTGGCCGGGAAGCGCCGTGCGCCGTCGGCAAGCGTCGCAAACGCGCGCTCGCGATCCTTGAGCAGCCAGTGCGCCTGGGCGCGCATCAGGAACACCGACGGCAGTGTGTCGAAGGCAGCGCCGCCGCGGTCCAGGGTCTTCAGCACATCGGCATGACGCTCCAGTCCGAACTGCGCCTGTGCCAGATACAGGAAGATCGTCGGTTCGGTCTGTCCGGCGGCGATCGCCTTGTCGAAGGCGGCGACGGCGGCTTCCGGCTGCTGCAGGTTGAGCGCGATCATCCCGCCCAGCGTGTGGTACTTGATCGCATCCAGCTCCGGATCGGCGGCGTCGACCTTGGCGTACTCGAGAGTCGCCTTGTCGTAGTTGCCATCGGAGGCGAGCACGGCGGCGAGTTCCAGGTAATTCGGCTCATCCGTGGCGCTGAGGCAAGCAGTTGGAAAAAGGAAAAGGGAAAAGGGAAAAAGGGACAGCCAGAGCGCGACAAGTACCGACCTCGCAGCGCGCCGCTCTTCCTTTTTCCATTTTCCTTTTTCCATTTTCCTGGTGTCCATTTTCCTGCTCATGACAGATCAAACCTCACCCGCTGCGTCGCCCACACCCGTACCGCCTGGCCCTGGTACTGCGCCGGCTCGAACTTCCACGACTTGACGCCGGCTTCGGCGGCCGCTTCGAAGATGCCGGCCGGCTGCGCTTCGAGCACCTTGACGCGCTCGACCTGACCGGTTGGGCTGATCAGCACGCTGAGCAGCACATAGCCTTCGACGCCCTGCGCCTTGGCGCGTACCGGGTAGGGAATCGCCACCTGCAGCGTCGGCTTGGGCGGCACATCGACCGAGGAATCGGTCATCACCACATCCTTGCCGTCGCCGAGCAGGTTGCCGCCGAGCGCGGAGAGATCGTCCGCTTCGTACTGCGGCAGGCCGAAATCGAGGCCGGCCAGCGCGGAGCCCAGGTTCGCCGATGGCGGCGCAGGTGCGCGGCGCGGTTGCTTCTTGGGCGGCTCGCGCTTCTGCACCTCGCGGGTCGGTTTGGGCTTTTCGCGCTTCTCCGCGTTGATCTGGCTGATCGCGGTGCCGCTGTCGCCAGTGACGATGACACCCTTGCGGTTCATCCAGAGGATCGAACCCAGCACCAGCGTCATGCCGAGCGCGGCGCTGAGCAGTGCGC
>CALEZI010000151.1 GCA_937928755.1 uncultured Rhodanobacteraceae bacterium | reverse complement strand
CTCGCCAAACATCCCTTGAGTGACTGAAAGAAGATCAGGCGCCGTCGGCGCGAGCCGTTTGTGCGAGCGACCTCAAGTGGGAGCGGATTCACTCCGCGACTGCTTTCGCGGGATAAACCCGCTCCCACAGTTCGATGCACCGCCAGGCGGCGACCAGTACTCTCGCCAAACATCCCGCAAGTGACTGAAAGAAGTTCATTTGTCCGCAAAGGACGCAAAGAACGCAAGAACGCAAAGAACGCAAAGAACGCAAGAACGCAAGAACGCAAAGAACGCAAAGAACGCAAAGGAAATCAAAGCCAGCAGAACATCAACACCCAGGTTCCTGGCTCTCTTTGCGTCCTTTGCGTCCTTTGCGGACAAAAAACAGTCTCCATGGTCGCCGAATGAACGTGCGCACCGAAGCAGTGCGCCAGGGACTCCCGCCGATGACCGGGGCTCCCGGCGCGACTCGTCCGCGCTTAAAATGCGTCCCAATCTCATCTACACTCACGCGCAGACTACAAGGAGCAGTCCATGCAAGTTCTCTACACCGCAAACGCCAGTGCCAGCGCCGGCCGAGCTGGCCGGGTTTCCAGCGACGACGGCATCGTCGATTTCGCGCTGGTCGTACCCCAGGGCATGGGCGGTCCCGGCGGTTCCGGGACCAATCCCGAGCAGTTGTTTGCCTGCGGCTATTCGGCTTGTTTCGGTGGCGCGCTGAAACTGGTGGCTGGCCTGCAGAAGGTGGTCACCGGCCCGGTGACGATCAGTGCAGCCGTGTCGATCGGCAAGGACGCCACCGGTTACGGGCTGGCGGTCAAGCTCACCGGACACATGCCGGAACTGTCGGCCGAGCAGGCGATGGCGCTGATGCAGGCGGCGCACCAGGTGTGCCCGTACTCCAAAGCCACGCGCGGCAACATCGAAGTCGAACTCGCCGTGGCCTGAACGTCCCGATCGGCCGGTGCAGGGCGCAGCCGTGCACCGGCAGAACTGCGGCAAACGCCGAGCCGACGGGCACTCGCGCCTGCGGCGGGCTGCTACGTGGCTGGCACGGCGCCTTCGCCCGCCTGACCGACCGAAACTGTCGCCGCGCCAGCGGTTTCGACCTTGTGCACGTGCACGTCCATCTGCGGAAACGCGATGTCGATGCCGCGCTTGCGGAAGCGATGAACGATCTTGCTGTGCAGATCGTCGGTGGTGCGCAGGCGATCGCCGATCTCGCGCACGAAACAGCGCAGTTCGAAATTCAGCGCGCTGTCGCCGAGCGCCATGAACAGGGCTACCGGGGCCGGTTCGGCGAGCACCGCCGGGTGCGCGCGTGCGAGTTCCAGCAGTTCAGAGCGCACCAGATCCGGATCGCTGCCGTAGCCGACGCCGATCTTCAGCGTGATGCGCGTCACCGTGTCGCTCAAGGTCCAGTTGACGAAGCGTTCGGTGATGAAGGTCTTGTTCGGAATGATGATGTCCTTGCCATCGAAATCAGCGATGGTGGTGGCGCGCGTGCGCACCTTGCGCACGGTGCCGGTCAGATCGCCGATGGTCACCACATCGCCGACGCGGAAGGGGCGCTCGAACAGCAGGATCAGGCCGGCGACGAAGTTGCCGAAGATTTCCTGCAGCCCGAATCCGAGGCCGACGGAGAATCCCGCCGCCAGCCACTGCAGATGGCCCCAACGCACACCGATCAGGCCGAACACCACCACGATCACCGCAAAAGTGATCAGATAGCGGGTAACGGCAACCACCGCGTAACGCACCGAGGCATCTTCGGTGAAACGCTTCAGCAGCAGGATTTCCAGCAGGCCCGGGATATTGCGCGCCGCAATGATCCCGACCAGCAGCGCAACCAGCGCCAGCAGGACATCGCCGAGGCTGATACCTCCGTCCAGTGTCACCCCGTCGACCACTTCGCTGGTCTGCCACAGCACGACCTTGTCGAGCAGGCTGAGAGCCGGCGCCACTTCCGCCAGCGACCACAGCAAGCCGGCGCCCAGCGAGACCACGGTCAAGGCACGCAACAGGCTGCGCGACTGCTCGCTGATGGTGCGCAGGTTGACGCTGTCGATACTGACTTGCGGCACGTCCATGCCGGCATCGCCGCGCTCGACGCTCGCGACCGGCGCCTGCCGGGCGAGCGCAATGCGGCGCTCGCCGATGACCAGCCAGCGCAGCGCGAGGCCATGCACCAGCGCCACGACCAGCAGCACCTGCAGCGTATCGAGGAAGACCCGCAGCAAGGTCGCCACGGTGTACACATAGCCGAGCACGGCGATCAGCGCCATCGCCAGCAAGCCGCACACCAGACCCACGCGCAACACGCGGCGCAGGGTCGGCAGTGGATCGCCGCCGGACACGCGACTGGCGAACAACCTGCCAGGCGCCAGCAACCAGCCGATGATCCCCGCAAGCAATATCGACAAGGCGATCAACACCGAGCGCAACACGGTGCCATTGGCGGTATCGATGTCCCGCGTCAGCGCCAGTGCCGCCAGAAACGCGAGCGGCATGACCCCGAAATACAACCAGGCTCGCAGTTGCAGCAACGCGCGACGCCGGGCGCCCAGCCAGCGCAGATGCACATGGGCGATGCCGTCTTCACGGCACAGCACCGACAACAGCGCGAACATGTAGCCATACAACACGATCGATTGCAGCGCAACGCCGAGGCTGTGCGTGAAACGACCCGCCACGCCGGAGGACTGCAGCATGTACGCGAGCATCGCGCAGAAGCTCGCCATCGGCAGCGCAACCAGCGCACTCAGGGTCAGCGCTTGCAGGGTGTAGCGAAAACGATCCTCGCGCAGGTCGCGCACGCGAATCGCCGATTCCTTGATGCCGCGCAGCAGGCGCGGTCGCAGCAGCAGCGCCGCGAGCGGAACCAGCAGGCCGAGCATCCACAAAGGCTTCTGCGGCAGGCGCTCGGCCACGCGCTGCGCCGACGAGCGCCAGCGATCGACCTGGAGCAATTCCTGCCAGCCTTCGAGCGAACGTTGCAGCCAGCCGGCGCCGGCCGGGCGATGGCTGGGGATCCACAACAGGTTCTGCTCCATCAGTTGCGACAGCGCCTGACTGTCGGCGAGCAACTGCGTCAAGCGCTCCTCCGAATGCTGCAGCACCTCCAGCGAACGCTGCTGGACCTGCAACTGGCGCGGCAACAACTCGTTGCGCGCCAGCAGCAACTCGATCATCACCGCGCGTTGTTCCGGTTGCAGCTGCGCATCCGATTCGCCGTCGCCGCCGGTCAGTCGCGCGAGCGCAGCGCCGAGGTCGCTGAGATTCTCGATCTCTTCGGCTGCGCTGATCTGCAGCAGTTGCATGTCGGCCGCTTCGCGCTGAAGCTCTGTCAGGCGCGCGCGCAAACTTTGTGGATTGGGCAAACGGCGGCGCTCGGCCAGCAGCAACATGCCTACCGACTCGGTGACGCCGCCGATGGCGATCCGCGCCTTCGCGTTCTGCAATGCCGCGGCCACCGACGCCGCATCGGACTCAACGGTCTGCGCTTGCTCACGCAACTGCGTCAATCGGCGCGTGCGCTGCGCCAGTGCCTCGCCACTCGCCAGGTTCTCCGCAGCCAGATCGCGGATCGCCGGTAGCGCGTCGGCGTAGGTGGCCGCGACGCCACGCAGGCCTTCGAGCTCCTGGGCGAGCTGATTGTCGCTACGTTCGGCGATCAGCTGTTCGAGGATGGTCACGCGCTCGCCGCGCTGCGCGAGCAATCGCTGACGCTCGCGCTTGCGCACATCGGCGCCGCGAAACAGATCGTCGAGATGCGTCTGCTCCGACAGCGCCGCCGCGAGCGCTGCACGCACCGCGCGAATTTCCGCCAGCGTGACCAGACGCTCGACCTCGGCGCTCTCATCCGCAGCCGATTCCGGCGCGATCAGCCCATCCAGGCGCGCGCGCAGTTCGATGATCTCGCGCCGCAGCACCGCGGGGCGCTGCTGCAACTCCTGCACCTGCATCGACAATCGGTCGAGGGCCTCGCGCAGGCTGCCGCGCGCGCTTTGCTCCACGGCAAGCAGTTGTTCCAGCTGATTCAGCGTCGCCCGCTGCGGCAGGCTGCCGCGCCAGCGCAGCATGTCCTCGGCGGTGGTCGAAATGGTGGTGGTCTCGGCCGCGGCAGTCTCCGCCCGCGCCTGTTCGACATCGCGGGCGATGCGGTCGATCCGCGCAAGGCTCTCTTCGGCTGCGGCATCGAAGGCCAGGCCGGCATCGATGCGCTGCAGCAGCGCCTGACGCTCGGCTTCGGGCAGCGCCGATGGGGCCTGCAGCAGACGCTGCAAGTTGGCCAGTTCGCTGCGGACGCTAGCCGGCACCTCGTCCTCGGACTCCGGCTCGATCAGCGCGGCGTCGCCCTCCCAGCGCGCGCGCAGGGCGGTCTCCTCCTCAACGGTGATGCTCGCCAGCGCGAGATCGAGGATCAGCTTGAGCTGCGGCAGGTCGCGGCGAATGGCGTAGGCGACCTCGGCTTCGAGCTGGGTCTCGCCACTGACCATCAATGCGTCAACCAGATTGGCGCGGCGCATGGCCGGGTCGGCGGACAGCAGATCGCCGGCATAGGCATCGGCCTCCCCTTTGGCCACGGCCGCCAACGCTGCACCGATATCCGCCTGCGGGCGCAGTTCGTCGGGGTAACCCGCGCTGGTCAGCAGTTCCTGCCACACATGGCCCTCGACCACCGCGATGCTGCGGCCGCGCAGATCCGCCAGGCGGGTGATCGCCGGGCCATCGCGGCGCACGATCAACGCAGCGGGCAGACGCAAATAGGGCGTACTGAACAGGAAGCGCTCGGCGCGCTGCGGGCTCTTGAAGACACTGCTGACGACATCGACCTCGCCCGCCGCCAGCGCCGGCAACACTTCGGCGAACTTCGCCTTGCGCACGATCTGCAGCTTCATCCCGGTGCGCTGCACCAGCATCGCCGTCAGGTCCGCCGACAATCCCCGATGGCGCCCGCGTTCGTCGATGAACTCGACCGGCGCAAAGTCCGGATCCGGCGCCAGTTTCAGCGGGCCGTGCTGCTGCAGGAAGGCCAACGCATCGGCATCCAGCGGCGACTGCGCGCGCGCGAACGTCCCGAGCAGAACCAGAATGGTGAAAAAGATGGACTTCAAGCAGCGGATGAGCACGATCAAGCCTGTTTGCATGGATGCGGGGAAAGGGCGTTACGATCTGGCGAGTCCTGCGGCCGGGAATGCGCGCGGCGCAGTTGATTCGGGTGAAACATCACTGCGTTGCGAGCATTCGCGTTTCGAACCGGTGGAAGCCCCTGCCACACTGCTTCGATGCGCATCTTCGCGCAGCAAACGGTCGGCGATCTCGGAGACTGTTTTTTTGTCCGCAAAGGACGCAAAGAACGCAAAGAGAAGAGAGCCGGGAAGCACAGACTCGATGTGCTGCCTCCTTTGCTCCTCTTTGCGTCCTTTGCGTCCTTTGCGTCCTTTGCGTCCTTTGCGGACAATGCTTCTATTTCAATTACTTGGCCACATGTTTGCAGAGGGCCATTTTATCCCGCAGCAGGGATCGGCGTTTCAGACCACAACCACCGGTATCTTGCCGATCTTCGCCTGCCATTCCTTCGGACCGGTCTGGTGCACGGAGCTGCCGCGGCTGTCGACGGCGACGGTCACCGGCATGTCCTGCACCTCGAACTCATAAATCGCCTCCATGCCGAGTTCGGCGAAGGCCAGCACCTTCGATCCCTTGATCGCTTTCGACACCAGATACGCGGCGCCTCCAACCGCCATCAGATAGACCGCGCGATTGTCGCGAATGGCATCGATCGCAGCCGGGCCGCGCTCGGCCTTGCCGACCATGCCGAGCAAGCCGGTCTGTTCCAGCATGGTGCGCGTGAACTTGTCCATGCGCGTGGCGGTGGTCGGGCCGGCAGGACCGACCACTTCGTCGCGCACCGGGTCTACCGGACCGACGTAGTAGATGAAGCGCCCGCTGAAATTGACCGGCATCGGCTCGCCGCGGCCGAGCATCTCGACCAGGCGCTTGTGCGCGGCATCGCGCCCGGTCAGCAGCTTGCCGGACAGCAGCAGCACCTCGCCCGGCTGCCAGCTCGCGGCCTCTTCGCGCGTGACCGTGTTCAGGTTGATCCGCTTGCCCTTGCTGGTGTCGTAGGTCAATTTCGGCCAGTCCTCCAGCGACGGTGGTTCCAGCGAAACCGGACCAGAGCCATCGAGCACGAAGTGCGCATGGCGGGTGGCGGCACAGTTGGGGATCATCGCCACCGGCAGGTTGGCGGCGTGGGTCGGGAAGTCCTTGATCTTGATGTCGAGCACGGTGGTCAGGCCACCCAGGCCCTGGGCGCCGATGCCGAGCGCGTTGACCTTGTCGTACAGCTCCAGGCGCAGCTCTTCGGCTCGGTTGCTCGGTCCGCGCGCGATCAGATCCTGGATATCGATCGGCTCCATCAGCGCTTCCTTGGCCAGCAGCATCGCCTTCTCGGCGGTACCGCCGATGCCGATGCCGAGCATGCCCGGCGGGCACCAGCCGGCGCCCATGGTTGGCACCGTCTTCAGCACCCAATCGACCACCGAATCCGATGGGTTGAGCATGACGAACTTGCTCTTCGCCTCGGACCCACCGCCCTTGGCAGCGACGATCACGTCGACCTTGTCGCCCGGCACCACGGTCATGTTGACCACCGCCGGCGTGTTGTCCTTGGTATTGCTGCGCTTGCCGGCCGGATCGGCCAGCACCGAGGCGCGCAGCTTGTTGTCCGGATGGTTGTAGGCCTGGCGCACGCCTTCGTTGACCATCTCCTCGATCGACAGCGATGCGTCCCAACGCACGTCCATGCCGATCTTCAGGAAAACGGTGACGATGCCGGTGTCCTGGCAGATCGGCCGGTGCCCTTCGGCGCACATGCGCGAGTTGATCAGGATCTGCGCGATCGCGTCCTTCGCCGCCGGCGACGCCTCGCGCTCGTAGGCTTTCGCAAGGTTCTGGATGTAGTCGACCGGGTGGTAATAACTGATGTACTGCAGCGCGTCGGCGATGGACTGAATCAAATCGGACTGGCGAATGGTGGTCATGGGCGGTCGGCCGCGGTTGGACGGGATGAAGTCTACCGATCAATCGCCGCCTTCACCGCCAACGGCCACGGAAATCGCTACTCTTGGCGGTCCATCCCAACATGAGCGCCGCCGCATGTCTGATGAAGAGTCCCAAGGACCCGCGCCGCTGAGTCCGTTGCTGACGATCAACGAGGCCCGCGTGCTCGGCTGCCTGATCGAAAAGGCCGCGACCACGCCGGAGCAGTACCCGCTGACCGCCAATGCCGCGATGGTCGCGGCCAACCAGAAAACCTCGCGCGATCCGGTGATGGAGCTGGAACTCGGCGAAGTGGGCCACGCCTTGCGCACGCTGGAAGACAAGAAGCTGGTGCGCTGCCAGCACGCCTCGCGCGCGAGTCGCTACGAGCACCGCTTCGAGGAGGTCTACACGCTGACCGGGCCGCAGCGCGTGTTGTTGTGCCTGCTGTTGCTGCGCGGGCCGCAGACTGCGCCGGAACTGCTGACGCGCAGCGAACGTCTGTTCAAGTTCAACGATGTCGAGCAGGTCCGCGACACCCTCGACCGCCTGACCCGGCGCCAGCCGGCGATGGCCGTGCGTATCCCGCGCCAGTCCGGCCAGCGCGAAGAGCGCTACATGCATCTGCTGTGCGGTGCCGAGCATGCCGAACGCGCCGCGGCGCAAATGCCGCGCGCCGAGGCCGGGGAAGGCGGCGGCGGACTGTCCGAACGGGTGACCGCGCTGGAGGAACAGGTTGCGCGATTGACTGCGGCCTTGCGTGAGCTCGGCGCGGACGTGTAGGCGCCCGGCGAGCCTTTTGCACTGTGGGAGCCGGCTTGCCCGGCGAGCATCTCGCAGCACCAGGGAGAAGCTCGCGACGCAAGGTCGCTCCCACAGTCGCCCCCGTCCCGCGCCACGTGCCTCACGTTGTAATCCATTGTCACCCACCGAGTGACGCAACACGTCGCTTTCTGCTGCCCATTGACACTTGAATCAAGCCTGAATAAAGTGCGCGCCCATCCACCTCCGGGGGGAGGTGGGGTAGAGTTCGTGGGGGATGCCCTTGATCGAAGTCGTGCCTGCAGGGGTGCAGCGCGGCGGGAGTGATCGAGGGCCTTCATTGCAAGGATCAAGGGGCGTCACTTTCGGTGCCCGCGGTCAGGCGCAGCCTGGAACTGCGGAAATGAAGTGGCGGCGCTGACGTGTCGGGGAGACGGACAATCGTGCGCAAGTGGGCTCTGGGGACGCTGGTTCTGGTTATCGCCGGTTGCGCACAGCAGCCGGTGGCGCCAACCGCTGCCGCGAACCCAATGTTGGTATCGCCAGCCACTGCCGCTGCCGCGCCGATCACCGAAGCCACCATCGAACGCGCGGTCGAAATGCGCGAGATCGTCGCCAAGCAACCGATCCGTTTCGACAATCCGTATGGCGATGTGCGCGTGCGTTTCGGCGGTTATGCGCAGACCCTGGAGTGGCGCACGGTCGCGCAGAATGGCGACGCCAGCAACAAGATTGTGGTCACCGGCAGCAGCGCCGATGTCTACTTGATCAGCGCCCGACTGCCGAGCGGCGTCGTGCTCGCTCCGGGCCAGCGCGTCGAGATCACCGCCTATGTGCCACAAGGTCATGACGTCGAAGTGGTGACTGAACGAGGCCTGATCGATGTGCGCGGCCTCAAGGGCAATCTCAAGGCGCGCAGCGTGGCCGGCAACATCACTTTTCGCGGCATCGAGGGCCTGATCGATGTCGAAACCGGTGCCGGCTATATCGAAGGACAGCTCGACCCGGCGCCAGCCGGCAGCCAGCAGCGCATCGCCACCAGCACCGGGAACATCCTGCTCGGCCTCGTCGATGGCTTGAATGCGCAGTTGGCGATGGCCAGCTCGGGCGTATTCGCCACCGAGTTCAGCATCAAGATTGACCCGCTGCCAGGTCAGGAACCGAACAAATCGGCCACTGCCGTCATCGGCAAGCCGGAATCGAATGTCGAGGTCGTCAGCAAGCGTGGGGAAATTCGCCTGCTGCGACGGTTGCAGTTCCGGTCCGCGTGAGCGGCCGGCGTGGGGACAGCGATGCGGGTAACTCGATGAGCCGCTTCCAAGGTTGGCAATTGTGACCAGGCGCCGCCTGTAACCGTTGCTCTTTCAGTCAGGCATTCAGGAAACACATCCATGAAGGTCAAGAAACACTTAGCTTTGGTGGCGGCTCTTGCACTGACCGCGGTCGGTGCGATGAGCGCCCATGCCCAGGGCAGCATCAGCCCGGTTGGCAATGGCGTCGAGGTTGGGGAACCGGTGACGCCGGTCGGTATCGATGTCGATCTGCGCAACCTGCCAGTTGCCGAACAATGGCGCCCGGGTCAACCGATCCGCGAGGCGCACCGTCGCACCTACTATCCGCTCGATGCACGTGCGCCGCACGCGCCCGCGGACTGGGCGACTGCCGAAGATCGCCTCGGCGAACTGCAATCGATCTGGGACAACATGCGCGGCCCCGGCAATGCGCTCAACGGCAGCACGCGCGTCAACATCGACAACGGCTCGACCGGCGTGAGCCCGGGCGACCCGGTAGTCGAAGTCGGTACCAACCACGTGCTGTACGGCATCAACAGCTCCGGCGGCACCAGCTTCAAGGTCTACAACAAGAGCGGCACGCTGCTCGCGGGACCGACCACCTTCAAGTCGCTGGCCCCGGCCGGCGATCCCTGCGCGACCTCGGTGTCCGACCCGATCATCCTGTTCGATCGCCTCGCCAACCGCTGGTTCATGCTGGAAATGGGCGGCAGCAGCAGCGCCAACCGCTTGTGCACCTATGTGTCGAAGACCAGCGACCCGGTCACCGGCGGCTGGTGGTTCTACGGCTTCGCCACGCCGGCGCTTCCCGATTACCCGCATTGCGGCGTGTGGAACAACGCCTACGTGTGCACCGCCAACGAGTCCGGCACCGGCGCCAAGGTTTATGCCTTCGACCGCGCCAACATGTTGAACGGTGCCACCGCGCGCGCCGCGCAACGCTTCACCAGCGTCGCCAAACTCGCGGGTTATGGCTTTCAGGCGCTGACTCCGGCGTCATTCATGGGCACCACGGCGATGCCTGCCAACGCGGCACCGATTCTGGCCCGCCACAATGACGACGAAGCGCACGCCGGCACCGGCGCCAACACCAGCGCCGACTTCATCGACCTGTACCAGCTCAACATCAACTGGACCACGCCGTCGAGCAGCAGCATCACCACCCTGCCGCGCATCCAGATCACCGAGTTCAACAGCTGGTTCCGCGACTACTCCTCGTTCGCCACGGTGCCGCAGCCGGGTTCGACCTCGCGTCTCGACCCGATCCGCGAGGTCATCCTCAACCTGATGACCTACCGCAACATGGGCAGCTACGAGACCATCGTCGGCACCTTCGCGACCAACCAGAACAGCGCCCGCACCGGCACCGTGGTCGATTCGGGCATCCGCTGGTTCGAGTTGCGCCGCGTCGGCACCGGCAACTGGACGCTGCACCAGGAAGGCACTTTCAGCCCGGGCGATGCCAGCACCCACCACCTGATGGGCGCTGCGGCGACCGACAAGATGGGCAACATCGGCATGAGCTACAACGTGACCCGCACCACCTCGCCGGTCACCTACGCCTCGCTCGGCTACACCGGCCGGCTCGCCAGCGACACGCTGGGCGTGATGACCCAGGGCGAGAACTCGATCGCCGTCGGCGCCGCCGCCGAAACCTCCGGTCGCTGGGGCGACTACCACCAGACGGTGGTCGATCCGGTCGACGACTGCACCTTCTGGACCATCGGCATGTACCGTCCGAGCGGCAGTTGGGCCACCCGCGGCCGCGACTTCAAGTTCAGCAACTGCGGCGGCACCGTGACCACCTACACAATCTCCGGCCAGGTCACCACCAGCACCGGTGTCGGCATCAGCGGCGTCACCATCAGCACCGGCTCGGTGTCGACCACCACCGACACCAGCGGCAACTATGCGATCGCCAATCTGGTTGCCGGCAGCTACACGATCACGCCGACGCGCTCGGGTTACACCTTCAGCCCGGTCAACCGCGCGGTCACCATCGGTACGGCCAATGTCACCGGCCAGAACTTCACCGGCACGGCAACGACGACGACGTACAGCATCTCCGGCTCGGTCACCACCAGCGGCGGTGCAGGCATTTCCGGCGTCACCGTCAGCACCGGTTCGGCCAGCGCCACCACCAACAGCTCGGGCGCCTACACCATCAGCAATCTGGCCAATGGCACCTACACATTGACGCCGTCGTTGTCCGGTTACACCTTCAGCCCGACCTCGTTGTCGGCCACGGTATCAGGCGCCAACCTGACCGGTCGCAACTTCACCGGCACTGCCAGCACCGGTGGCGCCACCGCGCTCAGCAACGGCGTTGGCGTGGCCGGTTCGACCGCATCCACCAGCGCCAACAGCAACTGGAAGGACTATACGGTCGCTATCCCGTCCGGTGCGAGCAACCTGACCATCGCCACCAGCGGTGCCTCGGGCGACGTCGACCTGTACGTGAAAGCCGGCGCCCAGGCCACGCTGACCGTGTATGACTGCCGTCCGTACACCGGCTCTGGCAACGAGAGTTGCGCCTTCGCCACGCCGACAGTCGGCACCTACTACGTGCGCGTTTATGGTTACGCCACCGGCACGGTGAACTTCACCGTGACCGCAACCTGGACCACAGGCGGCGGTGGCGGCACGGTGGTCGAACGCCTGGTCAACGGCAACTTCGACAGCAT
>CALEZI010000150.1 GCA_937928755.1 uncultured Rhodanobacteraceae bacterium | reverse complement strand
TGAAGTAGTAGAGGACGAAGGAGACCAGGAACACCATCGCCAGCACGAAGGTGCCCGGAGCGGCGAAGCCCATCGAGCCGTAGCTCTGTACCGCGACCGAGGACGGGATCTGCAGCGGGATCGGGGTGGGTTCCTTGTTGGCCGCGCCGGCGTCCAGGCGTTTGCCCCACAGCAGCGAGCCGACGGTGATCCAGATGTATATGGCACCGCCAACGATCGCCGCGATGCCGGCGATGCCGACCAGGCCCATCATCAGGTACGCCGCGCCCGGCCACTCGTAGGCCAGCGCGTTGCCGGAGAAGGCCATGTCCCAATGCCGGCGCGACACGCCGAGCGTACCGGCGCCCATCATCACCAGGCAGAAGAAGTACATCGAGAAGCCGAACAGGTACGGCTGCCACTTGGCCAGGCCGGGGTTGATCATCTCGCGCTTGAACAGCACCGGGATCAGGAAGTAGGTCAGCGCCATGAAGCTCAGCGTGGTGCCGATGACCACCGTCGCGTGGAAATGGCCGGGAACGTAGATCGTGTTGTGGATGATCATGTTCAGCTGCTCGGTACCCATCATCACGCCGGAGATGCCGCCGAGGAAGCCGAAGCCGATGATCGAGATGAACACGCCGGAGAAGGTCGGGTTGCCCCACGGCGCCTTGCGCAGCCACTCGAACAGGCCCTTGTTGTAGCCCTTGGCGCGCTGCGCCACTTCCATCGCGCCCGGGATGGTCAGCCCGTGGATCATCGAGGCGAGCACCGCGAAGTACATGAAGTAGCTGGTGTTGACGACCTTCCACTCGGTGCTCATGCCGGGATCGGCGAGCAGGTGATGCGCGCTGGCCAGTTGCAGGAACAGGATGTAGAGCAGGAAGGCGCCACGGCTGACGCGCTCGCTCATCGGCTTGGCGCCGAAGGCGATCGCCGCCACCGCGTACCAGATCGAAATGTGCGCGGCGACGTTGATCTGCTGCGAGGAGTGACCGAAGGCCCACCAGATGGTGCGGTAGATCAGCGCATCGACGTGCTCGACGACGCCGATCGACATCAGGAAGGTCGGGATCAGGATGATCGCGCCGGAAACGATGGTGAACACCGCGATGATGCAGGCGGTGATCGCGCCGAAGGTAACCAGGGGCACCGAGCCCTGGTAGGTCTTCTCGCGCTTGGCCACGACCAGCGTGCCGAGGAACACGAAACAGCCGATCAACGCGCCGACCGCGAACAGGATCAGCCCGAGGTAGAACGACGGCGCCGCCATCATCGGTACGTAGCTGGTCATCATCACGCTTGAGCCGCCCTGGAATACGGCGACGTTGTTGACTACCGCGCCGATGACCATCAGCGCGAACGCCAGCCAGGCGATCTTCGGCGTCGCCAGGCGGCAGCGCAGCAGCGTCGACGAGCAGAAGTACAGCACCGCGATCTCGAAGAAGATGATCCAGAAGATCAGCATGTCGATGCCGTGCGCGGTGAGCACCTGGTAGAAGGTGTCGGCTTCCAGCCAGTGCACTGCCGGCCAGCGCGTCAGCACGATGCCGATCGCGAGGATGCCGCCGATCAGCAGGAACACCACCGCGGCCACCGCGTTGGCGAGCATGAGTTTTTCAGCCTGGGATTCGAACTGCAGCCCGGAGCGCGGGCAGGTCCGATAAGTTGTTGCCGTGGACATGTGCGCCTCCGTTATTTGACGTAAATGCGACCGACCATCGCGTGATGGCCGATTCCGCAGAATTCATTGCAGACCACCGAAAACTGGCCGCTCTGATTCGGCGTCACGGTGATCACGTGCTCGTATCCGGGCACAACCTGGATATTGATGTTGGCCGGCTGCAGCGAGAATCCGTGGTTGTAATCCATCGAGGTCAGGTGCAATCGATAGGTCTGGTCCTTTTCCAGTTCCAGGATCGGCCAGAAATTCCACAGCCGCGCGATCATGTAGACGTCGCTGCCTGCAGGCGGCGCCACGACCGGGGTCTGCATGTCGGTTTCGGTGCGCACCGTGTACTGGTCGACCATGGCTTGCGCCTTGGTGGCAAACAATTCCGGCGTGGTTTTGTAGGTCTCGGTGGACAGATTCTGTTTGCCGTAGGCATGCCAGTAAATCATCATGAAAAACATGATCATGCACCAGACAAATGCAATCGCGATCCAGGTGCCTTCGACGCGGTCCAGCGGATGTTTCCACCAGAGTCGTTCGGCCGGCGGTAAAATGGCGCTCATGAATGATTCCCCAGTTGGTTGCGCGCGGCGTGATTACTTGGCGACCGGTATGGTGAGAATGTCGATGACACCCCAAAGGGTATAAACGACCATCGGCACCAGCACTCCGATGAACAGCAGCAGGAACGGGTTGTCCAGCAGTTGCTGCATCAGCGGAACCTTCTCGTTGGGGTCATCTTGTGCGCTCATCGGGTGCTCTCCTCTGCCCTTGCCACAGTCGCGCCGGACGCTTCCGGCCAGTGGCTGCATTTGCTGCCAGCGGGTGCATTGGTGTAATTGACGTGAGTCAACCGTGCGACAAGTTGTCGCGGCCGAGCGATGACAGCGACACCGCGCTGACGGATGCTTCGCTAGCGTGGAAAGGAGGTAGGTCACGTTGACCCGCAGGGTCTAGGTGACGTGAGGTTGATGTCACGTAGCCCGTTGCACGGGCAACGTGACCTACGAGCAAGGACGAGCTGACGATGTCTGCAATGACGCTGCCCCTGAGCGGGCTCACCCGGGAAGCCAACGAACGCGCCATCGGTCGCTGGCTGCTGGTCTGCTGCGCCGTGCTGCTGGCGCTGGTGATGCTCGGTGGCGCCACGCGCCTGACCGAGTCGGGCCTGTCGATCGTCGACTGGCGCCCGGTCACCGGCGTACTGCCGCCGATCGGCGATGCTGCCTGGCAAGCCGAGTTCCAGCGCTACAAGGACAGCCCGCAGTACACCCAGGTCAACAAGGGCATGGCGCTGTCCGACTTCAAGCTGATCTTCTGGTACGAGTACGCGCATCGATTGCTGGCGCGCTTGCTGGGCCTGGTGTTTGCGCTGCCGCTGCTGGTCTTCTGGCTGCGCGGCATGATTCCGCCGCGACTGCGCTGGCCGCTTGTCGGCATCCTTTTACTCGGTGCGGCGCAGGGTTACATGGGCTGGTTCATGGTCAAGAGCGGCCTGGTCGACATCCCGCGCGTCAGCCACTACCGCTTGGCCGCGCACCTGTCGCTGGCGCTGCTGATCTACGCATCGATGTTCTGGCTGATGCTGCGCACGCTGTGGCCGCAGCGCGTGGCAACGCGGCCGCTCGGCCGTGTGTACGGATTCCTGCTCGGGCTGGTTGCGGTCACCATCGTGTTCGGCGCCTTCGTCGCCGGCATGCGCGCCGGCCTGATGTACAACACTTTCCCGCTGATGAACGGCCATCTGATCCCGCCGGGCATCGATGCCTTTCAGCCGCTGTGGCTGAACGCGCTGGAGAATCCGGTCACGGTGCAGTTCATCCACCGCTGCCTGGCGCTGACCACTTTCGCGGTGGTCGCCGGGCTCTGGCTGAGCTGGCGCCGTGCCGAACTGGTGCCTGCGCAACGCCTGGCGCTGAACGCGCTGGCGGCGATGACGCTGCTGCAGGTGTGCCTCGGCATCGCGACCTTGCTCTACCACGTGCCGGTGGCGCTCGGCACGCTGCACCAGGGCGGCGCCGTGCTGCTGCTGAGCGCCGTGCTGGCGATGCGGCACTGGAGTATGGGAGAAGTGCGGGCATAGGCCCTTGGTGGGTCCGGACTTGTCCGGACGCTCCTGGCTGCTCGGGGGAGAGCGTCCGGACAAGTCCGGACCCACATCAAGGCGCGCCGAGAAACCGCCGCAACGCCTGCAGCTGCTCGCGCATCGCCTGCGGCGTCTGCCCACCCGGCAACGCCGCGACGCCGCGCCCGCGCGGATCGACGACGATGATCGACGTGGTGTGATCCATGCTGCGGCTGCCGCTGGCGTCGATGTTCTCGGCGTACATGACGCCGAGCGATCGGGCCAGCGCCGCCAGGCCGTCGGGATTGCCGCTGAGGCCGACGAGATCGTCGCCGAAGAAGCTCAAGTACGCGCCGATGCGCTCGGGCGAGTCGTTACCGGGATCGACGCTGACGAAGACAAAGCGCGTCGCACGATCGCCGTCGCCCTGCAGCAGCTTCTGTACGCCGCGCAAGGTCTGCAGCGTGGTCGGACACACATCGGGGCATTGCAGGTAGCCGAAGTACAGCAGGCTCCAGTGCCCGACGAGATCGCCTTGGGCAAACGGCTGCTCGTGCTGCGTCGTCAGTTGAAACTCGGCGATCGGTCGCGCTGCGGGCCACAGGATGGCCTGCAGCGCCGGCGGCGCGCTGGCCCAGTCGCGCTCGCCATGATTGGCTCGACTCACCCACAGCGAGGCCGTGAGTGTCCCGGCGGCAATTGCGAGCAGCATCAGCGATCGACGGTTCATGCGATCTACAGTAGCGGCCGGCGCGCTGCCTCTGCCTTGACCGCAGTCATTCGCGGCGCATGCGCCAGCATCGACAATGCCGCCGCCGGACCACCGAAACCCCGATTGCCGATTGCCGATGGACGCTGCCCAACTGCTGCCGCACGTGAATGCCACGCTCAACGGCATCGCCGGTGCCCTGCTGATCGTCGCGCGCTGGCAGATCGGCCAGCGTCGCATCGAGGCGCACCGGCGCACGATGCTGGCGGCGCTCGGCGTGTCGGCGCTGTTCCTGGTCTCCTACATCACCTACCACTATGCCGCGCCGATCTTCGTGTTTCGTGGACAGGGCTGGATCCGGCCGGTTTACTACGCGCTGCTGATCAGTCACGTGATTCTGGCGGCGTTGGCGATCCCGCTGGTCGCCACCACCGCGTGGCGCGGCTACCGTCGTCGCGATGCCCGCCACCGCGCGATCGCGCGCTGGACCTGGCCGCTGTGGATGTATGTGTCGGCCTCCGGGTTGCTGGTGTATGTGTTGCTGTATCAGTTGTACTGACGCTGCTTCACGCTACTCGCCTGCAGCGTAGGCCGCTGTGGACTTGGACCTGATGCCCCTTGGTGGACGGCGAATCTCTCAGCGCGGGCTGGCGTTTCGCGTAACGAGCAATCGGACCGCCGCCCTGCGGCAGTCCGAGAAGGCATGCGACCACGGCAGTTTGCGATCGCCTATGGCGCCGGAGCCGTGGTCATGTACTCGATCGCGGCGCGCACCTCGTCGTCGCTGAGGTTCATGAAACCGCCCTTCGGCGGCATCATGCCTTTCTTGCCGGTGAAACCCTTGATCGCGTGTTCCAGCAACAGCGCCTCGCCTTGCGCTATGCGAGGGCCCCAGTCAGCGGCGTCGCCGAGCTTGGGCGCGCCAGCAAGGCCGGTGGCGTGGCAGGTTGCGCAGGCCTTCTTGTACACGTCCGCGCCATCGACCGTGGTGGCAACCGCGGCGGCGGGCGCAGTGGTAGAAGCATCGGAAAGAGTAACTGGCTGCGGCGGCGGCACCGTGCGCGTGCCAACCTGAGGTGGCAATGGGGCCGGCTCCTGTGGTTTGCAGGCGACGACGGTGAGCGCGGTCAACAGAACCCAGGTCAGGCGTTTCATTCGGTTTCCTCGTACGGGCGAATAGGACACGGAAGCGTTACCCACCGCAGCAGCCTCCGCAGCAATCGCTCGGCGCAGACTCAACGGTCTGGATGCGATTTGCACGCAGGATGCCGACCAGTGTCCCGGCTGGCAGTAGCGACTCGACCTGGAGTGCACCGCCGGCCAATTCCACCGAGGCGGACGGATCGTGTTGGTGGATCGCCTGACGGGCGCGTTCGAGTACGTCCTGGTTCATCGACAGAGAGCCAAGTGGGATGGAGCGCAGATGTTGGTGCCGACCGCGCGCCGTGCGCCTTGACCCAGGTCAGTCGCGCCGCAAAGTGTGCAGCGGTTCGCGATCCCTGGCGGCAGGCTGTTGTTACGACGGGGGCGGGAGTCGCTCAGGGCAAGACAGCGCGACCAGGTGGTGACCTGCGGCGACGTCGGCGCGCCGCAAACACGACGCGCCGAGTGCAGCGCCAGCATCACCACCCTTCGAGGCTGTCCGCGAACAGCCCTTCCTGCGGGAACTCCACGGCGCTCATCACCTCCAGTCCGCCCAGACTGACCCACTTTCCCGTCACCGCCAATCCGAATGCGCTCAGGCTGTTGTTCTGCGATGACTGGGCGGCTCCGCGCAAGCTGCGGTCGATGCCGGTTATCGGGCCATTGATCAGCGAGTAGACGAACGTGCCGCTGCGCGGGCCATGCATCACATAACCGAGGCGACATTGGCTGAGGCAGGGGCTGCCGCCCGATGCAGGCCGCAGCATCGCGCTGCGCAGCATCTGTCCGCTGGCAGGATCGTGGTAAGCGAGCAGACCGCTGTCGTAGAGCACCGCCAGTCGGTTGTCGGCATCCTCGGTGCGCACCACCTGCGCCGGGGTTTCGCCGCCCTCCAGGGGCTGTTGCCAGAGCAGTTGCCAGTCAGCGCCGCGGAAAGCCTGCAGGCGGCTGGACGTGCTGTTGGTCCACGCAAGCAGATCCGGCACGCCGTCGTCATCCAGATCGCTCAGCGCGAGCACGCGCCCCTGGTCCACTTCGGGAATCGGGGTGGCCAGTTCGCCGCCGTCTGCGCCGTCGAGTATGCGGACTCGCGGTTGCGTTGCTCCCAGTGACTCGTCGAGCAATGCGATCCAGCGGCAATTGGCGCCGCTGCAGGGCATTTTCGCGGCCACCGCGCTGGCGAGGCGACGGTTCGGTTGCGGCGACTGCTGCCACAGCAGAGCGCCGCTGGTGCTTGAATGTGCGCGCAGCCGATCCGCTTCCACGCTGAGCAATTCGGGTCCGGCCGACGCATGGAGTTCTGCCAACTGCCATTGCGCATAAGGACCCGGCGCGGATTCCAGTACGGCCTCGTCGAGTAGCGCCAGCGTGGCCGGATCCCGCGTTCTGACGCGGACTGTGGGCGCCGACACCGGACCGAAGTGCTCCAACGCGAGGAGTTGCGGTTGGCCGGCGGATTGCACGGTGCCAAGCGGTTGTTTCGCCAGCGCGCCGAGCTGCAACACCTCCAGACCCTGCGGATTGCGCAACAGGTTCAGAGTCGACGTGTCGCTACCGATATAGATGAAGTCCTGGTCGCCGTCGTCGTCCCAGTCGATGGCTCGCGCATGCAGGGGATTCTGCTCCCCGGGCGATGCTGCGACCGGGAAACTCGCAATCGTGGCCCCGGTGCGCGGATCGATGATCTGAACACCGTTACTCGCAAGCACCACCAGTTCGCGTGCGTTTTGCCCGCTCCAATCGACGATGCCGAGCGGGCGCTTCGGCGGCAGGAAGTTGCGCGCACCCGCGAGGACCTGACTTGAGCCATTGGGATCGACGAGGCCGACGCCGCTATCGAAATACTCGGGCAACGCAATCTCGTCGATCCCGTCGCCGTCCCAGTCGGCCGCCAAGGCGACGCCAGCGGGATCGAACCAACCGGCCGCGCTGAAGGCCTCTTGCTGCAACGACACCGCGTCATACAGTCGCAGCAAATTGCCGTCGATCACTGCCAGTTCGGCCGCTGGATCGGCGTCGAAGCGCCCGGCCACCTTGGTTGAAGACGGCAACTGCTGAACGATCTGGAACAGTGGCTGCGGACTGCCCGGCATTGCGATCAACGCGGGGGGTACGCCACCGCCGATACCAGCGAGCAGCGACTCGGAAACACCGTCGCCGTCGTAGTCGATCAGTGTCGGAGTGCGCGCAATCGTCGGAAGCGGCAGGTTTCCGATGTACTCGCTCACGCCGGTTACCGGATCCATGGCATAGCCAAGAAACGGGAATAGCGCGCCGCCGGAGATGGCGCCGAGCAGGAACCGGCGGTCCTGATCCACTGGACCGCGGACGATGTTGAGGCCTGGTCCCGGTCCCGGGATCGGCGCCAACGATGTCACCGTCAGTCGGCCATCGAGATCGCGCCGTGCGCACATGGGTCGGTCGTCGTACAACAACCAGTCGTCGCCACACACACTCTCGATGCCGACGCCCCAATAGCGCTCGCGCAGACCAGGGTCAGCGACCGTCGCAACGACCGTGGGTTGCGCATGCAGCGGCAAGCAGAACACGACGAGCAGGAGGAGCGAGCGTGGGTGCAATGAAATCTCCGGAACCGGGTGATTTGAGTGGCGAACGGCCCAGGTCGAAATCAAGCGGGGGCCAACCGACGAGCGACTGCGAGCGTGGCCGCGCAGAATACTCGGAAGCGCGCAGAGGCGGCAGAGATCGGCTTTCCGCCGACTCCGCGGGGTCGACGCACCCACTTTTCGCTGCAGGCGGCGTGAAGCATGACCGGCTCAACCAGGGCCTTCAGGCTGTTCGATGGTGCAGGGTTGCAGCCATCATCACCTGAATGGCCTGACCGGGGGATCGCGCCTTTGGAACTCTGTTGGCCAGCGGACGACGATTGGCCGCAGCGGCTGCGCGACCAAGGCGTGCTGCTGATTCACGACGTGCCCCCGGATCGGGACAACCGCAGCTTGCGTTGCCTCGGCGCGCGCCTGGGCCAGCCGTCGCTGCGCGCAATCGAGCGCCGCCTCGACGAGGGCGCGGGCGTGCAGCGGGTGCAGGCGCTTGGAACCATGGTGCGCGACCGGTCCGGCAAGCCGCTGCTGTCGGCGGGTCACGGCGCGTTCGCGCTGCACACGGACGAAAGCTTCGTGGAACATCCTGCGGACTTCGTGCTGCTGCACTGCTGGCAGCCGGCCGCGAGCGGTGGCACCACGCGGATGGCCGACAGCCGCGCGATCCGGGCGAGCGTCGATCGCGTCGAATGGATCGCCTGGACCCAGCTGCGCCTGCCTTATCCGTGCGGCGAGCGCTGCAGCGTGGAATGCGCTGGCGCCGTGCGTTTCAATCCTGCCGAGTGCGCGGCGTCGCTGTCATCGATGCAGCGGGATCGGATGGCGCGCTTCGCCGAGACCGTCCGGCGGCTGTCGATCGAAGTGCCGCTGGCGGCTGGCGACGTCCTGCTGCTGGACAACCGGCGGATGCTGCACGGGCGTAGCGCCTTTCCCGCAGACAGCGGGCGTCTGCTCAAGCGCCTGCGCCTGGTCGCGGCCAGGTCGCATCGAGATTGGCGAGAATGCGGCTTCACCGAAGCGCAGGCCGACGATCGGTAAAGGCCTGCACGCGGCGGCAGTGGGTCCAGACTTGTCTGGACCCACACAGCGAACGGCGGCTTTTCCCCATGCCCCAAGGCCGTCGGCGCGGCAACGGGGGAGCATTCGGGATGCACCGCTGCACTAATCTTCGACGCACCAGACGCGGCTGGTGGTTCCACAGGCCTGGACCGTCGCATCCCACGGCGTGACGAACTCGGCTGCCAGCGACCATTGTGGCTGCAGGTTGACCCGCGTACCGTTGTTGGCCGCGTTGTTGGAGGTCCACGAGTTGCAGTTGGCGTTGCCAGGGACGGTGTTGGTGAAACTGGGTACGCCGGTGCGGATCCAGCCGGCGATCGAAGCCGGGGCGCCTTCTCCGGAATCCGAGGCCGTAAAGCCGCGGCTGGTGTCGTACCTCAACGTGGAAACATCGAAGATCTCCCACATCGAGGCCATATGGAAGCCCGCGGCACAGGCGGTGAGCGCGGAACTGCCGACCACCGCGGTGGTGGTCAGGTAGAACAGCCGCGCGGGCGTGCGGCCGGCGGTCAGCGCATGCACCGCGTAAGGCGCTGCGGTAAGCGCCTGGCGCGGGCTGAGCACGGTGAATGCGCCCGCGCTGCCGCCCGGACGCACGGCGATCTCCAGGAAGCGCTCATCGCCGGCGAAGGCGTTGGTTCCGAAATCGAGCACGACATTGAACAAGCCATTGGCGACCGCCTGGTTGGTGAACGTCACGCTGCTCGGCGAGCCCACCAATGCCCCGCCGGCCAGCGCGTCGAATAGCCGGAAGCGCAGGTCGTAGTTGCCATTGGCGAGCACACCGACATCCAGCAATTCGCCCTGGTAGCTGATGCCGCTGCCCTGGGCGGCACGCACCTCGCCGCTCATCGCCACCGACTGCGGCCAGGCCAGCGACGACCATGCCAGTGCCGCCAGTGCGGCAACTGCGGTCGACAGGCCGGTGACGGTACGAAACAACGGCACAAGGGCACTCATTTCGCGCACTCCCTGGATCATTCGAAACCGTTCGCAAAAAGGCCGTCCGGTGGCGCGGCCTTGCGCGGCAGGAAACCGCCGCGCAACTGGTAGGGGCCTGCAACCGAGGTCGTCGCATCGGCCTGGCCGATGACGCCGGTGACGACATAACTACCGGCGTTGCTGCGCGTCCCGCCGGCATCGACGCTGTTCCAGAACACGCGGTAATTCCCGCCGCTCGATTCGATGGACTTCGCCCGCTCGCCGCCTGCTGCGGGCGCCATCGCCGGCAACGCCAGTGCGGCGAGGATGATGCCGACCCGAACGTTGATCCGCCGCTGTTCCGCAAAATGGAAGGCATCGAGCATCGCGAGTCTTCTATCCACAGCCGGGCGCCAGCGTAATACGCGTTACCGAACATTACAAGTATTCGGATTGGTTACCCGGTGTGCCGCCTGGGACATGCCCGCGCACCAATTGTTGCAAATCGTCCGCAAAGCTATGTACGATGTGCTTCGTACTTCCATCTCTCACTCAGGAGCAGGCAATGACTCGGTGGATCACGCTGCTGTTTTCGATAATACTGTGCGCCGCCGGCAACACGGTCGCGGCCCTCGATCTGCGGCTGACGCCGGTGGTCAGCGGACTTGATCGCCCGGTGTTTCTGACCCACGCCGGCGATGGCTCCGGGCGTTTGTTCGTCGTCGAGCAGGACGGCCAGATCCGCATCGTCCGCGACGGTGTGCTGCTGCCGACAGCGTTTCTGGACATCCGCAACCAGGTCTCGTCGGGCGAGTCCGAACAGGGCTTGCTGGGACTGGCGTTTGCGCCGGATTACGCCAGCAGCGGCCGCTTCTATGTCAATTACACCGATGTCGGCGGCAATAGCGTGATCGCACGCTTCCGCGTCGGCGCCGATCCAGACCGCGCCGACCGCGCGACTCAGGAAACGTTGCTGACCTATGTGCAGCCGTTCGCGAACCACAACGGCGGCTGGCTCGGCTTCGGCCCAGACGGTTTCCTGTATGTCGCCAGTGGCGATGGCGGCAACGCCAACGACACCCAGGGCAATGCGCAGAACCTCGGCACCTTGCTCGGCAAGATCCTGCGTCTGGATGTCAGCGGCAGCACGGCGACTGCCGCTGCCGGAAATCCGTTCGCCGGCACCGCCGGTGCCCGGGCGGAGATCTGGGCATACGGATTGCGCAACCCATGGCGCGTCAGCTTCGACCGCGGCATTGGCGATTTGTGGATTGCCGATGTCGGTCAGCAGCGTACTGAAGAGGTCAATCTGCAGAATGCCGGGACTGGCGGCGTCAACTACGGCTGGCGCAACATGGAAGGCAGCAACTGCCGGGTGGCCGGCTGCGAGGTCATCGGCGTTTTCCCGGTCAGCGAATACGGCCGCGATCAGGGTTGTTCGATCACCGGAGGTTACGTCTACCGCGGCAGCGCCTATCCCGAGATGGCCGGCCGATACATTTTTGGCGACTTCTGCAGCGGACGCATCTGGTCGCTGACCCGCAGCGGCAGTGGCAGCGGCGCGGCAAATTTCACGCGCACGCTGGAATTGCTCAGCGGATTGGCGATCTCGAGCTTCGGCGAAGACCAGGCAGGCAACCTCTACGTCGTCAGCTACAACGGCGAAATCCTGTTGCTGTCGGATGGCCCCGCGGTCACTGGCCCTACCATCGATGGCAATTTCACCGGATCCTGGTACGACCCGGCGCAATCCGGTCACGGCTTCTTTGTCGAAGTACTTCCCGGCGACCTGTTCCTCGCATGGTGGTTCACCTTCAGTCCGAGCGGCGAGCAGAGCTGGTTCGGCGGCGCCGGTCCGATCGTCGGCAATCGAGTGACGATGAATCCGGTGCGTACCACCGGCGGCCGCTTCATACCGAACTTCAATCCGGCCAATGTTCAGAACCAACCTTTCGGCAGCATGACCTTCACCTTCAGCAGTTGCTCTCGCGGTCGCGTCGAATTCAACTTTCCGGAGGGTTATGGACAGGGCAGCATGGAACTGACGCGCCTGACCACGCCAGAGGGCCTGAACTGCGATCCGTGATCGCTTGCGCGGAACCGCGTGCCTGCTCGGAGAGCGGGCTTTGCCCGCGAACTCGCCCGTCGGGGAGAGGATCGCGGGCGCAGTCCGATGCCACAGGTTGCAGGCACAACGTCGGATCCGCCGCGCGTCACAGTTCGTGGTCATTGTCATCGCCACATCCGGCAATCGGATGCACAATGGCGCCAAGGCCACGGAGAAACGCTCATGCTTCGACGCCTCGGTCTTTTTCTGCTGCTGCTGACCTTCTGCGAATCCGGCCGCACGCTGGCCGCGGTGGCGCCGTTCCACGCGCCGGCAGTCGCCAGCGGCAACATCGCCGTGGATCTGCACGCGACGACCGCGGTCGCCGCCGGCACCCCTGTGGTGGCGAGCTTCGGAATTCCGTTCCCGCGCGGATCGATCAACAGCGCCGGTCTGGCCCAGGTGCGCGTGCTCGACGGCGGCAATGAGATCGCGGCCTATGTCGAGGCGCTGACGCCCTGGCGCCATCGCAGCAATCCGGCGATCGATGGCCAGTCGCTTCGCGTGCTGCTGCTGCAGGTCGAGGTGAGCTTCGCCAATCCGGCGCTTCCCAAACGCATCGATGTGCAGTTCGGTGGCCCGCCGCGCACCCTCCACCGGCCCACGCGTGCCACCCGCGCCAGCACCTGGGCGGCGGTGAGCAGCGGCAGTTTCCTGCCTGCCGACAATGTGCTGGAACCGATGGTATACGCGACGCTGCCGCCGGCCTGGCTGGCACAGGGAGTGTTGCGCCACACCCGCGCCCTGCCCTTCGATGCCAGCAACAGCGCCGCGCGCGACGATCCGGCGACGATCGACGGGGTGCTGACCTGGCCGGGCACCCAGGAAGCCGAGCGCGCGCTGAAGAACAATTTCTACACGGTGATCAACGAGGACGATCCGCTGGTCGCGCCGGCCAATCTTTGTCCGTACAAGACCGCCTTCGAGCCATGGCTGTACGACCGCGCCGCAACCATGTTCACGCTGTACCTGCGCAGCGGATTCCTGAAGCCACTGCGCGAGGCCGTACGCCACGCCGAGTTCTATCGCGCGCGCCTGAATGCCAGCGGTGGCTTCTCGCTGAATCCAGGCGACAACAAGTACTCGTTCAACGAATCGCTTGCGTACGGCTACTGGCTGACCGGCGACGACACCTTCCTGCCGGCGATCGCCAGCACCGCCAATGCGCACAACGGCAGCGCGCACACCTGGACCGCGGGCCTCGGCTTCTGGACCGAGCGTTCGGTCGCGTTCAAGCTGATGGCGCATCTGATCGACTACGAAGTGGGCGGAAGTACCACACGCCGCGACAGCGTCAATGCCATCGTTGCCGCGCTGATGGCGCACCAGAATGGCGCGCCGGCAGGCATTCCGGCGAACCGCATCGACGGCGGCTGGTACCACACCGGCGACCAGCACGGCGACTGGGACGGCGCTGCGTATGGCGCATCGACCTGGATGACTGCGCTGCTGACCGATGCGCTACGGCGCTCTTACGCCAGCGCCGAAGACGCGGCAACCGCGCAGATGATCCGCCGCAGCGGCACCTTCCTGCGCACCGCGCTGCGCACCGAGGCGAGCCAGTACGGCGGCAACACGCGCGCGCCGCGCTACGTGATCGAACACGACGGCAGCGATTTTGCGATCGAGCCGCCGCTTCACGACGAGGAACACTCTCTCGATGTGGTCGCGGCACTCGCCTGGGCCGACTATTTCGGCGCGTTGCTGGGCCAGCGCGATCCGGCCTTGGCGGGCGAGATCGCCGCGCTCTACCAGAGCTACGACCTTGGCGTGAATTTCTGGATCCGCCCGACCGCGCCGGCTTCCGGCCTGAGCGCATTCCGCGTCAATCCCTGGCGCAAATGGGGCTGGGAGCACCGTACCAGCGATGGTCTTTCCTGGGCGCTCGGCGCGCTTGCATCCGAGGGGTTCGCCAACGGGTTCGAGTAGCCTGGCGCACCTCGACTGCGCCCCGTTTCGACGTTTTCAGCTCCTGTGGGTCCAGACTTGTCTGGACGCATTCGGCCTTGGGCAGGCGCGCTCCTGCACCGGTTAACGAGGTGCCTTGCGCATCGGCGGCAGTTGCAGTCGCGCCCGCAACCCGCCGAGTTCGCTGAGCGAGAATTCGAGCGTACCGCCGTAGCTCTCGGCGATATCGCGACTGATCGACACGCCGAGTCCGGAGCCGGCGTTTTCGTCGAAGCGCTGGCCGCGCTCGCCCAGTTGCGCCAACGCTGCGTCGTCGAGTCCGGCGCCATCGTCCTCGATGTCGATCCGGATTCCGCCATCGGTGCTGCGCGCACATAACCGAACTCGGCCACGCGCGGCACGGCAGGCGTTGTCGATCAGGTTGCCGAGCATTTCGCTCAAGTCGTCGGATTCGCACGCCACCGCAAGGTCGTCGGCGACCTCGAACCCAAGGTTCAGCGACCGCGCGCCGTGCAACTTGAGGAACATCGTGCGTAACGAATTTGCCAATGGCGCCAGTTCCGTGTGCGTGTGCTCGCGGCGCGCCTGCGCCGAGGACTGCGCCAGGTGCCGTTGCACCACCTCGTTGAGGCGCGCCAGCGCCTGACCCGCGCTGCTGCCGGCGCTGACGCCGAGTTCGCCGCGGAGCACCGCCAACGGCGTCTTCAGCGCGTGCGCGAGGTCGCCGGCCAGCTTGCGCCCGCGCGTCGCCATGCGCTGGTTGTGATCGAGCACCTGGTTGATCTTCTCCGCCAGTTGCGCCAGTTCGGCGACCGGCGGCAGTTCCAGACGCTCGCGGCGACCGCCTTCGACCGCTTCCAGTTGTTCGCGCAAACGCCGCAGCGGGCGCAGGCCGACGCGCACCTGCAACCACAGGGCCAGCGCGCACAAAAGCAGCAAACCAGCCACGCCCAGGCCCAGAAGGCGTTCGAAAGTGGCGGTCTCGGCGTCGATCGCCTGGCGCGGTGCGCTCAACGCAAACTCGACCGGAGCAACACGCGCCGGCCATTGCACGGCGCGCGTCGCCACCCGCAGCAGCGCACCGGTCGGCCCGACCAGATCGAAGTGCCGTGGCAGCGTACCAACCTGCACCGCCGCCAGCGACAGCTCGGCATCCCACAGCGATCGTGAGCGCTTGAGCACGCCGCCGGCATCGCCGATCTGCCAGTACCAGCCCGACCGCACCTGGGCAAAGGCAGACTCGGCGAGCGGGCGTCGCACAACCAGACTGCCATCGGCGAGCGGCTCGACGCTGGCAATCAATGCGTCGAGCTGACTCGACAGGCGCTGGTCGAAACCGCGTTCGACGGCGGCGGCGAATGCCGACTGCAGCAGCCATGCTGCGCCGAGCACCAACAGTGCCAGCGGCAGCAGCGCCGCCAGCAGCAGGCGTGCGTGCAGGGTCGGTTTCACGTCGGCGCCAGCCGAAACCCCAGCCCACGCTCGGTATGGATCAATGCGTGTGGCGCAAGCTTCTTGCGGATGCGCCCGATCAACACGTCGATGACATTCGAATCGAGGTCGAAGTCGCGGTCGTAGATGTGTTCGGACAGCTCAGTGCGGCTCAGCGTGCGCCCCTGGTGATGCATCAGGTAGGCGAGCAGCCGGTACTCGCCAGCGGTCAGCGTCAGCTGCGCGCCATCGATGCGGAAGCGGCAAGCGAGGGTATCGAGCTGCAAGGGACCGCAGCTGATCTGCGGCGACTCGTGGCCGCCAGCGCGCCGGATCAGCGCCTTCAGGCGCACCACCAATTCGTCCATCTCGAAGGGTTTGGTCAGGTAGTCGTCGGCGCCGGCAGAGAATCCGGCGAGTTTGTCGGCCCAGCGAGTGCGCGCGGTCAACACCAGCACAGGCAACTTGCGCCCGGCCTCGCGCCAGCGCTGCAGTACGGATACGCCGTCCAGCTGTGGCAGGCCGAGGTCGAGCACGGCGGCATCGAAACTCTCTTCCTGGCCCAGCCACAGCGCCTCGCGACCATCGGCCAGCGCGTCGACGACAAAGCCCTGCGTCGCCAGCGCAGCGCGCACGCGTTCGCGCAGGGTGTCGTCGTCCTCGACCAGCAATACGCGCATCAATCGTCCTCTTCCTCGTCGAGCAGACTCCCGCTGGCGCCGTCGATCTCGAGCTCGCGCACGCGGCCGTCGCTGCCGAGCAGTTCCAGTTCGTATTCCCAGCGGCGACCCTTGCGATCGATTTCGACTTCGATAAGACGTTCGTCCGCGCGGGCGTGTTTCGCCAGGATCTGTTCCAGCGACAGGATTTCGCCACGCCGCACCGCCTCGCGGGCGCGCTCGTGGTCGTCGTCGTCATCGGCGCGCGCGCTGCCGATCGGCAGCAACACGCAGAAAAGCAGCGCAGTCAGGGTTCGCATGCCGCCATATTGCCGGTGACGCTTAAACAAGTCATGAAATCCGACGTCAAAACCAGTTCAAGGCACCCTGGTCAATCTGTGCCTCGTCCATTCCCGGACCGACTACAGGAACCCGACCATGAAGACCACAACGAAACTGGCCCTGGCCACGCTTCTGCTCGCTGGCGCCATCGGTGCCAGTGCCACCGCCATCACCGCTGCAACGATGCCCGCCGATCAGGCGACGGCGCGCGTCAGCGCCGCCGGCTACACGCCGAGCGGTGAGATCGAACTCGACGATGGGGTCTACGAGATCGATGCCATCGACCCCAACGGCCGTCGCATCGAAGTGCACGTCGATGCCGCCAGCGGCGAGATCCTGTCGCCACTGCCGCCTGGACAGGTCGGGCTGAGCGCCGAGCAGATCCGCGCGCAACTGGCGCGCGCCGGTTATGCCGACGTGCGCGATCTCGAACGCGACGACGGCTACTGGAACGCCGAAGTACGCGGCGCCGATGGCCTGCAACGCGAGTTGCGCGTGCACCCGGTGAGTGGCGCCATTGTGTCCGATCGCGAAGACGACTGATCGCACCCGCCGGGACGCGTCATCGCGTTCCGGCTCCCATTGGACCTGGAGAAGGACATGCGGTTCCGAGTACTGCTGGCCAGTTTCTTCCTGATGTCGCCGTTCCTGGCTGGTGCAGCTGACTACGCGCAGATCGAACCGATCCTGCGCGAACGCTGTGTGCTGTGCCATGCCGGCGCGGCCGCGCCGCTTGCCCTGCGCCTCGACAGTCTCGATGGCCTGCTCGCCGGCAGCAGCCGGGGGCCGGTGGTCAAGGCCGGCGATGTGACCGGGAGCGAACTGATCCTTCGCCTCAAGGGCGACAGGCAGCCGCGCATGCCGATGACCGGGCCACCGTATCTGGATGATGCTCAGATCGCGCTGTTCGAGGCCTGGGTGTCGGGCGGGCTGCAGCCAGGAGAGGCGTCGGTGGCGGCAACACCGGCATTCACGCCGGCCGTCGCTGCAGTACCGCCACTGGAGGCGCCACCGAGTTACCTCGACGTGGCGCCGATCTTCGCCACCCGCTGCGCCAAGTGCCACGCGCTTGGCGGATTGATGGGCGCGCCGCCGGAAGGCTTCATCCTTACCTCGCATGCGCAGACATTGAGCTTTGTCGATCGTGCGCGGGTGGTTCCCGGTCAGCCCGAGGCGAGCGAACTGCTGCGTCGGATCCGCGGCCAGGCACACCCACGCATGCCGCTGGATGGACCGCCTTACCTCAGCGACGATCAAATCGACTTGATCGAGCGCTGGATCGAGAGCGGCGCGCGCGACAGCAAAGGCCGCGCGGTCGCAATGCCGGTCGGTGCGCGGGTACGCCTGCATGGCACCCTCGACGGCCCCGGCTCACTGGATGGCTGGGCCTTCTCCATCGATGGCGACGCGCGCATCGACAAACAACCCCGGGCGGGCAACTACGTCGAGCTGCGCGGCCGGATACAGCCCGACGGCGGCGTCAGCGCGACGCGTCTGCGCCGCCGGTGAGATCAGGGCCGACCTCACGGTTGAGGCTGCTGTACCTGAGCGATGAATCCCAGCCCATTGCGGCTGTCGCGGCCGACAAATACCAGCGCGGCAATCCGGTTGTCGCCGTCGCGCTCGACCCAGCCGCGTCCGATCAGCGCTGGTCGTCCGGAAAACGCCTGGCCAAGCAGCGCCGACGGGCGCAATTCGAAGTCGAAAAACGCGCTGTGCGGTTCGCGCAGACTGAGCGTGCCATACCAGGAACAGCTGGAATCGCCCGGCGTCGACAGGCAGGTGGCGCCTGCCGCATCGATGTTCACGACATAGGTGGTGTTGACGAACTGGTCCAGCGTGGTGAAGCGATACTCGCGTTCGGCGATTGCGGCCAGCGGCACCGGTTGCAGCATGCGCGTACTGGCGGCGGCATCGCGCACCAGTTCGAAGGAGCGCAGCCAGGCGCCTTGCGCATCGCTGGCGGCGATGCGCGGTGCGCCGGTGACATCCACGCTCGCCAGAAGCTGGCTTGATCGCAGGTACGGGAATCCGGGGGCGCCTTCGTCATCGAGGCCGGTATTGCCCAGCGCCGACACATCGACTTGGGCAAAGTCGTCGATCGGCATGCCAACCAGAACCGGGGGCGCCGGGTTGGAGCTGACATAACGCGGCCCGAGCAGATAGGTCGACGTCGCCCACAGCCGACCGTCCTCGTCGACTGCCGCCAGCAGAGTCGGATCGGCACCGATCGGCGCCGGCGCGAACTGACCGACATAGCGACCCGTCACCAAGGGGGCCGGGTTGCACGGCAGGTCCTTCAACTGCGACAGTCGTGCGAGCGCGATCTCGCCGTCGCCGTAACCGCTGCCAGCCGGTCCATTGCCGCGATAGCGCATGCGCAGGTTGTTGCACGAGAGCACATCGAGATCGACCTGCCCCCAGATGTCGACGTTCAGGGTGGTCGGGTCGAACTGGCCAAAGCGCATACCGCTGGGCCGGTAGGCCGTGCCTCGGATGGATCTGCCCTCGATGCGGCCATCGATGTACAGATGCACCGGATGGCCGTTGGCATCGTAGACATACCAGAAAGCGATCGCACGGTTGTCGTCGAGGATTTCGATCGAAACGCCGTGACCATTCTGCGCGGCGTTGTACCAGGTGCCGCTGATGCCGGAGGGCACGGCGGCGACGACTTCGGCGTTGATGCCGGCAATTGCAGCGATGACGAGAATGGCGGCGTGGCGCATGGGTTCCTCTGGCTCAATGGCAGGTGCAAACAACTGCGACTTGGAATCATCCGGGAAAGTTCCGCGAACGACGCCGTTGCTGCTCGGTCGCCGAGATCACACATCGCGCTGCAGCTGATCGACCACTTCGCCATCGCCGATGGTTACTGAGCGTTCCTGGTTCTGGCTATCCAGACTTTGCTGGCATGCTGTGGCGACCAACGACTGCCAGGCCCACCCGCGTGATCACCGTCCACCACCTCAACAACTCGCGTTCTCAGCGCATCCTCTGGCTGCTTGAGGAACTCGGCGTCGAGTACCGGATCGAGCACCACCAGCGCGATCCGAAGACCATGTTGGCGCCAGCTTCGCTGAAGAAGATCCACCCGCTCGGCAAGTCGCCGGTGATCGTCGATGGCCGCAACACGCTGGCCGAATCGGGCGCGATCATCGAGTTCCTGGCGGACAAGTACGGCAAGGAGCTCGGTCTGGCGCCGGAACCCGGCACGCCGGAGCGCCTGCGCTACAGCTACTGGCTGCACTATGCCGAGGGTTCGGCGATGCCGCCGCTGCTGATGAGCCTGATTTTTTCCAAGATCAAGACAGCGCCGATGCCGTTTTTCGTCCGCCCGATCGCCAGGGCGATTGCCGACAAGGCAATGGCCGGTTACGTCGGACCGCAAGTGAAACTGCATCTGGACTACATGAATGCAGAACTCGGCTCGCGGCCTTGGTTTGCCGGCAAGAAGTTCAGCGCAGCCGATATTCAGATGAGTTTCCCGATCGAAGCCGCATCGGGTCGCGCCGACATCGACAAGTACCCGCATCTGGCGGAGTTCCTGAAGAAGATCCACGCGCGCCCTGCCTACCAGCGCGCGCTGGAAAAGGGTGGTCCGTACGAATTGATGCGCTGATCTCCAGGCGCATGCTGCATATCATCCTCTACCAGCCAGAGATTCCGCCCAACACGGGTAACGTGATCCGCCTTGCGGCGAACACCGGCGCATCGCTGCACCTGATCGAGCCGCTCGGATTCGAACTCGACGACGCGCGCTTGCGTCGAGCCGGGCTCGACTACCACGAGTACGCGAGGCTGCGAACCTGGCCGGATCTTGCCGGTTGCCTGTCGGCACTCGGGCAGCCGCGCTGTTTTGCGCTGACCACACGTGGCCAGACGACGCCCTACGCGACCCGGTTTCAGCGTGGCGACGCTTTGCTGTTCGGCTGTGAGACGCGCGGCCTGCCGGAAGAGATACGCGCGAGCTTCGCACCGGATCGGCTGCTGCGACTGCCGATGCGAGCGGACTCGCGCAGCCTGAATCTGTCGAATGCGGTTGCGGTGGTGGTGTTCGAGGCGTGGCGCCAGCTCGGATTTGAATGAAGCCCCCGCGCGTTGGCCCCGGCACAACGCGCGGGGTCTTCCCCCAACAGCTTGGCCCCCAGGCCCGGGACTGGCATCGCAAGCGGCGTGCCAGCGAACTCAAGTCGTGCAACTCGTTGATTTCCCGATGGAGTTCCCGAAATCGCTCATGCTGCGGTGCACAATGAGAGTGCACGCCACGGGCGCGTGCGCCAGCAAGGCGCTTGCCTGACCCGTGGAGCGGATTCAACCCGCGCTATGCTGGAAACGCCCCGCTCAACCGCCGTGCCCGATGACAGACCCGTTTGCCCTGCCCGAAGCTACCCTGGCCGCTTACCTCACCGAGCACGTCGCCGGTTTCAGCGGCCCGCTCACTGCAACCAAGTTCAAGGGCGGCCAGTCCAATCCGACCTACCTGATCGAGGCGGCCTCGGGCGCGTACGTGCTCAGGCGCAAGCCGCCGGGTCAATTGCTGGCCTCGGCGCACGCCGTCGACCGCGAATTCCGCGTGCTCAGCGCGTTGGCATCGACCCCGGTAGCGGTCGCCAGACCGCTGCACCTGTGCCGCGACGATGCGCTGATCGGCTCGATGTTCTACCTGATGAGTCACGTGCCGGGCCGCATCTATTGGGACCCTTCGCTGCCGGAGCTGGAAACCTCGCAGCGCAGCGCCTACTACGATGAAATCCTGCGCGTGCTGGCGGCCCTGCACGCGGTCGACGTCAATGCTGCGGGCCTGGCCGATTACGGCAAGCCCGGCAACTACTTCGCGCGCCAGCTCAAACGCTGGGGCGAGCAATACCGCGCCAGCGAATTGGGCCGCATCGATGCGATGGAGACGCTGATCGCCTGGCTCGAAGCGCACGTGCCGGCCGACGACGGCGCGGTTTCCCTGGTGCACGGGGATTGGCGCATCGACAACCTGATTTTCGCTGCAGACCGTCCACAGATCCGCGCTGTGGTCGACTGGGAACTGTCCACGCTCGGCCATCCGCTGTCGGACCTCGGTTACTTCTGCATGGCGCTGCGACTGCCGCGCAACCCGGTGATCCCGGGCTTGCAGGGTATCGACCGCGCTGCCGCAGGGATTCCCGGCGAAGCCGCGATCGTTGCCCGCTACGCCGAGCTCAGCGGTCGCGAACGCTTCGCCGACTGGCCATTCATCCTCGCCTTCAATTTCTTCCGCCTCGCGGCGATCGCGCAAGGTGTGGCCAAACGTGCCACCCAGGGTAACGCGTCCAGCTCCCAGGCCGACGCCACCGGGCGCATGGTGCCGGTGATTGCGGCACTGGGAATGGAGGCGGCCAGCGGGGGGTGAGGCCGAAAGCGAGAAGCAGGAGCGTGGCAGGGCACGGGAAATGCCGCGTGCGCTCGCCTTTCGCCCTTGTGGGTCCGGACTTGACCGGACGCTTTCGCTGGCTTCGATGCGACAAGCGTCCAGACAAGTCTGGACCCACAGGAGCACGCATCGCGGGGGGCCTGTCGCGCCTTCGCTGGCTTCGATGCGACACGCACTCAACCGCGCGGATGATGCTTCTTGTGCATCGCCTTCAGCCCCTCGCGGGCTATGTGGGTATAGATTTGTGTGGTCGACAGATCGCTGTGGCCGAGCAACAGCTGCACCACGCGCAGGTCGGCGCCGTGATTCAACAAATGCGTCGCAAAGCTGTGGCGCAAGGTGTGCGGCGACAGCGTGCTGCGCACGCCGGCGATCAGGGCATAGCGCTTGATCAGCAGCCAGAAGCCTTGCCGGGTCATCGCGGCGCCGCGCTGGGTGATGAACAACGCCGGCTCGGGTCGCGCATGCAGCAGCGGCCGCGCGTCCTTCAGATAGCGCACGATCCAGTGCTGCGCCTCGTCGCCGAGCGGCACCAGCCGCTCCTTGCTGCCCTTGCCGCGCACGCGCAGCACGCCCTGAGCAAGGCTGATCTGCTCGCCACGCAGGCCGACCAGCTCGCTGACACGCAGCCCGGTGGCGTAGAGCAATTCCAGCATCGCCTTGTCGCGCAGACCCATGGGTGTATCGAGGTCGGGTGCCTGCAGCAACGCCTCGACTTCGGTCTCGGTCATCGCCTTGGGCAGTGAGCGCGGCAGCTTCGGTGGCGACAGGTCCGCCGCAGGATCGTCGCTGCGCAGACCCTGATCGACCGTCCACAGGCAGAACTGCTTCAACGTCGACACCAGCCGTGCGCCGGACCGCGGCTTCATGCCGTGGCCGTGGCGGGCGGCCAGATAATCGAACAGTGCGCCGCGATCGACCGACGCGAGCGAACCGCCGCGCGCCGCGAGCCAGCCGGCCAGCCCGCGCAGGTCGGCGCCGTAACTCGACAGCGAGGCCTTGGCGAGTCCACGCTCGGCCCAGGCGTGGTCGAGAAAGCGTGCGATCAGCGCACTGTCGGCGCTGTTCGGCACAGTCGCGCTATCGTTGGCGTCGGTGCTGGACTTGATGGTTGGCAATGCGGACCCTGGAAGCGGCAAAGTGGTGGAAGCGGCTGCTGGCGATCGTGTACGACACGTTGATCGTCACCGGCCTGTTGATGATCGCCGGCTTTGTGGTGCTGGCGCTGAACGGCGTGCACGCGGTGCCGCCGAACACATGGTGGTACCAACTCTATCTGCTGACTGTCGTCTGGGCCTATTTCGCCGTGTCCTGGTGGCGGCTTGGCAAGACCGTCGCCGCGCGCGCGTGGAAACTCGAAGTGCGTGATCTGGCCGGCAACTACCCGAGCCTGGGGCGTGCCTCCCTGCGCGCGGTGCTGGCGCTGCCGTCGATCGGCCTGGGTGGCCTGGGCTTGCTGTGGTGCCTGATCGACAAGGAAGGTCAGAGCGCACACGACCGTTTGAGCGGGACGCAGTTGTTGCAGGAAGTGAGGTGAATTCCAGGAGTCGAAGTCAGGTCACGTTGGCCACGCAGTGGGCTACGTGACGATTGAATGCCTCACGCAGGCCCTTTGGACCAACGTGACCTACCAGAGGGGCTCTCACGCTCCACCCGCCTATCGATATGCCCTGACGTCATTTCCCGCGCTGCAGCACGCCGTCTACAGTTCCATCCCACGATCGTATAGACGTCTACACTGCCGTGACCAGCGCCGCCGATGTTCTTGCACTGAATGCCTCGCCATTGTCGGCGGAGCAGCTCGACACGTTGCAGCAGCTCAGCGCCGGCGCCAGCGACGCCGCCTTGTGGTGGATTTCCGGCTACATCGCGGGCCAGGCGGCGCTGCGAGCGCCTCAAGTCGCCCCCAGGCCCGGCGCCAGCACTCAGCCCAGGCTGACCGTGCTCTACGCCAGCCAGACCGGCAACTCCAAAGCCGCCGCGACTGCCTTGGCGCGCCAGGCCGAGTCCCAGGGTCTCGCCGTCAGGTTGGTCAATATCGCCGAGTACAGCCTCGCCGAACTGGGGCGCGAACGTTATCTGGCGATCGCCATCAGCACGCAGGGCGACGGCGATCCGCCCGACGACGCGCGCATCTTCCTGAAGCAACTGGCTGGCGCGCGCGCACCCAAACTCGGCAATCTGCGCTACACCGTGCTGGCGCTGGGCGATTCCAGTTACGCCAGATTCTGCGAGATCGGGCGCAAGCTCGATTTGCGTCTGGCCGAGCTCGGCGGCACCCGACTGGCGGAACGTGCCGATGCCGATCTCGATATCGAAGCCGCCGCGGCGCCGTGGCGGCAGTCGACACTGAGCGCTGCTGTCGAAGCCATCGGCCGGACGCCAGCGGCGACCGTCACCGTATTGCGACCTGCCCCCGTCGCAGTCGCGGCGGCGACGCACTGGCAGGCGGCGGAGGTCTATGCCAACCAGCGCCTGACCGCGCGTGACAGTGAAGTCGATGTGCGCCACGTGGAGCTGTCGCTGGCCGGCGGCGGGCTGCATTACGAACCGGGCGATTCGCTGGAAGTGCAGGTCGACAATCCGCCGGCGCTGGTGTCCGAGTTTCTCGATCGAACCGGCCTCGATGGCGACGGCACGGTCGAACACGCGGGTCAGCGACGTCCTTTGCGCGAATGGCTGCGCAGCGAACGCGAGCTGACGCGACTGAGTGCCTCGTTGCTCAGCGCGGTATTCGCCGCCCATCCGGACCATCCCTTGCACTCGGCTGGCAACGGTCTGCTCGATACCCACCAGGTGGTCGACCTGCTCGCCGCCGGTCGCATGGCCTGGGACGCGCAGCGCTGGGTCGCCGCGCTGGCGCCGCTGAAGCCGCGCGCTTATTCGATCGCGTCTTCGCAGGCCGAGGTCGGCGACGAAGTGCACCTGACCGTAGCGCTCAAGCGCAGCAACGCCACCGGCATCGCGCGTGTCGGTCTTGCCTCCGGACACCTGGCGGCGCTGGCCGAGGGCACCAGCATCCAGGTACGCGTCGAGGTCAATGCGCGCTTCCGCCTGCCGCGCGACGGCAGTCGCGACCTGATCATGATCGGCCCGGGCACCGGCGTGGCGCCGTTCCGCGCCTTCCTGCAGCAGCGGATTGCCGATGGCGCCAGCGGTCGCAACTGGCTGTTTTTCGGTCATCGCCATCTGCGCAGCGAATTCCTCTACCAGACCGAATGGCTGGCGGCGCTCAAGCGCGGCCAGCTGCATCGCCTGGATGTCGCGTTTTCGCGCGACGGCGCCGAGCGCCGCTACGTGCAGCACGTCATTGCCGAACGCGCGACCGAACTCGTGTCGTGGATCGACAACGGCGCGTACCTGTACCTGTGCGGCGACGCCAAACGCATGGCGCGCGATGTCGAAGTCACACTGATCGACGCCATCGCCCGCGTGCGCGGCATCGACCTGGAGTCCGCCAGCGACGAACTCGACGCGCTCACCAGTGCCGGCCGCTTCCAGCGCGATGTGTATTGAGGTGGGTATGCAAAGAAAGGGCATTGGTCCGCAAAGAACGCAAAGGACGCAAAGAGAGCGAAAGCCAATGATGGTTCCGTCACATGGGCTGCCTTCCCGCAATGAACGCCTCTCCTTTGCGTTCTTTGCGTCCTTTGCGTCCTTTGCGGACAAAAAAACAGCTCCGTCGTCATGACCGCCACCCTCTCCCCGGTCGAAATCATCAAGGCCGACAGCCGTGGCCTGCGCGGCACGCTGGTCGAGAGTCTGGCCGATGCCTACACCGGCGGTCTGCGCGAACCGGACCAGACGCTGCTCAAGTTTCACGGCAGTTATCAGCAGGACGATCGCGATCTGCGCGAGGAGCGCGCCGAGGCCAAGCTGGAACCGGCGCACTCGTTCATGATCCGCACGCGCACACCGGGTGGCGTGGTGACGCCGGCGCAGTGGCTGGCCTTCGACGCGATCGCGCGGCGTTACGGCGGCGGCAGCCTGCGCCTGACCACACGCCAGGCGATCCAGTTGCATGGCGTGATCAAGCGCGAACTGAAAGCGACGCTGCAGGCAATCAACCAGACGCTGATCGACACCATCGCCGCGTGCGGCGACGTCAACCGCAACGTGCTGGTGTCGGCCAACCCGGTCGACAGCGACGCGCATCAGATCGTGTATGCCGATGCCGTCGCGCTGTCCGAATCCCTGCTGCCGGCGACGCGCGCCTACCACGAGATCTGGCTCGACGAGCAGCCGATCGCCGGCACGCCCGAGGTGGAGCCGCTGTACGGGCCGACCTACCTGCCGCGCAAGTTCAAGACTGCATTCGTTTTGCCGCCGCAGAACGATGTCGACATCTACGCGCACGATCTCGGCTTTGTCGCCATCGTCGACAACGGCCAGGTCATTGGTTACAACGTGCTGGTCGGTGGCGGCCTCGGCACCACGCACGGCGACGCGCGCACCTATGCGCGCGCCGCCAGTGTGCTCGGTTACGTGCCGCGCGGGCTCGAGATCGATGTCGCCAAGGCGGTTTTGACCACCCAGCGCGACCACGGCAGTCGCGAGGATCGGCGCCTGAGCCGCCTCAAGTACACGATTGATCGACTGGGGCTGGGCTGGTTCCGCGGCGAGGTCGAGCAGCGCAGCGGGGTCAGGTTCGCGCCGGAAAAGCCGGTGCGCTTCACCTCGCGCGGCGATCGCTTCGGCTGGACGCGCGGGGTCGACGGCAACTGGCATCTGACCTTGCGGCTGGTGGCGGGGCGCATCGCCGATCGCGGTGACGCGTCACTGCTCAGCGCGCTGCGCCAGCTCGCCGAGATTCATCAGGGCGACTTCCGCATCACCGCCAACCAGAACCTCGTGGTCGCCGGCATCGCGCCCGACGCGCGATCGGACATCGAGCGCATCTTCATCGAGACCGGTCTCGCCGCGCTGCTGCAACGCAGCCCGGTCGAACTCAACGCGCTGGCTTGCGTCGCGCTGCCGACCTGCCCGCTGGCGATGGCCGAAGCCGAGCGCTACCTGCCGCATTTCAGCGCCGAGGTGCAGCGCCTGCTTGCGCGCCACGGCGTGCCCGAAGAAGTTCTGTCCTTGCGCATCTCCGGCTGCCCGAACGGCTGCTCGCGGCCGTTCCTCGCCGAGGTCGCGCTGGTGGGCAAGGCACCCGGGCGCTACAACCTGCACCTCGGCGGCGATGCCTTCGGCGTGCGCCTGAACCGCCTGTACCGCGAGAACATCGACGAAACCGAGATCCTTGCGGTGCTCGACAAGAGCCTCGGGCGCTGGCGAATTGAACGAGGCGTTGCCGAAGCGTTCGGCGACTATGCCGATCGCGTACTGTTGGCCGAGGTGACTGCATGAGCGCGTTGCATGCCCTGTCCTGCGTCGACGACGCTGATTTCGTCAAGCTCGATGCGGGTGCGCGAGTGGATCTTGCGCTGCGCTGCCTGCCGGGAGCACACGCACTGAGTTCTTCTTTCGGCGCCCAGGCGGCCGTCATGCTGCATCTGGTGAATCAACGCGCGCCGGGCATCCCGGTGATCCTGATCGACACCGGCTACCTGTTTCCCGAGACCTATCAGTTCGTCGACGCACTGAGCGAACGCCTCAAGCTCAACCTGCAGATCTACCGCGCCGCGACCAGCAGCGGCTGGCAGGAGGCGCGCTTCGGCAAGCTGTGGGAGCAGGGCGCCGAAGGGATCGAGCGCTACAACCAGATCAACAAGGTGGAACCGATGCAGCGCGCACTGAACGAGTTGCGCGTCGGTACCTGGTTCGCCGGACTGCGCCGCAGCCAGGCCAGCTCGCGCAGCGAAACGCCGTTCCTGGACTGGCGCAGGGGTCGCGCCAAGGTCCACCCGATCGCCGACTGGAGCGATCGCGACGTCTACGCCTACCTGAGCCGTCACCGCCTGCCCTACCACCCGCTGTGGGCGCGCGGCTACGTGTCGATCGGCGACACCCATTCGACGGTGCCGCTCGGATTCGGCATGCGCGAGGAAGAAACCCGCTTCGGCGGCGTCAGGCGCGAATGCGGATTGCACACCGAGTTGTGAATAGCGCGCCAAGGGCACGGCAGTCGCCGCTTCAGCGTGGAGCGGGCGGGCACAGCCCGCTCCCACAGGTGTGGCAAAACCACCGGCTCAAGGTGAGCCCTGTGCAGCGATCCCTCGCCCGCTCGCACGGGAACAGCGTTTACCGCAGCACCCGATCCAGATAGGCGATCGCCTGCTCGGTCTCGCTGTGGCCGAGCCAGAACAGCGCCTGTTTGCGCTCCTCGATCTGCAGCTGGCGATCCTCGATCACGTCGATCAGCGCCGCCACGCCGCGATCATCGGGCAACTGCGACAGCGCAAAGATCGCCTGATGGCGCACCTGTTGCGACGTCTCGCTGCGCAAGGCGGCGCGCAATTCGGCTTCGCTGCGCGGGTCGCCGCTTTGCACGAGCCAGAACCAGGCCTGGCTGCGCACTTCCTCGCTGGCATCGGTCTGCGCCTGGCGCAGCACCAGGTCGCCGCGACGCGCCGAGTTGCTCTGGGAAATCGCGAAGGCGGCATGCTGGCGGACTTTCGGATCCGGGTCTGCCGTCAGCAACGGCTCGATCCGGCGCACACCCGCATCACCACGCGCATGACCCAACCAGAACAGCGCATCCATGCGGCGTTCGCCTTCGCCCGGCGTACTCGCCATGCGCGCCAGTTCATTCTCGGCGGTGCTTCCCGCGTGTATCGCCAGTGCCGCCAGCGCATCGCTGAAGCGCTCCTTGCGCCCGGCCAGCTGGCCGGTCAGCCAACGTGCGCTGGCATCGGCATCCACATCGCCGAGATCCTTGATCGTGCCCCGCGCCTTGACCGGGCAATCCGGACCGTAGGCGCGTACGCGCTCGACCTTACCATCCCGCATCCGCGCGTAGAGCTGCATGTGGGTGATCGAAGGCGATGCATCACGGCCGCCGTAGTTGCTGTCGCGCGAGTCCAGATCGCAGATCGGCGCGCGCCCACCCGGATGGTCGCCACTGAAGCAGCACCAGTCCGACGCGCCCTCGACCGCAGCCACGCGCCAGCTCACCCAACCGTCCTTCGGCAACACCAGATCGCTGGCACTGGCACCGGCGCAAACCAGCAACAACGCGATCCGCAACCAGCCGAACTGCAGCCGGTTGCTGCCTGGCTTCGCTGTTTTGCGTGCCCCGATCCGGCCCGCCGACTCAGCCAGCGGGCGTTCGCTGCTGCCGATGCCGTGCATCGGCTCGCGCGTGGCGCGACCGCTCCTGATCGCACTGCCCCGCTCGTGCTCGCCCGCGCTCATGGTGATTTCCCCTGCAGTGCGGCGTCGATCGCTTCGAGCGCGGCATCGCCGCCGATGATGGTCAGGTGGCGCAGCACCGCCTGCTTCTCCTGTGCGTCGCTGCTGCTGCGATAGATCTGCAGCAATACCGCCTCGTCGCCCTGGATCATCAGACCCTGCAGCGCCGCGTCGCGAACCTCGGCGTCCTTGCTGTCCTTGTAGATCTGGTGCAGCGCCTGGGCCGATTCCGGCGAACCGACGATGCCGATGCTGCGTACCGCGTCGATGCGCACCTGGGTGTCGTCGGCGGTCTGCGCCAGCTTGCGCAGACTGTCGAGGTCGCCGGCGATGGCGTAGGCATGCACCAGCGCGCCGCCATGCTTGCCGAGGTCGCCGAGCTGGCGCAGTTCGGCCAATGCGCCCATCGCGCCGAGGGTCTGGATTGCCTGCTGAGCGTCTTCCTGGTTGTCGGCCAGGCGCGCCAGAGCGGCCAGATCTGCGCTGCGGCCGGAGATCAGGTAGGCGTGCAGCACCGCTTCGCGAACCGCGCGATCACCCGATGTGTAAATGTCCTTCAACGCCGCCAGCGAGGCCTCGTTGCCGCCGATGCCGAGCACCCGGATGGCTTCCAGGCGCAGATCGCCGCTGCCTGCGCGAGCGCGTCCGAGCAGGATCTGTTGCGCCTCGTCGCCGTCGACCTGACTCAGCACGAACAAGGCGCGCATCTTGACCAGATCGGTCTGCTGCCCTTCGAGCACCCGTTTGAGCAAGGGCAACGCGCGCTCGGGCGGAGCCGCCATCAGACCCTCCAGCGCCGCGATCGCCAGTTGTTCCTGCTCGGTTGGCGCCGGTTGCAGCGTGCGCGCGGCACGGGCGGCGTCGCGCGCCGCGCGCTCGGCATTGCGGGCGGCACGGTTGGCGTCGCGCTCCGCTGCCTTGCCCAGCACCTCGGCGCGTCGGGACTCGGCGCTTGCGCGTTCAGCGGCCATCGCTGCCTCACGAGTACGCTGCGCATCGGGCGACGATTGCGCCGCCGCCGACACTGCGGCCGCAAGCATGAGGGGCAGCAGCAACATTCTGTAGTTCTGAGTCATTTCAATCTCCATCACAGGGTTTGCACGATCTTGGACGGAGATCGGGACAATCTGGTTTGCAAGATTCCGAGTTCGAAATCGATCTGGGCACGCGCGCCCTGCTCGCCGGCATTCGCTGCCGGGTCCGCCAACGCCAGAAGTACCGGTTCGAACGCACGCAACGCGCGCGCCAGGCGGTCGTCGCCCTGCGCCAGCGCGGCGCGCGCATACATGCGGTTCTGCTCGACTACCTGATCGACCAGTTCGCGCCGACGCTGCGGATCGTCGGCCGGCAGATCGGCGAGCAGCAGGCGCGTATCACCCAGATGACTCTGCACGCCGCGTGCCAGTGCCGGATTGGCGAGGGCCGGTTCGTCGAGCAGCGCAATCTGGTCGCTGACCGGCGCGGCAATGCTGGTCTGCTCGGAGACACGTGTACCGATGGCCACGCCGAGCAGCACCAGCGTGGCGCCGGCAAACGCCAGCCGCCAGTTGCCGGATCGGGACGGCGCGGCGGCCACGGCTGCGCGCTGATCCAGCCGCAGGTGCCAGCGTGCCTGGGCGGCGGCGCCAGGGATGCGGATGTCCGGCGCCGGCAGCGCCGACAGTTCTGCGCGCAGTTGCTGGTAACGCCGTGCCAGACCGAGTTCGCTGCGCAAGCGCCGCGTGATCTCCTCGCGATACGCGGCTTCGAGGCCATCGTCGTAGTGATACAGCAGCAGTTCGTCATCGCTGATCGGGGGTTGGAACTTCGTGCCGTTCATGTTTCGCTCCGCCACACGTCCAGAGAGCCACGCAACTTGCGCAGCGCACGAAACAGCGCCTGTTTGACGCTGTCCTGACTGATCTTCATTTCTTCTGCAATTTCAATGAGTTTCCATTGCTCGACATGTTTGAGCACAAAACAGCAGCGTTCCAGTTCGCTCAACGCCTTGAGTGCGCCATCGAGTCCCGCGGCAAAGGCTGATGCCTGATGCTCCGAGTCGGGCGTACTGGCGCAGACCTGATCGTCGTTGTCCTGCTCCGCCAGCAGCTGTGGGCGCAGCCGGCGCACCAGGTCGATCGCGGCATTCACCGCGATACGATGGATCCAGGTGTCGAGCTCGGCCTCGCCACGAAAGTGCGCGCGTTTGTCCCAGGCCTTGAGCAGCGCGTCCTGCACTGCATCCTCGGCCAGCGCCGCGTCGCGGGTGATGCGCAGGCACGCCGAGTACCAGCGCGGCGATCGCTCCGCCAGCACCGCATGGAAATCGTCCAGCACCAGGTGTGGACGCGATCGTAGCCAGGCAAACATGTCAGCTTGGACGGGCCAGGGCGGAAAAGGTTAGCTCACGGTTCAGTTGTTGCTTGCTGGTTTCTGGTTGTTGGCAGCGAAGCTCGCCAGACCGGGATCGCTGATACTCCTGCTCTGGCTGCCAACAACCAAAAACCTGCCGCAAGCCCCATCATCGACCCATCCCGCAACGAGTCGACGCCACCATGACCTATGCCCTGGATCGCGCCCAGTTCGAACGAATCTGCAGCCTGCCGGCGACCATCCGGCTGGAAGAGTTCATATCCAAGGCAACCCTGCATCAGCAAGTCTGGGGCCTGCGCAGCGCCAGCGGTTGGGCGGTGGTCGATTCAGAAGGCGACGACTGCTTCCCGGTATGGCCGCACCCGGACTTTGCCGCGGCCTGGGCGGTGGGCGATCTGGCCGACTGCACACCCCAGGCGATCGCGCTGGAAGCCTGGTTGACACGCTGGACGCCGGGCATGGAGGAGGACGGCACTCTGGTGCTGGTTTTTCCGACCAACGACGACGACGACGAAGGCCTGGTGATCTCCGCGTCCGAGCTGGAGGACGCGCTGCTTGGGGCGATGGGCGGCGGCTGATTGAAGCTCCTTCTCTCCGTTCGCGGGGAGAGGGACGCAAACCGCTGTAAGCCCGGCACCCCCGCTCCGGTCTACATTCGCGTAACGCGAATTGCGCTTCAATGCGCTCGACGATCCCCGATCGGAAACTGAATCGATGAAACGCAGAACCCTATTGGCGTCGGCCCTGGGCCTTGGCGCAGGAGGAATCACCATGGCCCTGTTCGGCAAAGGCGCGCAAGCCAGCGACGCCGAAGTATTCGAGTTCCAGTTGTCCGACGACGAATGGCGCAAACGGCTGTCGCCGCAGGCCTATGCGGTGTTGCGCGAGGAGGCCACCGAGCGCGCCGGCAGCAGTCCGCTCGACCGCGAAAAGCGCGCCGGCGTATTCCACTGCGCGGGCTGCAATTTGCCGCTGTTCGACGCCAGTACCAAGTACGATTCGGGCACGGGTTGGCCGAGTTTCTACCAGCCGCTGCCGAATGCCGTTGGCGAGCGCGAGGACAAGGGCTGGTTCATGACCCGCACCGAAGTGCATTGTCGCCGCTGCGGCGGCCACCTGGGCCACGTGTTTCCCGACGGCCCGCAGCCGACCGGGCTGCGTTATTGCATGAACGGGGTGTCGTTGAAGTTCGTGCCGCTTTGAGAGCGGTGTTGGTTGTTGGTGTTGGTGTTGGTGTTGGTAGAAGCGTGCCTTGGTAGGTCACGTTGGCCCGCAGGGCCTACGTGACAGCAGAATCTTCCTGTGGGAGCGGGTTTACCCTGCGATCTTTTCGCTTTGACGCGGCAAAGCTCGCGGGATAAACCCGCTCCCACAAAAGCGCGCCAGATTTGACAGGTCACGTAGCCCGCTTCGCGGGCAACATGACCTACATCAGGTGAGCGAGAGAGTCCGCACTTGCTCTCTCCACCCCAACACCAGCAACCAACACCCGGTTCACGCCTCTCGCAGCGCCACCGTGACCGGCATCCGCGCAGCGCGCAGCGCGGGCAGCAGGCCGCCGATGAAACCGATCGCCAGTGCCAAGCCCATGCCGATCCCTACCAGCCGCGGTGTGACCTGGAAGTTGAATACCAGCTGGGTGAAGCTGCCGCCGAGCGTGGATACGGTCATGCCGTTGAAGAACACGTAGGCGATCAAGGCGCCGATCAGGCCACCGATCAACGCCAGCAGCATCGCTTCGACCAGCACCGAGGTCACCACCGGCAATGGACCAAAACCGATCGCGCGCAGCGTGGCGATCTCGCGCGTGCGCGCCGACACCGAGGCATACATCGTGTTCAGCGCCGCGAAAATCGCGCCGAGGCACATGATCACGGCCACCGCGGTGCCGAGGATGCGCACCCCGCCGCTGGTGCTCTTGGTCTGTTCGGCGTAGTAGGCCTGCTGGCTTTTCACCTCGGTGTTGAGCCGCGGGTCAGCCTTGAGCGCGGCCTGGAAGGCGCCGATAGACTCGGGTGTTTCCAGGCCAACCAGCGTGACGGAATAAGTATTGGCGCGGTTCCACGCAGTCTGCGCGGTGTCGGTGTCGCAGAAGATCTCGCTGTCGAAGGCGTCGCCGGTCTCGAAGATGCCGACCACGGTCCAGTCGGCGCCACGCAGGCGCACCGTGTTGCCGACTTCCAACCCTTCGAACTGCTGCGCCGCGCCCTTGCCGACCAGCAGTTCCTGCAGGCCCGGCGTGAACGTGCGACCTTCGACGATCTTCAGCGTCGGTCGCAGCGGAAAGCCGGCCTTGGTGATCCCGCGCAAGGTGATGTTGGCGCCCAGCGTACTGCCTTTTTTCGGCAATTCGGCGATCACGATCAGTTCGGCCGAGGCCAGCGGGTCGCCGTTTTCGTCCTTGCGTACACCCGGCGCCTGCGAGGCCAGATCGAAGGTCTCGCGGTTCATCGTGCTGTTGAGCTCGGCTTGCGAGCCGCCGCGCAACACCAGCGCGTTGCGCGATTCGCCGGTCGCCTGCAGCGTCGAATCGATGCCACCGGCCATCGCGAACAGCGCCGTGAACACGCCAACCACGCCGGCGATGCCAACCACGATCACCAGCGACGCACCGAGGCGCTCGGGAATGGTCTTCAGGTTCAGCAACACGATTTCGAAGATTTGTTTGAACATGGTGGTTTCTCGGTCAGAAGCCGGTCGTAGCCAGGCTTTTACTGTGGGAGCGGGTTCATCCCGCGATTGCTTCCCCGCAACAGCAAAAGCTCGCGGGATGAACCCGCTCCCACAGGTGCAGCATCACCTGCCCGCCAGCGCATCGACGATGCGCACGCGGCCAGCCTTCAGCGCCGGTGGCAGGCCCACCGCGAGCGCCAGCGCCAGCATCGCCAGCAAGGCCTGGATCCATACCGTCGAATTGGCGCGCACCGCGGCAAAAAACGGCACCGCCTGGGCCATGCCGCCGATCATCATGCTCGCCAGCGCCATGCCGATCAGGCCACCGGTGATGCACAGCAGCATGGATTCGGCCAGGACCAGTCCGGTGACCTGACCATCGCGGAAACCGAGCGTCTTCAACACCGCCAGCTCCGGGATGCGTTCGCGCACTGCCTGCGCCATGGTGTTGCCGGTCAGGATCAGGATGGTGAAGAACACCGCGATCAGGATCAGCTTGACGATCAGCCCGATGTCGCCGATCTGCGCGAAAAAGCCCTTGTTGAAGTCCTTCTCGCTCTGCGTCTTGGTTTCGTTCGGCGAGTTCAGGAAGCGTGCGTCGATTGCCTGCGCCACTTCATTGGCCTGGTTCACGTCGTCCAGTTCAACCGCATAGGTGCCAGCCATCGAGCCGAAGGCGTTGGCCTCGTCGAAATAGGCGTGGTTGATGTAGATCGACTGTGTCTGCGCCTGCCAGGATTCGTCCTTGCCGTCGAAGATGCCGACCACGTCGAAGGTCCATTTCATCGATCCGTCGGCCTTCTGCGGAAAGATGTTCGAGGCCAGCGGCAGCTTGTCGCCGACCTTGATCTTGAGTTCGTCGGCAATCATGCGACCGACGATGGCGCCGGTGCGGGTCTGCTCGAACGCGGTCCATTCGGCATCGGTCATCACCCACTCCGGATACACCCGACGCAGCCGCGCCGGATCCGAGGCGAAGGTGAACATCTGCCGGTTTTCGCCATAGACGCCACCAAACCACTGGTCGTGGCTGACGTCCTTGACGCCCGGGATCGCCTCGATTTCCGGCAGCAAGCGCATCGGCAGCGAGGTGGTGAAGGACACACGGTTCTGCACGATCAGGCGCGAGGCGCCGACGAAATCAGCGCCGGCGGTAAAGAACACGCTGAGCGCCTGCAGCAGCCCGAACAGCAGGAAGGCGCAGATCAGCGACAGCAGCGTCAGCAGCGCACGGGTCTTCTTGCGCCACAAGCTGGCCCAGACGAATCGGAAGTAGCCCATTACGCGTGCCTCCTGTAGCCGACGTTGCCGCAGGTCGTTGATTTGCCTTTGGGTGATCTCGAGGGCACGAGGGCACGAGGGCGCGAGGGCATGGAACAGCAGATTCGAGGCAAGCTTGAGCTTCTACGTGCCCTCGTGCCCTCGTGCTTTCGTGCCCTCGTCCATTTGTCGCGCGAAACAGCGTACGGACTCGCACGACATGAACTCCCAACGGTTCCCATGTCCATCTCCTCAAGCCACCGCGTCGGCGAGCAGCGTGCCCTTGTCCAGGTGCACCACACGGCTGGCGTATTCGGCGGCCTTGGGATCGTGGGTGACCATGACGATGGTCTTGCCGTATTCGCGGTTGAGTCGCTGCAACAAGGTCAGGATCTCGTCGGCGGTCTTGCGGTCCAGATCGCCGGTCGGCTCGTCGCAGACCAGCAGCGTGGGATCCGACACCAGCGCGCGGGCGATGGCGACGCGCTGTTCCTGACCACCGGAGAGTTCCTTCGGCTTGTGGCCGGCGCGGTCCTTGAGACCGACGATTTCGAGCGCGACGTTCGCGCGCTTGAGACGTTCGGCGCTGCCCATCTTGCTCAGCAGCAGCGGCAGCTCGACATTGCGCACCGCGGTCAGCACCGGCAGCAGGTTGTAGAACTGGAACACGAAGCCGACATGCCGGGCGCGCCAGCGCGACAGCTCGCCGCTGCTCATGCGGTCGATGCGCTGGCCGTCGATCAGGATCTCGCCGCCAGTGGGCTGGTCCAGGCCACCGATCAGGTTCAGCAGCGTCGTCTTGCCGGAACCCGACGGCCCCATCAACGCGACAAAATCGCCCTTGGGAATGGTCAGCGTGATGCCATGCAGCACTTCGACTTTCTGCTTGCCGCGCGTGTAGTGCTTGACGACATTGTTGATCTGGACAAGTGCTTCGGTCATGGCCATTACTCGGGAATCGGGAATCGGGAATCGGGAATCGGGAATCGGGAATCGGGAAAAGCGGAATCTCCGCGGGTCTTGATTCCTTCTCCCCGCAAGCGGGGAGAAGGTGGGTCCGCAGGACCCGGAT
>CALEZI010000149.1 GCA_937928755.1 uncultured Rhodanobacteraceae bacterium | reverse complement strand
TTGCTGACGCAGCGATCGCTCCGTCAGGTGAGCCCCCTCACCCGTCACCTGCGGTGACACCCTCTCCCCGCGTGCGGGGAGAGGGATTCAGTGCGCATTAAAATCAACGAGTTACTGGATGTTCAGCAAGAGCAAGCTTTGTCTGCGATCTTTTTGCAAGTAACCATGAAGATCGCGGGCAGAGCCCGCTCCCACAGGCTGCCCTCACGCTGCGTGCTCGAGCACGCTGTCCCTGCGTGTCCTTGCCAGCAACGAGTTCAGACGGTCCAGCAACACCGGCTTGGTCAACCATTCGTCAATGCCGGGTGGCAGCGTCGGCGGTGCCTGGTGGCCGGACACGATGACCACTCGCGAGTCCTGCATGTTCGGCTCGGCGGCACGCAGCGTCCGCGCCAGATCGGGTCCCTGACCATCGGGCAGTTCGACATCGAGCAGCAGCAGATCAAAATGTCGCGCGGCCACCAGCGCCCGCGCAGCCTGCGACGATGACGCCTGCTCGACCGTGCATCCCAACACGGCCAATTGACTGCTGAGGGCCAGAGTCACATCTTCATCATCATCGATCAGCAGTACCTTGAGGCCGGCACCCTGGGCAACCGAGTTGGCATCGACCATCGAGTTGTCGGGTGCACGCACCGCCAGCTTGAGCTCGAAGCGAAAGCTGCAACCCTGTCCAGGTTTGCTGTCGACCTCGATTTCACCTCCCATCAGACGCACCAGGTCGGCGGAGATGGACAGGCCAAGACCCGCCCCCGCTCGGTGGCGTTGTCCCGCCCTGCCTTTGGCGAAGGGCTCGAACAGGGACGCAATTTCGTCCTTCTCGATGCCTGGACCGGTGTCGCGAACTTCGAAACCGACGCGGATCCGCCCATCGTTCGAACGTGCCCGCGTGGTCACGCTGAAGACGATCTGCCCGCGATCGGTGAATTTGAGACTGTTGCCGATCAGGTTGCTGAGTACCTGCTGCAGTCGCTCGGCGTCCACCATGACCAGCTCCGGCAAATCAGGACTGGCATTCAGCACCAGCTCCAGGCCCTTCTCGCGTGCCCGGGGCAGATGCAACTGATGCACGCTTTCGGCCAGCAGTTGCAATCCGGTCGGGTGCATCGACAAGCTGAGACGACCTGATTCGATGCGCCCGCGGTCCAGCAGATCCTGGGCCAGTTTCTCGATGGTCGAGCCGGCGCTGTGGATGGCCTCGATCATGCTGCGTTGCGCCGGGGTTATCGCCGACGCCAGCAACAGTTCGGACAAGCCCAGCACGCCGCTGATCGGATTGCGCAGTTCGTGGCTGGTCTGGGTCAGCGCGCGCAAACGCGCATCCAGGGCGAAACGCAGCTGCCGATTTGTTCGCCGCTGATAAACGAAGAACACCGCCATTCCGATGAGCATGGCGACGCTGAGCAGCACGAGAAATGCGGTCAACTGGTTGCGTTGGGTGAAGGCGTGCTCGCGCTCTCGGGCCAGCAGTGCTTCGCTCTCAAGGCGAACCAGGTCGAGTTCCTGCTCGGCGTACAACAGTCTGGCATCGAAGTCGTCGGACGCCATCGCGCGTTCACTCTTGGAGACTTCGGCTTCCAGCTCGAGCATGCGGGCCACCAGGCTGCTCCAGCCAGGCACGTCCGCAGCGAACTTGAGACGCACGCGGATCAGTTCGCGCGATATCCGGAGTTCGTCCCTAACCAGGCCCAGCGAGGCGAACAGTTGGCTCGCCGTCTGCAGTTCGCGCTCGGCCGCGTTGCGGTCGCCGGCATCGATCGCGCTCAAACCAAGCACCTCGCGAGCCATGCCGGCCAGTTGCGAGTTGTTCAGATCGACAGCCAGGCCGAGTACGCGTTCGGTATTGCGGGTAACCGCTGCGTGATCCCCACCGGCGCGTGCCATGCGTGCCGCTTCGAGATGCAGTTCCGCACGCAGCTTGGGATCGCGCACGCTTTCGGCCACGCGCATGGCCTCTTCCAGCGTGCCGCGGGCTGCCTGCATGTCGCCGAGCAGCGATAACGACCGCGCCCGATTGCGCATCAGGCGCACGCGCATCGGCAATGACTTGCCGGGCGCCAGTTCGGCCAGCCCACGGTTGGCGTACTCGAGCGCCAGTTGGTGCTTGCCGAGCACGTGACTCAACGATGAGTAGGCCAGTGCCATGTCCGCAGCCAGTTCGGGCGACGGTACGCGCTGCAGGCGGGCTGCAACATTCCCCAAAACCCGCTCGGCGCGGGCATAGTCCTGCAGCGAAATGCTCGCGCGCGCCTCCGCAATCAAACCGCGCATCACCAGAATGGGCTCGCCGGCAACTTCCGCGTGCTCCTGAGCGCGCACGCCGGCACCGCGCTGGCAAGGCCAGTTGGCGATCATGCGGCAGGCATTGGCGTTGGCCAGATGCAGCAGCGCGAGCTGCCGCGCGTCGCCTTTCGCCGCGGCGTCGCTGAGTGCCTCGGGAATCAGTTCGAGCACTTTGGCGGGCTCGGACAGCGCACGTATCTCCAACGCGTGGCGCGGCAGTTCTGACCCGGGATCGTCGACCGCCAGGGCCTCCTGCGCGCACAGTGGCGCTGTCGCCAGGAGCAAAACGAGCGTGAGCAGCGCCGCAAACCAGGCGCAACAGTGCTGTCCAAGCTGACGCGTCACCGGATCTTCCTGCCGCCGCAAAGATGTGCTGTGGATCGAAAGTCTAACGAATTGCAACCGATTGTTCATCAATTCATTGGCCATCAGGTCTCTGTGGCAGGTTCCCGCCCCATCGCGTCGGGGGCGCAACTTCGTGCATCCGACCCGACCCAGCTCACGCCATGATCCGGGGTTGGTCGCAAGCTTCGGCCCCTGCCCCATTTTTTGCGAGATGACTCTCGGTGCGCGCCGCTTCGGAAGCACATCACCGATGGTGCGCACCAACTTGCCCGCATAATCGCGCAATGACCGACATCATCCTGACCACGCTCAATGCGCGCTTCGCCCACGCATCGCTCGGATTGCGCTACCTGCGGGCGAACCTCGGCGAACTCCATCATCGCAGCAGCATCGTCGAATTCGTCATCGGCCAGAAGACCGAGGAAATAGTCGAGAAACTGCTGAGCGCAGATCCATGCCTGATCGGCTTCGGCGTCTACATCTGGAATGTTGAGGAAACCACGCGGATCGTTGCCCAGCTCAAGCTGCTCGCGCCGCAGGTCAAGATCGTGCTCGGCGGCCCGGAAGTCAGCTACGAGGTTGCCGATCAGCGCATCTGCGCATTGGCCGATCATGTCATCACCGGTTGGGGCGATGTCAGTTTCGCGCTGTTGGCCAGACAACTGCTGGCCGGCGTGCCACCGGCGGAAAAGGTCATCACCGGCGTGCAGCCGCCATTGGCAGCGCTGCCGCTGCCCTACGCAGAGTACACCGCCGAGGATGTGGACAAGCGGCACCTGTATGTCGAGGCCTCGCGCGGGTGCCCTTTCAAGTGCGAATTCTGCCTCTCGGCACTCGACCAGACAGCATGGCCGTTTCCGCTGCAGCCTTTCATCGACCAGCTCGAAGCGCTGTACCAACGCGGCGCCCGCCAGTTCAAGTTCGTCGACCGCACGTTCAATCTCAAGGTTGAGGCGTCGCTGGCAATTCTCGACTATTTCCTGGCGAAGATTGCCGAGCGTCCAGACGACCCGCCCTTCATCCATTTCGAGTTGATACCGGATCATTTGCCGGAACGACTGAAACTGGCAATCGTCAAGTTCCCGCCGGGCACACTGCAGTTCGAGATCGGCATCCAGACCTTCGATCCGCTGGTGCAGTCGCGCATTTCCCGGCGGCAGAAGAACGCGGTCGCCGAAGCCAATCTGCGCTGGCTGCGTGGGCATTCGAACGCGCACCTGCATGTCGACCTGATCGCTGGACTGCCGGGCGAGGATGTCGCCACTTTCGCCGCTGGATTCGATCGACTGGTGGCGCTGAATCCGCACGAGATCCAGTTCGGCATCCTCAAACGTCTGCGTGGCGCACCCATAGCCAGGCACACAAACGATTTCGACCTGCGCTTTTCGCCCGACCCACCGTACCAGATCCTGTCGACCGATCGGATCGACTTTGCAACCATGCAGCGCCTCAGCCGCTTCGCCCGTTACTGGGATCTGGTCGCCAATTCTGGTCGGTTCAAGCAGACCTTGCCGCTGCTGCTCGGCGGCAGACCCTTTGACCAATTTCTGGCATTCGCCGACTGGCTTTACCAGCGCACCGGTCAGACTCATGCACTGGCCCACGAGCGCCTGGTCAATCTGCTGCACGCGTATCTGTCGCAAGTCGATACCTGCCCAGGGCCATTTGCGCAGGCACTGATCGACGACTATCGCGGCGCCGGAGGGCGCAGCCGACTCGCTTTCGAAGCCAGCGACGTGGTGCTGCCGCCACCGCGTGCGCGCAACACCGGCAGCACACCAACCCGCCAGGCGCGTCATCTGCAGCCTTGATCACCGTTTGACGGGACGGCTGCAACGTTTGTCGACAAATGGGTGCATGTTGCCTGCCGGATGGGGTTTCATCGCCGCACTCCGTGCCAAGGCCCGCATAGTGCTCGCAGGCGACCATTCCACGAAACTGTTCTCCAGCGCCCGATCGGCACGCACGATGCCGTCGATCCTGCAGGTCAATGCATCGGTCGACTTTAGCGGCCAGATCCTGTCGGTGAACGTGGAACTCAGTACACGTTTCGGTCACCGACCCATGATCGACTGGCTGCTCAGACTGGATCTTGCGACCAGTCCGCCGGTTCACGAGCAGTGGCACGGGCAGGCGCACAGCGTCAACGGCCACATCGAACTTGAGGTCAGCCCGAAATTCTGGCCGACCAAGAACGAGCGCTGGTTCATGAATCTGTGGATGCGCGATCCAAATGGCCGGCCCGATTGGGATCTGGTCGATACCCGCGCGCTGCTCTGAGCTGAACGGCGGTGGCTACTCAGCCAGCGCCGCCTCGATTGCGCTGCGCAATTCCGGCGCGTCCGGTTTTACCCGGCTGCCATAGCCTTTGACCACTTCGCCGTTCTTGCCGATCAGGTATTTGTGGAAGTTCCAGCCGGGCTCGCCGCCGCCTTTGGCCGCAAGTTCGCGATAGAACGGATCGGCGGCGTCGCCCTTGACGCTGACTTTCTCGAACATCGGAAACTCGACGCCGTAGGTGAGCGTGCAGAACTCGCGGATCTGTTCCTCGGTTCCGGGTTCCTGCCCCATGAAGTCATTGGACGGAAAGCCGACGACCGCGAAGCCCTTGTCCGCGTATTCGCTGTGCAACTTCTCCAGGCCCTCGTACTGCGGCGTGAAGCCGCACTTGCTGGCGGTATTGACGACCAGCAGCACCTTGCCCTCGAACCGTTCGCACAGGTTCACCGGCGTCTTGTCGGCGAGCGGACGGAAGCTGCGATCGAGCAGCGCACTGCAGGCCGCCGATGCGTCGAAGGCGCACAGCAACAGGGAACCCAGGATCAACGCGCGTAAAGACATGACAGAACTCCGGTAAAAGGCATGCAACGATGTTAACGGATCGATTGTCGAGACGCGGAGACGAAGGCCTGATCCTTCCAGGGCAGAAAAGCGCCGGGCGCCGCGCGTGTCGGCCGCAGGGCCAGCTGGTGCAGTACGGATGCGACGGACGCGACGGACCCGGCCTATGGGCAGCCCCCGGAATCGTCGACATTCCCGGAGCACGGCACTAGCCAAAACCCATCGATCTGTCAGAAACTTAGCGCCATGAGTTGATGTCGACTGTCAAACCCTTCCCGAGAGATGCCCTGCGTTCGCCATGAATTTCCGCCTCCTGTTCGTCTCTTTGGTGCTGACGGCGCTGCCGTCCCTGGTCGTTGCGCAGAACATTTACAAGTTCACTGACAAGAATGGCGTGGTCAATTACACCAATGTGCGCCCCAAAGGCGTCACGGCCAAAGTCATCGGCACCTATTCGTGCCCTGCCTGCAAGGTCGACTCCAAGGTCAACTGGAACGCCACCGGGCTCAACGTGGTCGCCTTCAAGGACGAAATTTCCACGGCCGCGCGGTTGAACGAAGTCGACGAGTCGATGGTGCGCGCAATCATCCATGCGGAGAGCGCCTACCGGGTGGAAGCGCTGTCGCCGGTCGGCGCACAGGGTTTGATGCAACTGATGCCGGGTACGGCGGGCATGTACGGGGTCGACAACGCGTTTGACGCCGGCCAGAACATCGCTGCCGGGGTCAAGCACCTGCGCATGTTGCTGGACATGTTCGACGGCGACTTCGAACTTGCGGCCGCCGGCTACAACGCTGGCGAGAATGCCGTGTTGCGCTTCGGCGGCGTGCCGCCGTACGCGGAGACGCAGGTCTACGTGCAACGGGTCGGCGTGCTGCAAAAGCGTTATGCGACCGAACTGGCAGGCGTGACCACGGCCAGCAATGCGCGCGCCAGCACAGCTGCCGGCGCGCTCTGAAGCGCACTCTGGTGGCCGGCGTGCGCGTAACGCGCGTTCACCGGTGAAGCGCAGCTAAACCGACAACGCCTCCCTTTCGAAGCGCTGCGCCGTGCCGAGCACACGCACGAATGCCTCGCGCTCAACCGGGGTCAGGTTCGGATTCCAGGTGTCGAAGATCAACACCACGCGGGTCTGGTCGCTGTGATTCCAGGCTTCGTGCTCGAAGGAATCATCGAACATCATCAACCGCCCTTCCTGCCAGCCGCGCGCTTCGCCGACCGCGCTGAGCGCGCCACAATCCGGCGGCACGATCAGCGGCAGATGCACCACCAGGCGACCGTTGACCGCACCGTAGTGCGGCGGAATGCGCGAGTGCGGCCGCAGCACCGAGAACATCGCCTCGGGGCCATAACCGGGGACCCGCTGCAGATCGATCGAATCGAGGAGTGCGGCGGTGCCGGGGCAGCGCGCGCAGTTCTCCTCGATGCGTTCGCCATGGCGGTAAAAGTGGAAACTGGTCCAGTCGGTCGAGCGGTTGATGTCCTTGAACACCTTCGCGCCATGCGTTCCTTCCGCATGATTCACGTAAGGCGAGAAACCGCTGCCCTCATTCATCAGGTTCAGCAGTTCCGCACGGACCATGTCGGTGGCGGCCTCGACGCGCTCGGTCCAGGGGAAATCCTCGCGCTCGTAGAACACGCGCACCGGCAGGTCCGGCACATAGAACAGACCAGGCCGCCACTTCGGGTGGGCAAACTCCAGCGGCCGGGTGCCCGAGAACATCTGCCCGCCCTTGCGCAGCCGAGCCACGGCATCGGCGCCGTGAGCCGCCACCAGGTCCGCCAACGAGCGATCGATCTCGGCGTCGATGGTTCGACGCACGACGCCCAGCGCATGGTTCAGGAACTGCTTCAGCTCCGGCTCCATCGACCGCGGATCGCGATTGCTCTCGGCAAAGCGCACGGCGCGCAGATAGGCCTTGGCGGCCTGCTCGTGCAGTTGCATCTGCTCCAGCGTGGCGCCGCGGTAGAGCTGCGCCGACAACACCCGGGGTTCGCGCGCCAGCGTGGCATCGAAGGCATCGAGCGCTTCGGTCAGTTCGCCGCGTCCGTAATGCGCCATCGCCAGATTGAACCAGGCTTCGGCATCGTCGGGTGCGGCATTCGCTGCGCGCCGATAGTAATCGATGGCGCTGGCCATATCCTGGCGCTGGCTGGCCTCGAACCCGAGGAACTGCAGCGCGGTGGCGTTGCCGGGTTGCAGCGCCAGCAGCGCGCGGAACTCGCGCGCGGCGCCGGCCATGTCGCCGGCCTCATAGCAGGCCATCGCGGCGGCTTCCAATGCGGCAGGATCAAGGCTTTGCGCTTGCGTGGAACTCATCGAGGCTACTCGGTCGGCAATCAAGGGGCGGGACTATAGACGCTACGGCGCCGTCGGCGCCGTCCAGCGCTGCAACCACGCCTCGACGGTACGGTGCCATTTCACCGAATTCTGCGGCTTCAGGATCCAATGGTTCTCGTCCGGGAACCACAGGAACTGGCTCTCGATGCCGCGCCGCTGCAAGGCCGTGAACGCGGCAATGCCCTGTTCGAACGGCACGCGGAAATCGAGCATGCCGTGGATCACCAGCATCGGCGTGCGCCAGTGCTTCACCAGGTTGACCGGGTTGTGGAGCTCGTAGTTCTCCGGCTTGTCGTAGGGCGTGCCCTGCATTTCCCATTCGTCGAACCACAGTTCTTCGGTGGTGTAGCCCATGAAACGGTTGTCGAAGATGCCGGAGTGATTGACGATGCAACGGAAGCCGTCGGGCCAACTGCCGGCGATCCAGTTCATCATGTAACCGCCGTAACTGCCGCCGAGGACGCAGGCGCGGCTGACGTCGAGCCACGAATAGCGTTCAGCCGCGGCAGCCAGACCCTTCTGCAGGTCTACCAGTGGCTTGCCGCCCCAATCGCCGCTGATCGAGTCGGTGAACGCCTGGCCGTAACCGGTCGAGCCGTGGAAATCGATGAACACCACCGCGAAGCCCTTGCCGGCGTGCGTTTGCGGGTTCCAACGGTAATGAAAGCTGTTGCCCATGCTGCCCTGCGGACCGCCATGCACCACGAAGGCCACGGGGTAACGCTCGCCTTCGGAAAAGCCGACCGGCTTGACCACCCACCCATAGACCTTCTCGTCGTTCCAACCGTTGAAGCTGAACTGCTCGTAGGCGCCGAACTGGACGTCCTTCAGGTGCTCGGCGTTGACCGTCGTCAGTTGCCGGCTGGCACCGCCGCTGAGCGGCACGGCGTGGATGTCGGCGGGCGCGGCGAGATTGTCGATCGCCGCATAGATGGTCTTGGCGCCGACAGCGAAGCCGCTGACCGATCCCTTGCTGGTCAGGCGCGTGGCCTTGCCCGACTTCACATCGATGGCGAACAACAGGCGCTGGCCAATATCGTCGGTATAGGTGTAGAGGGTGCGACCATCGGTCGACAGCACCAGGGTGTCGGGCGAACGATCCCAGTCCGGCGCCACCTCGCGCACGCTGCCGTCGGCCAGATTGCGTTCGAGGATGCGGCTGCGGTCGGCCTCGAAGCCGGCACGCGCCATCGAGCGCCAGTACAGGCGCTTGCCATCAGCCGAGTACAGTGGACCGAGGTCGTAGCCCTCATTGCCGGCGGTCAGATTCACCGCGGCAGCTTCGCTGCCCAGCGTGACCTGAAACAGATCGGTGTTGGTCGACCACGCTTCGGTTTTTCCGGCGATGCGCGCCGTGAACACCAGTTGCCGGCTGTCCGGCGAAAACGCCACCTCGCCAAGATCGCCGAAGGGTTTGGTCGGCGCATCGCCATCGATGCCCCGGGTAGCCCAGAACGCGGTGCCGGTCGCCTTGCCACCGGCGTCCAGGTCATAGACGAACAGTTGCGATCGGGTGCCGGTCTGCCAGGTGTCCCAGTGGCGGATGAACAACTTGTCGTGCACTGTCCCGGAGTGCTTTTCGGCGGCGTCTGCGTCGGCGCGCGTCTTGGTGCACGCGAAATCCGCGCCGCAGTCGGGATAAACCTCGACCGCCAGTGCCAGCTTGCGGCCATTCGGCGAGATCAGGAAACCGCCGACATCCAGCGGCAATTCGGTGACCGGCCGCGCCTCGCCGGGGCCATCGAGCAGCCACACCTGATTGCTGCCGCCGCGATTGGAGAGGAAGTACAGGCGCTCGCCCGACGGCGCAAAGCGCGGGTGCGAGGCATTCGAGCCGCCTCCGGTCAGGCGTCGCGGCTGGCGATCCTCGCCCTCCAGCGGCAACTGCCAAAGACTCTGCTCGCCCTTGTTGGCGTCCCAGTTGGTCTGGCGCAAGTTGTAGACCAGCACTTTGCCATCGGCGCGCAACTGCGGATCGGAAACCCGCTGCAGGCGCACCAGATCGTCGATGTCGAACGGACGTGCCGCCGCGGGACTGGCCAGCGGCAAGAGAAACAAGGCCAAACTCAAGGTTCGCAGCATGGTCAGGGCTCGGCGGAATTCGGGGGTCCGAGTCTGCCACCGGATTGCAGCGCCGGCATCTGCCGTTTGGCTGCCGCCGCGTGCCTTTGTGGGTCCAGACTTGTCTGGAGGCTCTTTAGGCTGCCGCCGCGTACGCCTTTGTGGGTCCAGACTTGTCTGGACGCTGTTTCCGCGGTCTGCCAGCGTCAGAACTTCCGGAAAAGTCTGGACCCAGCAGAACAACCGCGCCCGCAAGGCAAATCAAGTGAATGCTTGCAAGGACCAACCGAACAACTCTCCGCGAACACGCAATTCGCCGACTTCGGTCTGTGCATCAGTGCTCCGCGCAAGCCCGGCAGCCAGACGCTCGACCCCGGCGCGATCCAGCGCATGGGCAACCAGTTCAGCCTGGCGCAACCGCGCCAGACGCAGTCCGTCGCGGATCGCTTCCAGGCGCTGCTCGGCTGCTGCCGCACCCAGCGCCGTCACCTGGGCCATCAGTTCGCCGACAGCGGTTTGCGTCTCGACCAGGATGTCCGGCGCCAGCGAAGCGCTGGCACGCTGCTGCAGTTCGCGCATCGCTTCATTGAACTGCGCGCGTGCCTTCGCCGCTTGCGGATCGCGCTGAACCGAAGCCATTCCGGCCGCCGTGGCCAGCCGCGCGAGATAGGGAAGCATCCGGCGCGCCCGGTGCAGAATGCCGCCCGATTGGTTGATCCAGTCGATTTCGATGACTTCGGCGCGCCCCAGCCTGACCGGCAGGGAATCGGCGTGATGCAACACCAGCGCCACACTGGCACCCGGCTTCATCACCCGCCGCAACTCATCGACACTACGGGCAAGATCGCTGTATTCGAGGCCGAATTGGCTGACCACGAGGTCAAAACTGGCATCTGCGAATGGCAGCACTTCGGCTACCACGCGCGAATGGAAGCGCACGCGTTCGCCAACCTCGGGTGGCACCGCTCGCAGCCAGGCTGGATCGATGTCGGCAAGATCGATGGCATCGACGAGCGGCAGGCGTCCACTTGCGGCAAGCACATCCACCATCAGCCGCGGCAGCGCGCCATTGCCGGTCGCCACGTCGAGCACGCGCTGCGAGACACTCACCTTCGCGCAGACCTCGCCCCAGAAACAGCCAATGGCGTCATCGTAGTTGCCTTCGAAGCTGGTCGCGCAGGAATGAAGTGCCCCACCCGCCCAATAGCGGGTCCAGCTCTCGCGACGTTCGGCGGTGGATTGCATGGGTGCCAGTCACTACTTGCAAATGCCGGCACGCAACCTACCCTCCACGACATGCCAGTGCAACGACGTCGGCTTTCGCGCCGGTGGACGCATCGACATCGGTGGGTCTGTTGCGCAAGATCGGCGCTGGAATTGTCAGCCCCGATGTTAGCGTGCCCATCCGCCTTGTTCCGCAGCCGCCGCTCCGCGATGATGCTGCGTCGCAGTGACCTGACGCACCGGTGATGACCGCATACAGCAACCCGCTACGCGAGTACTTCGAACAGAATCCAGGTCGTTTGATCAACAAGTGGATGCATTACTTCGACGTTTACCACCAACACTTTCAGCGCTTTCGCAACCGGGCATGTACGGTGCTCGAATTCGGCGTGTTTCATGGTGGTTCGCTGCAGATGTGGCGCAACTATTTCGGACCGCAGTCGCGAATCGTCGGCATCGACATCAATCCGCGGCTTCGTGACCTGGGCGAAACCGGCATCGAGATCGTCATCGGCGACCAGGGAGATCGCCGCTTTCTGCGCGAACTGGCGGCAAGATATGGCCCGATCGATGTGCTGATCGATGACGGAAGCCACATCATGGGTCACCAGATCGCGACCCTGGAAGAGCTGTATGCGGCAGTCCATCCGGATGGCGTGATTCTGGTCGAAGACACGCACACCAGTTATTGGCGTGAGCACGGGGGTGGGTTGCGCAATCCGTTCACGTTCATGGAGTACGCCAAGCGTCTGGTTGACGAGCTGAACGCATGGCACAGCCACGACCCGCACAGTTTCGCCTCTGGCCCATTCACCAAAACGGCGCGTTCCATGCACTTCTACGACAGCATGGTCGTGATCGAAAAAGGTGCGCACGAACCACCGGAGCAGCGCGCCACCGGCACTCCCAGCTTCCCCATCGAAACACCAGTGAACCAGCCGGCGCCGGGGTTCACCTGGAAGACCTGACCTGACAGGAAAGTCGAACCCCGACCGCCTGCGCGGTTATGATCGAGCGTCGACTCCCGCACCCGGTCCGCTGATCCAATGGAAGCTCCGATCCAGATTCCGAATTTCGAGCTGTTCAAGGAGATCGGTCGCGGTGGCATGTCGCGCGTCTACCTGGCGCGCCAGTTGCAGCCCAAGCGCGAAGTGGCAATCAAGATCGTGTCGCCCGGGTCGGCGCCGGACGAGGCCTTCCTGTCGTCGCTGAAGATCGAAGGCGACACCATCGCCGGCCTCAGCCACGACAACATCGTCACCGTGTTCGCCTGTGGCGTGGTCGACAAGCACTATTACCTGGCGATGGAGATCCTCTCCGGTGGCGATCTCACCGAGCGCATCAAAAAGGGCTTGCGCGCCGAAGATGCGGTCGAGGTGATGATCCAGATCGGCGGGGCGCTCGGACACGCGCACAAGAAGCAGGTGCTGCATCGCGACATCAAGCCGGAAAACGTGATGTTCCACGAGAGCGGCAAGGCCGTGCTGGTTGACTTCGGCATCGCCAAGGAAGGCGACACCGAATCGAGCTTCACCCAGGTTGGCGCCGTGGTCGGCACGCCGCACTACATGAGTCCCGAGCGCTGCATGGGCAAGTCCACCGACGCCCGCTCGGACCTGTACGCGATGGGCGTGATGTTTTACGAGATGCTGACCGGGCACAAGGTGTTCGAGGGTCGCGACACCTTCGCCGTCAGTTACGCCCACGTCTACGAACCGGTGCCGCCACTGCCGCCCGAACACGCGCGCTTCCAGGGCATCGTCAACAAGCTGCTGGCCAAGGATCCGGCCGATCGTTACCAGACCGCCGACGAAATGGTCGCGGCGCTGAAGAAGCATCGCGCCGGCGCGCCCTCGTCGGCCGAGCCGGCGACCCGGCGGGTCGACACCACGGTGTCGTCGCCGTTGCAGGACAAGTTGAAGAAGCTGGCCGCTGCCGACGCCGATGCAGGCGCCACCACGGTCAATCAGCCGACCGGGCCGGTGAACCTGCATGCGGCGACGGCGGTATCGAAGCCGCTCGGGGCGGCGGCGGCGCCAGCACCAGCTACACCGACGGTGGCCGAACCTGCCAAGGGCAAGCCAGTCGCTCTGTATGCCGCGATCGCGGCCCTGGTCGTGATTGTCGGTGGCGGCATTGCCTTCTGGCCGAAGCCGAAGAGCGACCTGCCTGAAGTGATCCTCAACGCTCAGCAGCAAATCGAAGTGCAGGACAAGCTGGCCGCCGCGCGCGCAATGCTGCGCATCGACAATACGGAAGGCGCCGCCGATCTCTATTACACCGTGCTCAAGCAGTTCGATTGCACCAACGAAGAAGCCCGCGGCGGACTCAAGGGCTCGGATCCAACGCGCTACGATGACGCGATTGCGGCGTGCAAGTAGATCCTCCGTTCGCCGTCAAGCAGTTTTCGGCGTTGGTTGAGGTATCCATGC
>CALEZI010000148.1 GCA_937928755.1 uncultured Rhodanobacteraceae bacterium | reverse complement strand
GCAGCACTGCGCTGATGCGCAGGCATAACGAGATTGACATGGTCGTCCTTCATGATTCGCAACGTCAGGCGCGCGAACGCGCGCCGATCAGGCGGATGTCATGTCAGACGGCAGCAGGGGGTCGCAGAGCTTCTTCGAGGAGCGCGCTGGTGTGCAGCCACGAGAGGCTGGCGATGGCGTCGTGAGCGGACAAATCCGCCAGGGCTGGCAGGTGTACGGCGGGCAGTGCGGCAAAATGTGGGCACACGCAATGACTGCAGGCACTGGTGTGCAGAACTTGCTGGCCGGCGCCCGAGTTGTCATTGTCCAATGCATCGACGACGATGGTCGTCGAACCCGAATCCGCGCGCAGATCGTGGTCCACGCACGCAGCCACGCCGATGCTCTGCACCAGGATCAGCAACAACATGACCAGCGCGGGCCAGCGCATGGCCCGAAATCGCGCAAGTCCTGAACGGGAGCGTGGCGTCAGCATTCGCGCAGGTTAGTCGACCTTGGTCCCCGTACACAATTACATTGATGCGAATGGATTGCATCCGTACAGGTTGAGAGCCTCACGCCGACAGTCTTCGGGTCAGCGCGACAATGCCGAGGAATGCAAATCCAAGGATCAGCATGCCGACGGATTTCGATCCCAGGGCCGAGACTTCCTGCGGCAATGGCTCTGCTGCTGCGGGACATTGCGGCGGGGTGAGTGCGAGGCTTTCTATACCGGGCGTGGTCGGGCTGATCAGGTTCTCCCGCCCTGTGGCCAAATCGATACGGTAGACGCGGCTGGGGACTGCGCCACCTTCCTCAACAACAGCCCACAGTCGACCGTCAGCATCGAATCCGATGCCCCCGTCGTTGAATCGCGCCGTGTCGGAAAAGTTTCCGATCGGTAGTGCAGTTCCGCTGACAAGATCAATCGAGTAAATGCCCTCGTCGCCTTCAGAACCCAAGCCGACCATCAGATCGCCGTACACAGCAAGATCAGTGATCTTGTAGCCCAACGCGCCAAGGGCACCGATCGGCGTAGCCCGTCCACTGCTCGGGTCGATGCGATAGAGCGTCTTGCTGACTTCGCCGGACATGAACGCCGTGCCGTCACATGCGAATGTCAACCCAAGATCCAGCCCGGCGGTGATTCCCGTCGGTAGCCCGAGGTTGCCGATCTGGCTTCCAGGAATCGCCGCGCGGAGCGTAGCAATGTCGATCCGGAAGAATGTCTTGGTGCCGTCGTCTACCGCCCATAGCTGGCCTTCTGGATCAAGCGCGAGTCCTTCCACATCCAGAAACGGCGCGGCCGCGCTGCCCAAACGAAGCGATCCCATGTCCTCAAATTCACCCGTCGTCAGGTCAACGCGAAGGAGATGATCGTGCTGCGACTCTGAAAAACTGTCGGAATTGATCGCATATGCAAGCGGCTCAGCGCAGGCAGACTGGGTAACGAGCAGCACGGCTGCAATCACGGGACATAACACGCGCCAAGCGTGCAGAGCGGACAACGGATTCATGCGGCAACCTCAAATTCACTTCCGAGCACCGCGTCTTGCGCGGCGCACCCGAATTCACGCAAGCCGCGTGGTGATTGGAGGTCGGAACGGGCTCGTTGCCCAATTCGATGAATCCGGCGCCGGAAGCTGAAGGTGAGCCGCGGGGAGTACCGCGAAGCTCACGAGGTGAACCATGGATGGTGGAAGCGAAGGCTGTTGGCAGCAACAGTGCTTACAGCAACCTTTCGTCGTCACATCCTCGGGGATGGGGTCCGAGTCCAACACATCGCTCACCGCGACAGCGGCCGCGAATTTTGCGACCACTGCGACAGCAAGATCGCCGTCCTGGACAGCTTCGATTGGCAGACATCCGCAGGCAATCCCGCTCTTCGCGACGAAAAAAAGCGCAAAAACGAGCATGAGAACCCTCAACCGGCGCATGCGTGATAGCAATGTCAGGTTGGTTCTAACCACGATTCGGCAACGTCGACTGGACACAGAGATCGTATCACTTCGCGTTGACACTTGGCATACGGACGCTCGTCCGGGGCCGGTGGCCTCATTGGACCTGGGGAGCGTACCTGCCCGGACAGGGCGCGGGCATGCGCGACTACCGCAGCGAAGTCACGAATGGAAATGCGCCTCGTCGGGCAACGGTCGCAGCCAGTATCTTCCCGCGCCGTCCCCTTCAACGAACGCATCCTTCACTATCTTGTGCTTCTTGAAGATCTGATGAGGCGAGAACTTGTCGACGTCGATCTCGAGAGCGTCGGCGAGGGTCGACTTGTGGACGGGCTTGGCGTCGGCGGCAACTAGCACTTCCAGGAATCTCCGCACCTGCGGTGAGACCGCAATGCGCTCGCCGTTTACATGGACCACTCGATCCTTCAGGCAGGCAAGAGACGTCCCGATTTCGCTGGTTCCGGTTGACCCGACGGGGGCTTCGAGGTCTTCGATGACGAGTCCGGCCTTGCGCAAGTGAGCGCAGGCACGTAACGGGACTAGCGCCAGCCTGGCCATTGATGGCGACCGCTGCGTCGGCGCGTCGACGCACACCAGAATTCCCGCCTCACCGCTGAGCGCGCGGGCGATGTCTTGATCGACCATCGGCGCGAACCAGACTCGGTGGCGCTTGCGCGCGATCTCGCGTTCGCCGATTCGCCAGAGTTTCCCATGGACGATCTCGTGCGTTTCGAACCGCGATGTCAGACCCAGGGCCGCGGCGACGGCTCTGGCGATCTTCGGCAAGTCCAAGGAGAGCGGACTCAGCTGCGCGGCCAGGATGTTCTGCCAGCCGCAACTGAGGCACAGCCCTCGGTACGCGTTGCCGCCACCTCCACCGCGGACACGGCAGACCTGATGCAGCGTTCCGGTGCTGCACCAGGGGCAGGTGATGTCATCCAGCATTCGGGCCTCAGGCTTGGCCAGTCCGAGATCGAGCAGGTGCCGATAGCCCACACCGGTGTCGACGTCGGCCAGGACTGCCGGGTGCAAGGTCGGCGCGCCAGCAGCCAGCCAGTCGCACAGCAGCCGGAATGCCAGATCAACCTTCGGCATTGACGGCTTCTTCTTCGACATGAGCGCTGTCGTCTGCCGGCACGGCATCGCTGACACCCCAAGCCACCAGCAGTCGTGTGACGAGTGCGGCGTCGGCTGGATCGAGGTCCGCGAGGTTGGACACACCGTCGCGCTTCAGTCGCAGCACGAGCACGCGACTGGTCTTGCCCGGCGCCGACGAGGTGAAGTGGATGGCGATGACGGCTTCGTTTATCGCAAAGCCGCGGCGCATTGGGTCGTGCTCCCGAAAATGCGCCCGGGCGAACTCCAGCGCGCACGGCAGGTGCGGCGATGGCTTGGCCTGGATGCGCAGTTCGCCAAACGGCGGCACGACGCTGAGCAAACGAACCTGCCGCAGGCGAACGACCTGGATTCCCTCGTCTGCGAGATTCAGGGACCCGTCGCGGATCTCCAGCCCGTTGCGCAGTCGCCCGAGATGGAACACCGCAGCCTTGAGGGATTCCGGCTTCACGCGACGACCGAGCAGGTGCTCGGAGAACTGCTCGACCAGCGCGTCGTGGGTGCGTTTGCCACCGCGGCCGACGGTGTCGACGACGCCGAGGTGGGGGTAGTAGACCAGCGCAAAGTTGGCGACCGGTCGCGTGGGCCGCCGGCGCAGTTCGGCGCCGACGAACTCCACGAGGTCGTTCGGGTCGTCTTCGAGGTAGATGTTCAACTGGACGCCGGCGTCGACATGGCGCTCGCACACCTCGATCTTGCACGCGCGCTGCGCGACTTCGCGCTTGGCAAAGAGATCGCGCACGGCGGATTCCAGCAGGGCCAGGTGCTCGGGTTCGCGCGAGATCGGTACCGAGACGCGCAGGTCCTGGCGCTTCCAGCCGCGCTTGCCGACGGCGAGGTCAACGATCAGCAGCGTTTCGGCGGTGTCGAAGGCGTTCGGCCAGGTCAGCAGCGCCCACAGCGCGCGTTCGCTATCGTTGCGCATGCTGGCGAAATCCTCGCGCACGGGCTCCGGGTGCTCGGACGCGTTCAGCAGCGCGTCGACGCCGCGGCGATCGCTGAGCGCATGCACGCGGCGCAGTTCGGTGAGCAATGGTGCCGAGGCTTCCGCCGGCAGCGCATCGAACGCCTTGTTGAGCGCCGCATGGAAGCTCACGTCGTCCGTGGCGTCATCGATGTCGAGGGTCAGCCGACGTGCTTGCGCGTAGACCCGCCACAACGACGGCGACACGGCTCGAAACAGATGACGGTGATTGAATGCGGCCATGCGCGGTTCCTTGCGAGCGGAGAGGGAGAAGAGGACAGAAAGTTCGCCATACCGAACGGTTGTGGATTCTCTCAGGAGAACACCCAGGCATGTCAACCGGGTTTGCTTTCGTTCGCTATGGCGATACAATCCGCGCCCCCGCGACCCAAAGTGCCGTCCATGCCCTCTGCCCTTGGCGACAAGATCCGCGCCGCCCGCAAGGCGCTGAAGCTCAGCCTGGAAGACCTCGCCGAGAAGGTCAGCAGTTCCAAGAGCTACATGTGGGAACTGGAAAACCGCGACGAACCGAACCCGGGCGCGGACCTGCTCATGCGCATCGCAGCCGCGCTCAATGTCACCACCGAACACTTACTTGGCCCGACGGTCACCGACCCTACCGAGGACGTGACCGACCAGGCATTCTTCCGCAAGTACCAGCAGCTCGACCCGGACGACAAGAAGCGGATCCGCAAGATCCTCGACACCTGGGACGACGCGTGAGCGTGCCCAAATCGCCGCGCGCAGCGGCCAATGCCGTCAGCCTGGTGCTGACCCAAGTGCTCGGCCGCGACCGCTTCCCGGTCGACGTCGAAGCGGTCGCGCGCGAGTTGTCCCAGCAGTGGTGCCCGGCATCACCGATCACCAAGATCGATGGGCACAAAGGTCTCGGCCGCTTCGAAGGCGCGCTGCAGCAACACCCGCGTGGCAAGTACTGGCGCATCAAGTTCAACGCCGATCGCCGGCCGTCGCGCGCGCGCTTCACGATCGCGCACGAGTTCGGTCACTACGCGCTGCACCGTGAGCTGCGGACGTCCTTCGAGTGCAGCGAGTCGGATGTGTCCGGGCAGACGGAGCTCGACATCGAGCGTCAGGCGGATGCTTTTGCGTCCACCTTGCTGATGCCGCTCGATGACCTCAGGCGACAGGTCGAAGGGCATAGCTTCGACTTCGAACTGGTCAAGCACTGTGCCGATCGATACGGTGTTTCGTTGACGGCAGCGGCGCGTCAATGCGCTGAAGTCAGCGAGCAGCGCGTTGTTGTCGCTTTCGCGCGCGACGGCGCTGTCACTGAGTCCTGGGCCAGCAAGCGCGCATTTCGTTCGGGAGCGTTTCTGCGATCGAAGCGGCAAGTTGTCGAAGTGCCCACCGCCTCGTTAGCCCACCACTCCCGTTGCGATGGCATCGGCGCCAGCGCCTGTCTCGATGCCAGCGCGTGGTTTCCGAACGAACCCGACGGTACCCGGCTCACCGAGCACACCCTGGTGTCGCACGATCACGGCAGCACGATGCTGCTGCTCGTGTTGCCCAAGCTCGATCCAACCCTCACCGAACCCGAAGACGCTGAGGACGACCTGCTGGAGAGCACCTCATCCCGGTTCGAGCGCAGCGGTCAGCGCCCGGCCTGAGGCAAGCACTGGTCTGACCACAGCATCGGCGGGTTGATCGCAAGGTCCTTCACGCCGATACCGTCGTCCACCCGATCATCGAGGATCGCCTCGACGATCCACGGCGATAGCGTCGTCAGGTTGAGCAGGCGCGACACATGGGCGTGGTCCTGCTTCTCCTGTCGCGCCAGTTCGCCGATCTGGGTGACCTCACCGCGATCGAGCATGCGTTGCCACCGATGCGCCTGGATTAACGAGTTCTGAAGGCTGGTGAGGAGCTGGGGCGGGCCGTCCGGTGGTTTCACCTGGCGGATGCCGCCGAGGCGCATCTTGATCGGAACGGTCACCGTCAGGCGACCGTCGCTGCTGATGACCCGTTGGGCTGGCCCGAGCACCTGGATGCGCTGGTGGCTCATGCGCTGAGTTCCTGCTGCTGGCTGTTGAACTCGCGGACCAGATGCGCAAACCCGCTTGGTCGCATACGGACTTCGACCGACCCGGGGCCGACGATGACGCGCTCAACCAACAGGCGCATCAGGCGCGCTTGTTCCGCGGGGAACAAGCTCGCCCAGATGCGATCGATCTGCGTCAACGCCACGACGGTCTGCGCCTCGTCGAGGCCGGATTCCAGACTGCTCGCCTGTGCGCAGATGCGTTCGATCAGTTCCGGCGCGCGCAGCATCTCGCGCAGTTGGTCGAGCACCAAGCCTTCGATCTCCGCCGCCGGAATCCGCGGCAACGGAGCAATGCCGGACCCGACCTTGATCTCGGTTTGGCTGAGGTAATAGCAGTAGCGCTTTCCATTCGGCTTGGTAGTGTGCCAACCGACCATCGCCCGCCCGTCCTGGTCGACGATGATGCCCTTGAGCGGGTAGGAGGTTCGCGAGCGCGTCAGGTTGGCGCGTCGCTGCGGGTTTACCGTAAACACCGCTTGCGCGCGATCCCAAAGCGCCTGATCGATGATCGGCTCGTGCGTGCCCAGCACCCAGCCGCCGCGACTCTTGAGCTCGCCCAGGTAAGTGCGATTCTTCAGCATGGCGGTGAGCGCGACCTTGTGGATGGATTGGCGGCTGCGCTGGCGCCCCGCCTTGGTCGTCCAGGCCTTCGTTGTGATGCCCTCGGCGCGCAGATCGGCCACAACCCTCGTCGCCGAACCGGTTTCGACGAAACCTTGGAAGATGCGACGTACGGTCTTGGCTTCACCGGGATTGATGACCAGGCGACGCTCAACGACGTCATAGCCCAACGGTGGAATGCCGTGCATCCAGTAGCCACGCTTCTTGCTGGCCACGAACTTGTCGCGGATGCGCTCGGAAGTCACCTCGCGCTCGAACTGGGCGAACGACAGCAGGACGTTCAGCATCAGGCGTCCCATGGAGTCGCCGGTGTTGAAGCTCTGCGTGACCGACACGAAGCTGACGCTGTGGCGATCGAACACTTCGATCATCCGGCAGAAGTCGGCCAGGCTGCGCGATAAACGATCGAGCTTGTAGACGACCACCACATCGACCTTGCCCGACTCGATGTCCGAGAACAATCGCTGCAGCGCCGGGCGCTCCATGCTGCCGCCCGAGTACGCCGGGTCATCGTAGTCGTCCGCCATCGGGATCCAGCCCTCCGATCGGCGGCTTACGATGTAGGCGTGGCCCGACTCTTTCTGCGCGTCGATCGAGTTGAACGGCTGCTCCAGACCCTCCTCGGTGGACTTGCGCGTATAGACCGCGCAGCGCGTTCGGCGTGGCGTCGGATCGTCCCGGCTCATGCGCCCGCTCGCTTGCGAGGGTTGGTCTTGAGCCCGAAGAACACCGGGCCCGACCAGCGCATGCCGGTGATTGCCTGCGCCACGGCGGTGAGGCTGGTGTAGTGCTGGCCATTCCACTCGACGCCCTGCTCGAGCACGCGCACCACGTACTCGGTTCCCCGGTAGACGCGGATCAGTTCCGTCCCCGGGCGCGTCAGAACCTCGACCGCGCCGTGGCTGTGAGCCTTGATCAGCACTTCGATGCGCTCGCGGTTGCGTTTCAGCAGCGCCTTGCCGGCGGGGTTTTCGGCCAGCGCGCGCTCCTGCAGCCGATGCGCGATGCGCCGCTCCACATAGCGCCGGTGTGAACTGGCAGGCTCGCGCCCAAAGAGGCGCACCCACAGCCCTTTGAGGTCGACCCAGGGCAGATCGGCCAGGCGCGCGATCTCGGCGAGCACTGAAGTGGCGAGGGGTTGGCTGGCGGTCATGGCGTCTCCTGGCGTGAGTTGGAGTTCGCATACACGCGCTGGTTGGCAGGCAGTTCAAGTCCAACTTCGCGCTCTCCGGATGCACGCAGGCGCACCAGGCCGGTGGCGATCAACGCGGCCGCAGCGACCAACTGCTCGTGGCTGCTCATGCGTTCGGGTGGGGTTTGCTGCAAGTGGTTTCGGCCTAGCACTTTCAATCTCCAACTCATCACCAGGGCACCAGTCTGGCCAGCCGCCGCCTGCCTGGCAGCCCCGCGATTGCGGGTGATTGCGGGTGATTGCCGGCTGATGCGGCCAACCACGATTTGCGCGATTTGACCGGGGGTTTGCCCGGGGCTTTGCCCGCCCCGTGATCGTCAATCTGTCGCTCACCGTACTCACCAACCAGAAGGAGTGAACGTGAGCCTCGAACCCACCCTCAAACACCTGAGCCAGCGCGAGTTGTCGGAGCGCTGGACCATCGCCGAGACCACGCTGGAGCGCTGGCGCTCGATGGGCATCGGCCCGGTCTACGTGAAGCTGCCCGGACGCGTGATCTATCGCATCACCGATGTCGAGGCATACGAGCGTCGTTGCCTGCGCCGCAGCACCAGCGAGTCGGTCTTGGTCGGAGGTGCGGCATGAGCACGACGCCTCTGCACATCGCGGCCACTCGTCCGGCCGGCCACTTGTCCCGCAAGAGCGCCGAGGAGTTGTTCGTCCTCAAGCACGAGGCGGTGCGCGCGCTGACGGCGGCCAAGAACGTCGTTGAGCATCTGGATCGCGCGCTGGAGCTGAAGTACGCCGACCGTGCCCAGCTGTTGCGCCTGAAAGCGGGCAAGGACACCGGCGCGGTGACCTTCGAGGACGGCACCGTCAAGGTAACCGCCGATCTGCCCAAGCGCGTCGAGTGGGACCAGGAGCGCCTCGCCACCATCGCCCAGCAGATCGCCAAGGGTGGCGATGACCCGGCCGAGTTCATCGAGATTGCCTACCGGGTCTCCGAGACCAAGTTCAATGCCTGGGCCGAATCGCTGCGCAAGGCCTTCGAGCCGGCGCGCACGGTCAAGACCGGCAAGCCGAGCTTCAAGCTGGTGGTGCAGGCCGATGAACTGGATCGCCGCGCGCAGGTGTCGGCATGAGCGCCGTCGCCACGCTTCGCGCGGTCGCCGCCTCCCCTGGACTGCCGATCATCACGGCCGATCAGCGGCTCGCAGAGCGCCGCGGGATCAAGGGCGTGCTCGCCGGCAAGTCGGGTCTGGGCAAGACCAGTCAGCTGTGGACGCTGGATCCGCACGCGACGCTGTTCTTCGATCTGGAGGCCGGCGATCTGGCGGTCGAAGGCTGGACCGGTGATGCGGTGCGGCCGCGCACCTGGTCGGAGTGCCGCGATTTTGGGGTGTTCATCGGCGGACCCAACCCGGCCCTGCGCGATGACCAGCCCTACAGCTCGGCCCACTTCGAGGCGGTCTGCCAGCGCTTCGGCGACCCCGGCGCCATCGATCGCTATCAGACGATCTTCGTCGACTCGATCAGCGTCGCCGCGCGCCTGTGCCTGCAGTGGTGCAAGGGCCAGCCGCAGGCCTACTCGGATCGCACCGGCAAGCCCGACGCGCGCGGCGCCTATGGCTTGCTCAGCAGCGAGATGATCCAGTGGCTGACGCACCTGCAGCACGCCCGCGGCAAGAACGTCTGGTTCTGCTGCCTGCTCGACGAGAAGCTCGACGAGTTCAACCGGCGCGTCTACTCGCTGCAGATCGAGGGCGCCAAGACCGGGCTGGAACTGCCGGGGATTCTCGATGAGGTGATCACGCTGGCCGAACTCAAAGCGGATGACGGGTCGAGCTACCGCGCCTTCATCTGCCAGACGCTGAACCCGTGGGGATTTCCGGCCAAGGACCGCTCCGGCCGATTGGACCTGATCGAGGAACCGAACCTCGCGCGGCTGATGGCCAAGATCGCCGGCCCACGTCCCGGTGGCGCGCCGCGCCTGGACTTCACTGCCGGCCCGGTCACGCCGGCCGCCGCCCCTGCCGCCATTCCCACGCCCGCCGAATCCCCGGCGGCGCAGCCCACCTTCGCCTGAGGAACCCGACCATGAGCTACTTTGATTTCAACAGCGCCGAGGACTCGGCGCAGAACCAGCCGCTGATCCCCAAGGGCGCGCTCGCCAAGGTGCGCCTGTTCATCCGCCCCGGCGGCCACAACGATCCGGCCAAGGGCTGGACCGGCGGCTACGCGCGGCGCAGCGCGGATACCGGCGCGGTGTATCTGGACTGCGAGTACACCGTCCTCGACGGTCCGTATGCGCGGCGCAAGCTGTGGACGCTGATCGGGCTGCACTCGGAGAAGGGCGACGCCTGGATGAAAATGGGGCGCGCCTTCATCAAGGGCATCCTCAACTCCGCGCACGGACTGCGCGCCGAGGACGACAGTCCAGCCGCGCAGGCCAAGCGTCGCATCGAGAGCTTCGCGGATCTCGACGGTCTGGAGTTCGTCGCCAAGATCGACGTCGAGCGCGACGATCGCCAGGGCGAGAAGAATGTCGTCAAGGGCGCGGTGGGTCCGGAGCACCAGGAATACGCGGCCCTGATGCACGGTGGACACGGCGCCGCGCCAGTGACCGGTGGCGGATCGGGCTCGCCGCTGCCCCCGCCTGCGGCGGCGCGCGCCAGCGTCCCGACGCGACCTGCCTGGGCGCAGTAACGGAGGCGCCCCGTGATCCTTCGTCCGCGCCAAGCGGTCCTGGTCGAGCGCTCCATTGCAGCGCTCCGCCAGCACCAGAACACCCTCGCCGTCGCGCCGACCGGCAGTGGCAAGACGGTCATGCTGTCGGCCGTCGTCGGTCGCGTGCTGGCCGAGCCGGATGCCAAGGCCTGCGTACTGGCGCACCGCGACGAACTGACGGCCCAGAACCAGGCCAAGTTCGCCCGCGTCAATCCTTGCATCTCGACCTCGGTCGTCGATGCTGACGCCAAGTCCTGGTCGGGCCGCACGACGTTCGCGATGGTGCCGACGCTGACGCGCGAGGCCAACCTCGCGCAGATGCCCGTCCTCGACCTGATCGTGGTCGACGAGGCGCACCACGCGACCGCCGCGAGCTATCGCCGGGTCATCGATGCCGCGCAATCGAAGAACAACCGACTGCAGGTGTTCGGGGTCACCGCGACGCCCAACCGCGGCGACGGCGTGGGCCTGCGGGCGGTGTTCTCCAATGTCGCCGATCACATTCGCTTGGGGGAGCTGATCGCCTCGGGCCACCTGGTGCGCCCGCGCACCTTTGTGGTCGATCTTGGGGTCCAAGGAGAACTGAGCCAGGTCCGCCGCTGCGCCAGCGATTTCGATATGTCGGCGGTCGAGGCCATCCTCAACACCGTGCCGATCACGCAGCAGGTGATCGCGCACTGGCGCACCCATGCAGACGGTCGCAAGACCCTCGTGTTCTGCTCGACAGTCGCCCACGCCGAGGATGTGGCGCGCGCGTTCGGCGCCGCCGGCATCGCGTCCGTGGTCATCCATGGCGAGTTGCCGACCGCCGAACGCAAAGCGCGTCTGACCGCCTACGAGCGCGGCCCCATCCAAGTTGTCGTCAACGTCGCGGTGCTGACCGAAGGCTATGACTACACGCCGACCAGTTGCATCGTGCTGCTGCGCCCGAGTTCGCACAAGTCGACGCTAATCCAGATGGTCGGTCGCGGGCTGCGAACCGTGGACCCCGCCGAGCACCCGCACGTCGACAAGTCCGACTGCGTCGTCCTCGACTTCGGCACGGCCTCGTTGATGCACGAGCGGCTGGAAGAGGACACGCACCTCGATGGTCGCGAAGCGGGCGCAGCGTCCACCAAGGAATGTCCGAACTGCGCAGGCTCGGTGCCGCTGAGGGTGACCGAGTGCCCGCTGTGTGGTTACGTCTGGGAACCAACCGAGCGCCCGGATGCGCGCTTGCCGGTCGGCGCGTTTGCGATGACCGAGATCGATCTCTTGAGCGGCTCCAACTTCAGTTGGGTCGATCTATTCGGGGCTGGCGACACGCTGGTGGCCGCGGGTTTCGAGTCCTGGGCCGGCGTGTTCGGGATCGACGGTCGCTGGTATGCCCTCGGCGCCGCCAGCGGTGAACCGGTGCGGCTACTCGCGCATGGCGATCGGTTGATTGGCCTGGCGAAGGCCGACGACTGGCTCAATGACCATGAGGCCGCGGACGCTGCGCACAAGACCAAGCGCTGGCTCGGCGAGCCACCGACCGACAAGCAGCTCGCGCATCTGCCGCCGGCGGCTCGGCAGGACTTCGGCCTGACGCGCTACCAGGCCAGCGCCCACCTGTGCTTTAGGTTCAATCGCAGCGCGATCCAGCGGTTGATCTGGCAGGCGCACACCGTTGATTTGCGGAGCGCCGCATGAATGCACTCATCCTCGATACCTTCCCCCGAGTCGAGTTCATCGCCGCCGCGCCTCAGTTGCGCGATCTGCAGCAGTCCAGCCTCTGGGCTGCGCTATCAGCCCACCAGCGACACCTGGCGGAGGTTGAACCGGACACCGATAGCGATGCGGTCAGCACGGTTCTGCTCGATGACCTGCTCAAGCGTCTACATCGCGCTGTGTCAGCAGTGGGAGGTGCCCATGTTGGCGCCTGACCGCATGCAGAAAATGGAAGCACAGGCGCGCGAACGCTGCCTGGGCGCGCTCGGTGATGTGGTCGCCGAGATCGGCATGGAGCGCCCGCTGGCGGCCTACTCCAAACCCGAGATCCTGAAGTTGGTGCAGGCGATCGTCAGCGCCTACCAGGTCGCCATGCGCCAGGTTGGCGAGGAGCTGCTCGCCATCGAACGCGCGCACTTTGCGGCCCAAGGCCTCACGCACCCAGACGACGAGGCTCCCTTCTGATGCTCGACGTCAATCATCGTCCTTCCCTGTCCGAGCAGATCAGCGCTGCCATCGACACGGCGCTGCAGGCAGAACGTGCCGCCCAGACGCCGCGCGATTATCTGGGCGCCAGCCGTGTCGGCGCCGCCTGCGAGCGGCAACTGCAGTACGAATACGCCGGAGCACCGGTCGACGCCGGGCGCGAGTTCAAAGGCTCGCTGCTGCGCGTGTTCGATGCCGGTCATATGTTCGAGGATCTGGCCATTCGCTGGCTGCGCGCGGCCGGATTTGATCTCGTGACGCGCACCGTGGGCGGCGAGCAGATTGGGTTTGCGGCGGCGGGCGGACGCCTGCGCGGCCATGTCGACGGCATCGTGGTGGCGGCGCCCGCGCAACTCAACTGTGCGCTGCCGATGCTGTGGGAGTGCAAGACCATGCATGACGCCAGTTGGAAGGACACCGTCAAGCACGGCGTCGCGCGCTCAAAGCCGGTGTATGCGGCGCAGATCGCGCTCTACCAGGCCTACCTGGAGCCCCTGATTCCGGGGATCAGCGCGAATCCGGCGCTGTTCACGGCGATCAACAAAGACAACCAGTCGCTGCATTTTGAGACCGTCGACTTCGATGCGGAGCTGGCGCAGCGCATGAGCGATCGCGCGGTGCGCGTGCTCGATGCCACCGCAGCGCACGAGCTGCTGCCGCGCTGCGCGACGTCGTCGACGCATTTTGTCTGCAAGTCCTGCGCGTTCCAGGATCGCTGCTGGAGTCAGCGATGACGCAGGTGCTGGATTTCAACGACGCGGCGGAGCCGATACGGCGCAGCATCGACGCGGACTCGATCCGCGACGGTCTGCTCGATCGACTGGAATCGATGCTGCGCACCTATCTGCCGGCGGGCGTGTTTCGCGCTGGCAAGTTTCAGGTCGGCAACGCGCGCGGCGAGCCAGGCGACTCGCTGTCGGTGTCGCTGGATGGACCCAAGCGCGGCCAGTGGTATGACTTTGCCACCTCGCAGGGTGGCGATCACATCGAGTTGTTTGCGCAGGCGCAGGGGCTGTCGGCAAGGAGTGATTTTCGGGAGGTGCTGGAGCGCGCGGCGCAGTGGTTGGGTACAGCGCCAACGGAGGCGAGCTATTCGGTGTCGGTTCGAGCGGCGCCACAACGTGCTCGCACACGCTCAGTCGACGCGCCGGACCTCGGGCCGCCAACCGCCAAGTGGGACTATCTGGCCGCCGACGGCGCGTTGCTGGCGTGCGTCTATCGCTATGAGCCCGAGCCCGGTCGCAAGGAGTTCAGGCCTTGGAACGTGCGCACCGGCCGGTTCGAAGGCCTGGATCCGCGGCCGCTGTACAACCAGCCGGCGCTGGCGCGTGCCGAGACCGTGATCCTCGTTGAAGGTGAAAAGTGCGCACAGGCCTTAATCGAACTGGGCATCTGCGCGACCACGGCCATGCACGGCGCGCGCGCCCCGGTCGACAAGACGGACTGGTCGCCGCTGGCCGGCAAGGAAGTGCTGGTCTGGCCGGACAAGGACAGCCCCGGCTGGGACTATGCGATCGCCGCCAGCGAGGCCATCGTCGCGGCCGGCGCGCGCAGTTGCGCGATCTTGCTGCCGCCGGAGGACCGCGCCGAGGGTTGGGACTGCGCCGACGCGGTCGTCGAGCAAGTCGATGTGTCGGCGTTCATCCGCGACGCCGAGCGCATGGTGATCCACGGGCACGACTTGCCCAGCGAAGCGGTCGACGCGGAACAGACCCCGGCCGCGGTCTGGGGCACCGAAGATGGCATGGCGCTGCACTTCACCGCGCGCTACTCGCCGGACTGGCGCTATGTGGCGGCTTGGGGTCAGTGGCTGGTGTGGACCGGCATGCGCTGGGTACCGGAAGCCACGCTGCGCGCCACCGATTTGATCCGGGCGGTCTGTCGTCAGCACGCGCTGGAGGCGGACTCGCCGCGGCTCGCGGCCAAGCTGGCAGCCAGCGGCACTGTCGCCGGCGTCGAACGCCTGGCACGCAGCGATCGCCTGCACGCGGCCAACGCGGACGAATGGGATGCCGATCCCTGGCTGCTGAATACGCTGGGTGGCGTCGTCGATCTACGTAACGGCAACGTGCGGCCGCACGACCGGGCCGATCGCATGACCAAGCTCGGAGCCGCGCGCCTTGGAGATGCGAGCGCATGTCCGACCTGGCGCAAGTTCCTGGTCGAGTGCACCGGTGGCGACAGCGAGTTGATCGACTACCTGCAGCGCATCTGCGGCTACTGCCTGACCGGCAAGACCAGCGAGCACGCGCTCTTTTTCCTCTACGGCACGGGCGCCAACGGCAAGAGCGTGTTCGTCAACACGCTGAGCGCATTGCTCGCGGAGTACGCCACGCACGCGCCGATGGAAATGTTCATGGAGACCCGCTCCGATCGGCACCCGACTGATCTGGCCGGTCTGCGTGGCGCCCGTCTGGTGTCCTCGGTCGAAACCGAACAGGGCCGTCGCTGGAACGAAAGCAAGATCAAGACGCTGACCGGCGGCGACAAGGTCTCGGCGCGGTTCATGCGCCAGGACTTCTTCGAGTACATCCCGCAGTTCAAGCTGCTGATCGCCGGCAATCACAAGCCCTCGATCCGCAACCTCGACGAGGCCATGCGTCGCCGCCTGCAACTGATCCCGTTCACGATCACCGTGCCGCCCGACCGGCGCGACAAACAACTCGAAGACAAGATCTGGCGCGAGCGCGATGCCGTGCTGGCGTGGATGGTCGAAGGTTGCCTCGCATGGCAACGCACGGGCCTGCGCCCGCCACGTTGCGTGGTCGAGGCCACCGATGACTACTTCGAAAGCGAGGACGCGCTCGGTCGTTGGATCGAGGAGCGCTGCTTCGTCGAACGCGTCGCGCGCGCCACTGCCGCGGATCTCTTTGAGGACTGGCGCGCGTGGGCCGAGAAGGCCGGCGAGTTCGCCGGCTCAATCAAGCGCTTCTCCGAACTCCTGACCAACCGCCGATTCGAGCGCGCCAAGTTCAGCGGCGGCACGCGCGGATTTATCGGCATCTCGCTACGCCCCAAACCCGTCGGCGCGCTGCCCTACCGCGACGACTGACCCCACCCGGAGGACACCATGACCCCCACGATCCTGGCACTCGACCTTGGCACCCAAACCGGCTGGGCGATCGCCAATCCAAACGGCACCATCACCAGCGGCACGCAGAGCTTTCGTCCGCAGCGATTCGAGGGCGGCGGCATGCGCTACCTGCGCTTTCGTCGCTGGCTCGATGAGATGCACCAACTGACGTTGATCGGCGAAGTCCACTTCGAGGAAGTGCGCCGGCATCAGGGTGTCGATGCAGCCCACGTCTACGGTGGACTGCTCGGTCAACTCAGCGCCTGGTGCGAACAACACCAGATCCCCTATGCCGGCGTACCCGTCGGCACCATCAAGCGCGCGGTGACGGGCAGCGGCAATGCCAGCAAGGCAGCCGTTATCGCCGCCGTCGAGCGGCGCGGATTTGCGCCCAAAGACGACAACGAGGCCGACGCAATCGCGCTGCTGCTGTGCGTCTCGCCGCGCGCCAACGCCGCCAGCGCCGCCAAGGAGGCCGCATGAGCCTCACCCGCCCCGTCGCCAAGATCCGAATGCCGGCCACCACCAAGGAACTGGCAGCGATGCTCGAAGAAGCCTCACGCACCGCCCGCAAACTGCCACCCGCCGGCCCCCGCGGCTACGCCTCGACCTGGCCCCAAATCCCGCGCAGCGCCAGCGAAAAGTTCGCGACCGACGACCGACCCGTGTTCTTCCCACCCAGCGGGGCGGCCATCGACCGCATGCTCGCCTGCTTCGATTGGGTCAGCGCGCTCAACGAAGAACAGCGCCATTTACTGTGGAAGCGCGCCAGCCATGAACCCTGGAAGGACATCTGCGCGTGGATGGGGTGCGACCGGACGACGGCTTGGCGAAGGTGGAATCGGGCGTTGGAGACACTAGTCGCGGTCACTATCCGTCTCAGTCGGCATCGCTGACAGCACTGGAGCGCCTGCTGCGCGCAACTAGGGAAGGTCCGATCGATATGGCGCACCAGCAGATCGTTCTTGCGACGCTGCAACAGGTTGACCGTGAAAGACCACGTGCCACCCGACGTCAACGCACGTCGATAGTTAAGCATTGCCAGCATCCGATAGAAACGGACCGCCAGCATGCCCACCTCACCCGCGCCCGTAAGTCAGCATCCCCCGCGGAAAATGTCAGAAAAATCTGACGAGGGCGGAACCCGCGCACCCGGAAAAGTCAACATGCCGGGGTCCAGCCACGCGGATTCCCCCGCCCGGCTCGCGACACCCCAACTCCGTCGTGCCGTGCGCGTGGCGATGGAATCCGCACGATGAAGCGTGTGCGGGTTCCACCTACCTCTGCCGGGAACCCGCCTTACGCGGGTTAGCCCAATCCCGACGATTTTCCCAACGCATGACCGCGCGTCCATTCGGAATCCCATGCGTCGGCGATCAAAAAGGCCAAATCACTGTTCGCTGCGCACCAACCGCACCTGGAAAGGAAGGGCACCGCTCCGAGAGTAGCTGCCGCCGTCGCCAAAATGAAACTGGACGTACCACGTGTCGCTAGGATGGCTGGCATCGGGCGAACCCGACCAGAAAAACGAATTCGGCGTGTTTGGAAACAGAGTGTTGTTGATCGCTGGCGCATCCCGACATTCCTCGATCAAACTGGTCAGCTCCTTGATATTGGGTAGCCGCCAGTCCGCATGCCCGGCGAATGTGCTGGCCTCGGCGAGTGCCAAGGCCTGATTCCAGGTATGCCCGCTCGCAGTGCCGCTACAGGTGCTGCCTGTCCAGCTCTGGCCCTCGCTGCAACGCTTCCACACCAGGCCGCTGCGGGTATCGGTCGCCGTGCCGTCGCCGTGGGTCTGGTAGGCGCTGTCGGGGTTGCTGGGCGGGATGTTTTGGCAGTCGACCGCGCGGGCCAAGGACGATACGACCGCAAGGGCGAGAAAGAGCTCGGATTTTGCAAGACATTTCACGGTTGGACTCCAGGAACATGGATATCGATTGCCGGTGCGCTCGCGGACGGATCGGCCGATACGTACGTGGCGAGCAAATGGCGCCGCCTGAGCCGGTCCTTGACGCAGCCATGTTCAGCGATGCGGGCGTAGGCGATACACCGGCGGCGCAGTGCCGCCATCAATGTCTCGCCGGCGGATAGCGGCCAGGACAGACCGGCGGGCAACCCGCCGCGGGCAATGGGCTGTCCGTCGCCTTGGCCGTGTCTGGGCGGATCTGTGCGAGCCGATTTTCCGGCCCTCGCCTGTTGATCCGGCGCCAGCCACAGCTCGCTGCAAAACACCGCAGCGCGCAGGCGGGCGGCTTGGGCGTGCCTGAGATGGTCGTAACAAGAAGCAAGCGTGGCCTGCAGTTCATCGACTCTACCGGGCGGAAGCTCCCACAGGCTGGCGCTGCTGCAGATGCGGCGGCGATGACGCGCCAGCCGATCACGCAGATGCCCGACCACTCGCCGACGCACCGGCCGGACGTGCGGGCGCACGACGTAACCGAGAAAAGTGATCCCGTTGCCGACCGCCGGCTCGGCCAGGCGCTGGAACTGGGCGAATGAAGAAAGAGCTTGCAGGTCCTTGGCCAACTGAACGCTCATTCTGGCGTCCGCCACCCGCCACACCAGCGACCCGACCAGGCGTTCGCGCTGGGCGGCCTCTGCGCATTGCGCCTGGGGTCGTTCATGACACTTGCTCAGCTCCGCATAATGAGTGCCAAATCACTGTCCGCCTCGCACCAATCGAACCCGGTATGTATTGTCTCGACCGGCGCCGGGGCCGCCGAGGCCATCACTGAATTCGACGGCCCACGCGTAGTTCGAAACGTTGGCGTTGGCATTGGACGAACCCGACCAGTAGCCCGAACTCGACGTATTCACGAAATACGTACCGTCGATCGCCGGATTGACCCGGCCATAATCCACGACGCCCTGCAACTCCTTGAACTTCGGCATGCGCCAGTCGCTGGCCCCGCACAGCCCGGCGGCGTTCACCGCCTGAGTGTAGGTGTGGGTGTTGCAGGCCAGTCCACCCAGAGTGTTGCCGCAGGAGCTGGTGCCGCCAACGATGCCGGGGCTTCCGTCAGGACTGTTCGGGTTGTACCAGGTGTATCCATAGCCCATATGCCGCAAATGCGCGGCATTATTGACCTTCACCTCCCAGATCAAGCCGGTAACGTTGTCCCGCGTACAGGCCCAATCGTTCGGCCCGCTGCCTAGTGTCGCACTCGCGGGGAGTGGATGGCCGCTGTTGGAGATCTTGGTGTAGTCGAATCCGGCATTGCCCCCACCGATCTTGGCCAACTGCCCCGCTTCCGCCAAGGCATCGCGGCCATAGTGGCAATCCTGCCCCGCCGGGTGCCCGACACCACCGCAGCTAGCGGCATTGCCGCTGGTGGCATGTCCGCTCCAAACTATGCCGGTGTCGTTGAGCCTTCCTGCATTGGGTGGCGTGGAAGCTGTGGTAAACGATGCTGTGACGAAGCGCGGAACACCGCCGAGAACTTGCGTCATGGTAAAGCTGCACGACGTGGCGTTGCCCGAACAAGCGCCGGACCAGCCGTTCCAAACCCCGCCACCGACGAGTTCGCGCGTCAGCGTCACCGGGGTGTTGACGGCGAAGCTGGTGCTGCATTGTCCACTGCACAGTGCATTGCCGGGCTGCACTCGCACCGAGCCACTACCAGCCACCACCAGATTAAGCATGACCTGGTCTGGCACGACAAAGCTGGCGCTGAGGTACTCATACGGCCCGACGCGCCAATCGCACCAATCGGCACTGATTCCGCCGCAAGGTTTGAGTGAGGCCGAATAAAACCGTGAGCTAGGCGTGGCTTCATGCTTAATGCGAATGTTTGGCCCGACATCTAGATCGTACCGTACCGACACGAAATTGGCCGCACCGTCGTAACGCGTCTGCGTTCCGCCGTTATCAACCACGATGGCACCAGGGCCGGTTATCTCCAACCGCAACTTGCGGGTGGCTGCCGGGTCGGGGTTTTGCCGTTCCAGCCAGTCGAGCACACGATTCATTGTGTCATGGGTGGAACGCCTGATATCGTTGTTGATCGCCAAGTTCGAATTGGCGACCACGGGCTCAGCTTTATTGAGCCGATAAAATTGATCGCCGGAATGTTTATACGCGAATTCAAGCGTTTGTCTTTCCTTGGGTGCCACGCTCCCCGGTACGATAGCTGCCTCGGGATCAATACTGCCCAAGACCCGCTCGAATACACAGTTACCGACACTATAGCCACCGATGATGGTTTGTGGTGCTGAACTTGCCCCATAATCACTGCACGCTCCGAACGCGCAAGACTGCTTCGGAGCAAAGCGCTGACCCTGGAAGGAAATCAATGCATCCCCGCCACCATAGCGGCTGCTGCCAACCAGAACGTCGTTGAGCCCAATCAGGCTTAAAGTGGGCACCGGCAAGGGGTAGTCATCAAACCGCTGCAACAGACTTGGAATGGCGCCGGCTTGGGATTCCACGCCGTAGAAATCTTTAAGCATAGATGAGTAGAGGCCGTCGAAGGGATTCAACTCGCCCGCTTGCCAGACCGACGAGTCCGGCATCCAGTCAATAACCCAGCCAGCAATTCCATGCCAGCCTTTGGGCAACCACGTGCCGTTCAGCTCTGCACTGGTTCTCGCGATACCGGAATGCGGGGTGCCCAAGGTCAGCAGACTTTCGACATACGGATGGCGCGAACTGGTGCAGCCTGCAACCGTCCCGGATATCGCTGGCGCGTTGGGAATCAAGCCCTGCAAATAGGTACGCGCCACCAAGCCACCGAAAGAATGCGCAATGATCCGAACTTTCGCGCCATTGCCGGTTTCATTTCGAATAAGGACAATGGCGGCAGCCAAATCAGCAGCCATATCCTGGAACCGGGCATTCGTGCGATAGCGAAACTCGTAGGCTGCTATGTGACTGCCGGCCAACGGTAGGCCGTGTATCAAGGCCGGCAAATTACCCCAAGTGCCAGAGCCGCCGCCCAAATTACCGTCAGTTGTATAACCATGAATAAACAAGACCGGGATCATGCCAGAACAATCGGTATCGCAGAGCGCCGCGAAGGTTGAAGCCGTCATTACGGCAGGAAATGGGCGGGCGCTACCCAACGCGGGGCAGGTGCTTTGCGCACCGCTAGGAATGCGTTTGGACGGCACGACTTCGCCGTGTCCATTGTCGAACCTTACAAATATCCCCTCGACGCAGCCTTCTTTTTCATTCCACCCAGTTTCCCAATTGGTGTCCACACAAGCAGCCTTGGCGGCTCGCAGAGCACTACCGGGCGTCAGCAACACCGATGGCAAGGTTAACAACCGATCTCGCGGCTGGGTGCGAAATACACGCACATTTTGGTTATTGACGCCTTGGTATTGCACCCACTGCACATCGGTGCTTTCGCTCAAACTCCCGTTCGCAATCTGCATGCCAAGGCTGTTGTCGGGCGTCCACAGCGTACCACCGGCAACGCCAAAGGTCGCACTGCTGAGTACGCTGCCCGCCACAAGTCGGTAGGTGTAGTCCAGATCGCGAAAGGCAGTGAGCTGCGGATTGGTGACGCGAATACGCAAGGTACCAGGCCCCACCGACTGCGCTGGTGGCACGCTATAACTCAGCGCGCCACTGCTGCCGAGGCTAACCCATGTGGGGCCCTGCAGCATGGTGTATTGCCAGCCGGCAGCGGGTGCCGGCAGGCTGGAACTGACGCTGAGCGTATACTGACCGGTTTCACCAATAATCCAGTCAGCATATTCCGCCGGCACCGTCAATTCGTTGACGCCGCCATTGATATTTGGAAATGTTAGCGCCCACCTGGGTTCCAGCGTGCCATCGGCCAAGTCGGCGATAATCGCTGCAACCCAGTTTTGCAAGCCGCCTTCAACATCCACCGCAGGCTGCAGCGGCGCGTTGACAACATTTGGGCTACCGTTCCGCCAATCCGCATCGATCAACCCCTTGCCACTGAGCAATGTAACCGCTGCGGCCAAACGAATTTCAGCGGTAGCGCCGGTCACCAGACTTGAGCCCGCAACCGCTGTCACCAAGGTTGTAATGGCGTTCAAGCGCTGCGGCGCATCGGACCGTTCCAGTAACAATCGAAATTCACCGATCAGGGGCGCACCGTCCCACTCGCCCCCGTAAACGACGATGAAATCGCCCACTTGGATATTGGCGGTGGGGAACAAAGCGAAGGTGTTCCAGTCGCCAGTCGAAGTTGTATCTTTGACGACCTCGCTGCTGCTACGTAGCTCGGCCACCGCCCCGGTCGCCGGCGAACTGCCTACGTCCTCGAAGCTGCTACGAAAAACGGTCTGGGCGTGCACCGCTTGGACAAGCCCAAATGCCGCGATCGGTGCGAGAAGTCTCTTCATTTCCACTTACTCGTATTGAACCTGGCGCGACCCAGCTGAGGAGACCCACGGCGCAGCTCAACTTCAGTCTCTGCAGACCGCGAGAAGAATAGCTTAACAGACGGTGAATAATGATCTGGCGCGTTGTGATGTTCGCAAGAGTTCCACCGACAACGGTGCGTGAGCCCGAGGAACCCGGAACCTTTGGTTACCGCCGCTTCCGACTTGCGTCGCTGACCTCTTCGCGGGGATGCGCTACGCGGGTGAAGCACCTCCGCCGTCGGCGCCTTGAATAGCCGCGAGCCGCACGCCGAAGAACGGGTTGGATGCGTCAATAGTCGCTTCATCCGGCCGGCACCACCACCACATCCCGCTGCTCGGCATCGCGGATGCGCAGGCGCAGGTCCTGTGCGCCGGCGGGTCCGTAGCTTGGCCGCGACAGTACCCGTACCGAAGTGGTGTGCGGTGTCGCGAGGCAGAAAGCGGCGAAACCGCTGACGCCGCCGAACGGATGCATGGCGTGGTAACCACCGACCACCGCCCCGCCCTGGAATCCACCGCCGGGCCGACCGATGAAGCTGGTCGTCAACGAAAAGTAGAACTGCCCCTCTGCGGCGCCGCCGGGGCTGCCGCTGGTCGGCGCCACGGTGGCTTCATAGAACGCCGGCGGCAGGTCGATACTGGTGACATAGGGCGCGCCCAGCGTGATCAGTTGCGTCGTTTCGAAAACGCTGTCGCTGGTGGTTGCGGTGCGCCGGGATATGCGAATCCGCATCATGGCGCCTTCCGCACCAGCGCTCGACCCGCTGCCGGTCAGGCTCAAGTTCAGACGCTGCGGCTCGTTGGCCGCATTGGCGATGTTGAAGGCGGCAAAGCCGACCTGTCCGACATCGATCAGCCCGCCAAAATTGAGCCCACCAGCGAGCACTCGCGTGCCCGGATCATCGAGCAGCACTTCCATGCCGAATGCCCCGGGCGTCAATCCGCCGCCGGGACCGTCGTCGACAATCGCGGAGAAAAAGCCGGATGGGCAGTTCGCGTTGGGCGGGTTCGGCGCCGGCAGGGCGAACCGCGTCAGGCCGGGTTCGTCCAGTGCCGCCGCAAGCGACCGGTCGTCCCTTACTAGCCGGGCATGGTAGCTGTCTAATTTGCCATTGGCCGAGAGCGTGCTGAGGATGCCGGTCTCGAATTCGACAAAATACGCGTAGGACGTGTAGGGGGCGACAGCAAAGGACGTGGACGACCAGTAAAGACTTGATGCCGTGGCTGGGAATGCAGCGGTATTGATCGAGGGTGAGACGCAGCCAGTCTCCACCAGACTGCGCAGTTCTTCGCGATTGGGCAAGCGCCAGTCGCTGAAGCCGGCGTGCGTGGCGCCGTTGGCCACACTGAGCGCCTGTGTCCAAGTGTGCGTGCTTGCGCTGCCGGTGCTGCACGCGGCGCCACTCTGGCCTTCGCTGCAGCGCTTCCACATCAGCCCGGTGACCAGATCGGTCACGACCTCCTCGCCTGCCACCGGTGAGCCAATGCTGTACCGGCTGTCTGGGGCCACCCGCGGATTGCCTCCCGGACAGGTTTGCGCCAGCGCGCCCGTCGACAGGGTCATCGCCAGCAAGCCGACACAATGCATCAGGGTCATGGCAATATTCCTCGTGTCAAGCTGAGCAGGGCACGCAGTGCGGATCCTCGCGGGCCGGCGCGGTCTCGCGGGGAACTCATTCAAGGGCAGACTCACTGTCCGCCTCGCACCAATCGCACGAGGAGGCCTTCGTTGAATTCTTTCGGGAATGCAGAAACGACGCCGGCGAGGATGTTGAGGTTCCAGGCGCGGGTAGCATCGCCGGCATTGTTCTCGCCTGACCAGTAACCCGGGGCGGCGGTGTTCGGGAACCACGTGGCGTCGATCAGTGGCCCAACGGAGAGCCCGGCATGAACCAAGCCACTCAGCTCATGGCTCGTAGGCAAGCGCCAGTCGCTGGCACCGCACAGTCGCGCCGGGCCGACCAGCGCATTGATCGCGTTGCGATAGGCGGTGGTGTTGCAGTTGCTCAGTGTGCCGTTGCACGTGGCGTTGGTACCCAGCGTGCCGGCGTTGCCGCCGTTGACTGCGGTACTGGTGTTGTACCACGTATAGCGGTGGCCAAGGTGCCGCAAATGAGCGGCATTGTTCACTTTCACTTCCCAGATCAGCCCGGTGATGTTGTCACGGGTGCAGGCCCAGTCGCCGGGGCCGCTGCCCAGCGAAGCCGATGCCGGCAAGACGCTGCCGTCATTGGCGATCTTTGTGTAATCCCGGCCCGGCGCGGTCGAGCCGCCAATCTTCACCATCTGCCCCAACGCATCCGCCGCAGCCAAGCCAAGCGTGCAGTCCTGCTCGTTGAATCCCGCGGCCTCCGGGTCCGGCGTGCTGGTGGAGACCGTGCCGGTACCAGCGCTGTCGTTGTAGCAGGTGATCTGAGCGCTGTCGTTCAGACGCTGGGTTTGCGCCAGTGCCGTGGTGGACCACAAGGCCGTCAACGGCAAGCTCATGATTGCGGCCAAGGCTAATGCGCCGAGTGATTTATAGAGACCGTTGGCGCGTTGCCTTTGTTCCTTCAACTGGCACTGATAAGTGAACGCGGACCCTAGTAACTGTGCAGTCAATCCAGTGCAGGTCCGCTGCGTTGTCACTGTCAGAACTGCCCGCGTCGGGTTTAGAGGACGGGTGCGCTGATAGATCATGGGTCAGATCCTCAAGCCTCGGGTCTAAAGGTTGCGCTTCTCTGATGGGCTTCGCAAACCGCCCCGATTGTCGCCGTTATGGGTTCCCCTTCATTGATCACGGTCAATGCGCCACGCGGACGCGAGTGCGCTCGATTGGTACGGATCGACTATCGGCGGTCGCCGGCGTCGACAGACCGGCCGGCTTGCAAGTTTGAGACGGACGTTGAAGCGGATGGGTCGGGGGAGGTATTGGCTCAAGAGCGGACTGCGTCGTCGCGAATTCCCCGACGTCGATCTCGAGGGCTTCGGTGATGGTGGACTTGTGGACGGGCTTGCCGTCAGCTTCGACCCCGCACAGCGAGGAATCGCTGTACCTGCGGTGGGATGGCGATCCACTCGCCGGTCGGTGTGCCGGCCGAGTCGGATCGGGCATTTCGCGAGAGGCGAACTGGCTGCGGACGCCAGTTTCGGAGCCATTGAGACGCGAGAAGAGCCCTTGGGCGGGCTCTTCTATCACGTCAACGACAAGACAATCGCCGCGACCGACGCGCCGAGGGGCGTGTTCGTGATCGATTTCGGCGGCGGAATCTGTGACTTCGCGTTCACCTTTCGCGGCAAGATCGCCAAGTCGTGGGGCGACATGTATCTGGGCGGTCGCCTGCTCGGCGACCTTTTTATCCGTGTCTGATGGAGCAGAACCCGACCGTTGCTCAGAATTTAGGTATTGCTTAGGGTTCTTTCGCAGCTCAATGGCTGGCCGAGGATACCTCTGTCAACGCTCCACGACGCACCTTACGGCGCACCGTGCATGACTCGGGGACAGAATGGATCGCTAATCCCTTCCCTGTTGAGGACTTTTACCTCTTACGCTTTGCCGGTTTGCGCCGGCGCTACTATTCAAAGCCATCGACATGCAGGACGATCAAACCGACGCACATTCCCGTTGAGGTCACCCGATTCAGTGGGTCAAGCGGACAGACGTCCACATCCCCGCAGATCCCGTCTCCGTCGATGTCGTTTTCAGGGTCGTTGGGGCACGTATCGCAGAGGTCACCAAAGCTGTCGCCATCTACGTCGGCTTGATCCGGATTCGGAACATCTGGACAGTTGTCACAAATCAGTGTGACACCGTCGTTGTCCGAGTCGTCACCGGCCGATTGAACGAGCCCGAGTTCACCCACAGCGACTCGTGGTGCGCCGTCCGCGCCAACGCCAGCAGCTTCTACCGTAGCCGGGAAGGTCCCAGTAACACCGAGCGGAATCGCTAGCTGCCCTTCGATTGAGCTATCTGCGCCTGCTGTTAGGGTTCCCATCACGGTTCTGGACGCGTCCGAGGTACGCAAAGAAACCTCGATCTGTGCCCCGTTCTGGAACCCGGTTCCGAACAGGGTCACCGTAGTCCCAGGCGCAACGGCAGAGTTGGAGGTGCACAGCGTCGATTGCGGCACAACCGAGAGCGTTCCAATACTCGGCAACGCTCCCGCCGTGCTGGCCGCGGTTGGCGCCGGTTGAGGGGGCGGGTTCTCCGGCAATCCGTTGCTTCGAATCGGATAAAGCCCCAACCGGAGAACCCGATTCAGGTAGACATAGAGCGAGGAAGAATAAAGGCTATGCCCAAGGCTATTTGGGTGAAAGAATTCGCGCTTGCAGATCGGCAGAAGCGCACAATGAGGAAGGCCAAGTCCTTCAAACGCTGGCGTATCAGTACAGAGTTCCGCGCCTTCAAAAACCGCTTGAACGGGAACAAAATGCACACCTACAGTCGCTGCAGCGTCCTCGACTGCGTCATTCATCGTTTCTGTCAACATGCGTATGAAGGACAAATCGTTGAGAGACAAATGACTGTAGCTGCGATCCAGCGACGAGCAGAGGGGAGTCGATGGTGCCGGCGGAATAAGCTGCGGGTAGCCAAGCACCATGACGGTTGCATTGGGCGCCCGGCTCTTCGCTTCCGTAAAAACGATCTCAAGCCTGGGCCTGACTTGCTGCTGGATCCAGATCGGCAAGTATTGGGAAAGTGGGCCTGAGAAACCTTCCGGGACAAAGTCTTGGCAGTCGGTCTCTTGAATACACCACTCGATCACCGGCACGAACTTGCTATCGTTTCCGCCTATGGTCAGCGTGATCAGGTCCGTGGAGTCGCTTATCTGCGTGTTCTCCAGTTGCGGCAGTTCGTTGTACTGACCCTGGCCATTCACGCGCACGTTGATCGTCTCGGCACCGCTACAGGCAAAGAAGCCGGCGCGAAGAATATCCCTTTCTGGCAAGAACGCTTCTAGAAACCCCTCTCCCAGCTGCGAATACGCCCTCTCGCTCCGGTGGCACCGATTTTCCCCTATGTTGGTTCCGGCAATGTAGTCTTTGGTCCCTTCGCCCGACGAGTAAGAGTCGCCGAGGGCAACGTAATCGATTGGGCTGATGCTGCTCGGGCACGACAGCGTGAACGTTGCCGTCGAGCCGCAGCCTTGCGTTGCGGACGTGCCGGTGCAGGTCAGCGTTGCCGTGGCGGCGGTGGTTTCAAAGTTGGTGCAGGTCGCCGATATCGTGCCACTCAGCGGCGGATTGGTTCTGATCACCAACGGCGTCGGAGCGGTCGTGATTGCAAAGATTGAACCCGCGGAAACGTTGCTGATTGCGCATGCGATCGTCTGGTTGACGTTGAGACCGGCGCCCACCAGCGACGCAGAGGACACCTGGACCGCAGCGCCGCCGTTGTTCAGGTTGATCGTCGCGCCCGGAGCCTGATTGACGTAGGTGGCTGTGCCGCACGCGGGCGGCGAACCGTCGCAATTGATCGTGAAGGTACGCGTCGCGGTGATTGCAGCCGAGCTGGCTGGGATGCGTTCACCGAATGAAATCGTGAAGGGTTCCGTCGGCCGACCAGTGGAATTAATCGGACAGAAGCAGCGGATGTCGCCCTGGTCCGGACCGCCGGCAAGATAGTCACGCGGCGGAGCCACTGCGCCGCCGGCCTCGGCAACGAAAGAACACACCATGGTCGGCAACGGGCTGAACGGCGGACCCGCGTAGGTTGCGCCCAGATTCTCGAGACGAGAGGTTGCGGCCAGGCCGGTACCGGTGCCGTTACAAGCCGCGCCATCGGTCGGGCAACCGATGCTGATGGCGGTCGCAGCGCCGGCTGCGATGTTGGTTGTCGATCCGGCCAGCGGCGCGTAGGTGAGCGTCGGCGGCGTCACGCCCTTGGCTGCGGGTGCGAAGCGCGGCGCCTCGCCCTTACCGGATACCAATTCAAATCCGGCCGGATTCAGGCTGCCGCTGAAACCCGGCGGCAAAGCCAGCTGCCCCTGCTCATCCAGAAACCCGGCCAAGCCTGGGGCGTTATCGGCCTGGGCCAACGGGTCGGTCGGGGCGGGCGGGTGCCCCTTTCCCTCCGCCGACGACGCGGTCAGCGCCGGCGCCACCAACATAGCCATGAGCAAGAGACCACAGTGCAGCAGCTGGCCGACGGAGACGTAGCGAGTGGTGCGGATCATCGAGGCAGGTCCTTGCCGGCAGCTGGAAGTGAATGAAGCCTGAACTACCAACGGGCCATCATGATGTTACTCAATGAAACGGGGCGCCTGCAAAGCTTACACCGCGCTTACGTCGAAACCTCTTGGCGCGCTTATCGATCTTCCATGCGAATCAGACGATCTACAAAACGATCGCCGATGGCATGGTCCTATTTCTTGCGCTAGTGGCAGCCAACGCCGCGATCGATCCGAAGGCACTTCAGCTCGGAAATACGACGGCTGCAGAGTTGGTTGCCCGCATTGCACAGGCGTACGGGATTGAGTTGCCACGACTGGCACAAGGGTGAGCACCGCACTGGCCGATCGACATGGTCATCAAGCCCGAGTGGCAGATGAGGCAGGTTATGTCGTTACCCTCCATGACGTGTACGCGCACACGCGAGGCGTTAACGACATAAACCGCCTCATCTGCCACTCTGGGGTTGAGCCCGCGATAGATGGGTGCGAACGCCAAGTCGATAGGGTTCGTGCGTACAATTGCGGGTTGCTGAGGATGATCGGATGAGGTTTCCGACGCCTTCGAACTGCTGCGCACGACTGCGGACAACTGCCAAGTCAACCCGCTTTTCGGCGTGCAACAAATGCCGATGGCGATGGTAGATTTCGCTCCATGCTGGTTCTGAACCCCTCGGACGAGGTTCTGGCGAGATGACCGGAGTGGCGATGAAGCCACAGTGGCTTTGACGCCACGCTGCCGGGAAAAAAGGGGTCCTTCCTGCGGAATGTTCCATACGGGGGGGACGAGCGCGACGCTTC
>CALEZI010000147.1 GCA_937928755.1 uncultured Rhodanobacteraceae bacterium | reverse complement strand
CAGGCAACGTGACCTACAAATAAATGCTCTACAATCAAACGTTTAGAGGATGTTCGGTGAGAGTGGCCCCGAGGCCATCGCAGTGCCTACATCCGCAACAAAAGCTCGTACGCCAGCCGCATCCACAGGCCGTCGACCCACAATGCATAGCCGACGAACAGGGCGGCGAGCGCCAGCCACCACTGGTTGGGCGACAGCGGTTTGCTGCGCACATGCAAATCCAGCGCCTGGTCCCAATGGGTGCGGCCTTTTTGCACCAGCGCCGCAAAACCGAGGCCATAGGCGACCAGGCTGAACGGGAAGATCAACAGCGCCTGTCCGATCAGTGCGACGCGCCCCGCGCGCTGGAATCCCAGGCTGATCCCTGGCGCCGATCCGTTGCGATCGACCACCCGCAGGCCGAGCAGCAGGCGTCCCGGCGTGTAGCCGAAGCTGCCCACCAGCAGGCCTTCCAGCGGCAGCGTCGCCAGCGCCATCAGCGCCGGCACGAACAGCGCGAAGTTCTGCAGCTCCTGCTGCGGGCTGTCGAGTTCCCAGAAACCGAAGCGCAAGCCGACGGCACTCAACAGTGCCCAGCCGATGCCGCCGAGCACGGCCAGATCGATGCTGCGCGACAGGAAACGGCGCAGCGCCTCGATCGCACGCTCGCGCTTTTCAGTCAATTCCTGCGCTCTCGCCGTGCTCATCAGCGCCTCGGCGATGGCTGCCGGCGCCGGTTTGCCGGGCGGCCTGCGCCAGTCATCGGACGCTCGCGCCGGCGCCGTGCCGGGCAGCGGAGCGCTGCCGGGCTGCGGGGTCTGGCGCGGCGGCGACGCCGTCTTCGTCGCGCTCGCCTGATGTTGAGCCTGCACCGGCGGTTTCGGCGACGGCTGGGCGCCTGGCGCCGTGGAGCGCAAGCCCAGGGCCCGCCGCACGGGTACCCATTCGGATTCGCGCACGGTCCAGACCAGATGATCGTCGCCGATCTGTCCTTTCTCGCGCATTGCCTGCAGTTCGCTGCGCGTCAGCGGCCCCTGCGCCGTTCCCTGCTGATCCGCCACAAACCAGCCATCGCCGCTTTCGATCATCCTGAAAACCTCGGTCGGACCGGATCTGGCACGCCGATTCGCGGGTGAACGGCATGCATCGATCACCACGCCAGCCTGCGCGAGCGGTCCGGATGCGTCAAGCCTGTGCGAGCATGCGCAGCGCAGCCCATGCGCTGAAGCACCGTTCGGGCTGACGGAGACCGTTCATGAGCCGATGGCTGATTGCATGGGTGATGGCGCTGGTGCTGGCGACGGGCGCCGACGCCAGCGACCAGCGCGCGCGCTTTCGCGAGATCTGGCAAGGCGAATGGGGCTGGCGCCTGGCGCAGTTTCCGCAATTGGCGACCAGCGTCGGCGTGCATGTCTACGACCATCGGCTCGGCGAAGTCCGCCCGGAGGCGCAAGCCGAACGCCTGCAGTACTGGCGCAAGGTGCTCGATCGGCTCGCGCGCATCCAGCCGCAGCGACTGGATGGCAGCGCACGCATCGACTACCTGATCTACCGGGCGCAGATCGAGAGCTTCATCGCCAACATCGAACTCGGCAGCCCCGAGATGCCGTTGAACTCGGATTCCAGCTTTTATACGGACCTGGCGATGTTGCCGCGCCAGCATCCGATGCGCGGCGCCAACGACGTGCGCAACTACATCGCCCGATTGCGTGCGGTGCCGGACTATTTCGATCAACACATGGAACTGATGGCGGCCGGCCTGAACAGCGGCCGCACGCCGCCGCGCGTTGTTCTGCAAGGCCGCGACGGCCCGCTGGTCAGCGTCGCCGCGCTGAAGGACCCGGAACAAAGCGTGTACTACGAGCCGCTGCGGCGCCTGCCGGCGATCATTGCGCCCGCATTGCGCGAAGAATTGCAGCGACAGGCGCGCGCGGCCATCCTCGAAGCCGTGATTCCGGCCCACGAGCGGTTGTTGCGCTTCATGCGCCAGCGCTACATTCCGGGTGCGCGCACGCAGTTGGCGGCCACGCGCCTGCCCGACGGTGCGGCCTGGTATCGGCGCCAGATCATCGACTACGTGACCGAAGATCTGACGCCAGCGCAGATTCACCAGGTGGGCCTGGCGGAGGTGGCGCGCATCCGCAGCGAAATGCAGAAGATCATCGACGAACTCGAATTCGAAGGCGACTTCGCCGCGTTCCTTGCCTTCCTGCGCAGCGACCCGCAGTTTTATGCAAAGAGCGCCGATGAGTTGCTGGCGCAGGCGGCATGGGTGGCCAAACGCGCCGACGGCGCATTGCCCAGGTACTTCGGGAAGCTGCCGCGACTGCCCTACGGCGTGCAGGCAGTGCCGGACGCGATCGCGCCCTACTACACCGCGGGACGCTACGCGCCGCCGCCGTCGGCTTCATTCGAACCCGGATGGTATTGGGTCAACACCCATGACCTGCCGAGTCGGCCACTCTACAACCTGCCGGCATTGACGCTGCACGAGGCGGTTCCCGGACACCACCTGCAACATGCATTGGCGATTGAGCAGGGCGAGCAGCCGGCGTTCCGGCGCAGCAGTTACATTTCGGCCTATGGCGAGGGCTGGGCGCTGTATGCCGAGGAACTGGGTATCGAAATGGGCATCTACCGTACGCCGTACGAGCGTTTCGGTCAGTTGACCTACGCCATGTGGCGCGCCTGTCGTCTGGTGGTCGACACCGGTATCCATGCCCACGACTGGACCCGGCAGCAGGCGCTCGATTATTTGCTGGCGCACACAGCGCTCAGCCGCCACGAAGTCGCCACCGAGGTCGATCGCTACATTTCCTGGCCCGGGCAGGCGCTGAGTTACATGATCGGCAAGATCCGCATCGTCGAACTGCGCCGCGAGGCCGAGGCCGCCCTCGGCCCCGATTTCGATCTGCGCGCCTTCCACGACAGCGTTCTTGAGCTCGGTTCGGTGCCGTTGCCGATCCTCGCCGAACACGTGCGCGGCTGGATCCAGTTGCAGAAGGCGCGGGTCGAATAAGCGCGGTGTTGGTGCCGGTTGTCGGTGTTGCACGAGCGACTTTCGGCCTTGCCGACAGCAATGCCAAACCGACAGCCTTTCGGACTCGACTGGCCGCACTTGCCAACACCATCAATCAACACCAGCATCTCACCAAAAATAACGCAAGTCTCTGAAAGAAAAGCTTTTTCCGCAAAGGACGCAAAGGACGCAAAGGAAAGCAAGGCCAGCAGAACATCAATACCTTCGCTCTTGGCTCTCTTTGCGTCCTTTGCGTCCTTTGCGGACAAATAGGCAATCCGCATGGTCGCCGCCAGTTTGATGCGCGAACAAGCGCACCAACAGGGGCGACCGGGGCTCTCACCGAACATTCCGTAAGACATTGATTCCATGTGGGAGCGGATTTATTCCGCGACGCCTTTCGCGGGACAAACCCGCTCCCTGCAGGTTCGATGCGCGAACAAGCGCAGCGTCAGGGGCGACCCGTACTCTCACCAGCGCTGGCGGTCATGCGCCTGGCGCCAGATCGCGGCGCTGTTGCGATTCAGGCGGCGCTGCAGGTCGGCGCGCTCGTGCGGACCGAGACGGCCGTCGGCGCGGTAGTGGCTTTCGACGCGTCGCAGATGCGCCTGGCGGGCGTCCAGGCGCGCCGCCTCGCGGGGCGTCAGTGCGCCGCGGGCGACGCCGGCGTCGATGCGCGCGGACTGATTCCACTGACGCTCGTTGATGCCCGAATGGGCGTCGACGGCGTTGGCGCAACTCAGACCAAGCGCGAGGAGGATCGGCAGCAGGAACTTCATGGCGGGACTCCGGGTGTTGGGTGGCGGAACCGTGGAACGCGAACCCGCGCCTGCGGTTGACTCGCTCCGATCCCGGTTCAGCCCGGGTTGGCGAGTTCCATCGGCAACGCATCGCCCTGCATTCGGACAGGCACGCCGCTATGCTGTGCCGATGACCCCGCTACCCTTGACGGCGCGCTGGCTCGGGCGCCAACCCTACGAACCGGTGTGGCGCGCCATGCAGGCGCTCACCGACGCACGCGACGCTGCCACCGACGACCAGATCTGGCTGCTCGACCATGACCCGGTGTTCACCCTCGGTCAGGCCGGCAAACCCGAACATGTGCTGGCGCCGGGCGACATTCCGGTACTCAAGGTCGACCGCGGCGGACAGGTGACCTATCACGGCCCCGGCCAGTTGATCGCCTATCCACTGCTCGATCTGCGCCGCCTCGGAATCGGCGTACGCGAACTGGTGAACCAGCTGGAGCAGGTCGGCATCGATCTGTTGGCCGAGTTCGAGATCGCTGCCGAGCGCCGTGAGGGTGCGCCCGGCCTCTACGTCGGCGGCCGCAAGATCATGGCGATCGGCATCCGCGTGCGCCGTGGATGCACATTTCACGGCATCGCGCTGAACGCCGACCTCGATCTGGAGCCGTTTTCGCGGATCAATCCCTGCGGTTACCGTGGTCTCGAAGTGACCCGGATCGCGCAGTTTGGCCGGTGTCCGCCGTTGCCGGCGCTGGCGACGCGTTATCTCCGTCGTTTCTGTGCAGTCTTCGGTTTCGCCGATTCGCCCGCAAATGCCAGCGAACTGCCGCAGTTGTTGCAATGCCCTGATGCGGCCCTCGGTGTACGATCAGCGCCAGTCTGAATTCCAGTTTTCGAGATCCGCATGTCACAACTGCAAGGCGACAAGGTCATTCCGGCGCTGGTCGTCGGCGAAAAACAGGTCGGCGCCAGCAAGATTGCGCGCAATCCGGTCACTTTTGATGCCGATCGCCCGTTGTTGCGCAAGCCCAGCTGGATCCGCGTGCGCCTGCCGGCGGGCAACTCCGTGGAGCGGCTGAAGGCGACCCTGCGCGCCAACCAGTTGGTCACCGTTTGCGAAGAAGCCTCCTGCCCCAACATCCACGAGTGCTTCAGCAAGGGCACCGCGACCTTCATGATCCTCGGCGAGGTGTGCACGCGTCGCTGCGCCTTTTGCGACGTCGCCCACGGCCGCCCGAAGCCGCCGGATGTCAACGAGCCGCTGAACATGGCACGCACCATTGCCGCCATGGGCTTGCGTTACGTGGTGATCACCTCGGTCGATCGCGACGACCTGCGCGATGGCGGCGCGCAGCACTTCGTCGACTGCATCCGCCTGACGCGGGAACTCAGCCCGCGCATCGTGGTCGAGGTACTGACGCCCGATTTTCGCGGCAAAGGTCGAATGGAGCGCGCTTTGGCGGCATTTGCCGAGGGCCCGCCGGATGTGTTCAATCACAATCTGGAAACCGCGCGCGAGTTGTATCGCGAAGTGCGGCCGGGCGCCGATTACGATTGGTCGCTGCTGCTGCTCAAGCGCTTCAAGGCGCAGCATCCGGGTTTACCGACCAAGTCCGGCATCATGCTGGGGCTGGGCGAAACCCTGCAGCAGGTGCAGCAGACGCTGATCGACCTGCGCGCCCACGATGTCGACATGGTTACCATCGGCCAGTACCTGCAGCCGAGCGCGCACCACCATCCGGTGATCCGATACTGGACCCCCGACGAGTTCGATCAGTTGCGCGAGTTTGGCGAGGCATTGGGCTTCAGCCACGTTGCCAGTGGCCCGTTGGTGCGTTCGTCCTATCACGCCGATCGTCAGGCGCACGAAGCCGGGGTGGTTGCATGAACAGCAGCTTGCGCAGTTTTCTCGGGCAGCCGCAAACAGCGACTTCCGTCACTTGTTCCACACGGTCGCCCGGCGCACTCTTGGCGCCATCGATTGGAGATCTGCGATGAAAGTGTTGAATCGAGCGCTGTTGATTGCGTTGGCCCTGGGCCTCGGCGCGCCGCTGCTGGCGAAGCCGAAAACGGTCAGCCTGGCTGACCTCACGCCGACGCCGGAGCAGGGCGAGGCGGCCGATTGGGTATCCAAGTACCTGACCCGGCTGCATTACGCCAGCAAGCCTCTCGACGACAGCATGTCGCAGGAGATCCTGAAACGTTACGTCGAAGCGCTCGACAGCGAGAAAGTGTTCTTCCTGAAGAGCGACATCGAGGGATTCGAGGCGCGCTACGCGACGACCATCGACGACGCCATCGAAAAGCGTCAGTTGGACGTCGTGTTCGACGTGTACAAGGTTTACCTGAAGCGGCTGCGCGAACGCACCGAACATGCGCGAGCGCTGTTGCCCGAGGGCTTCGACTTCAGCGTCGACGAGGACTACGTCTACGATCGCAAGGACGCGCCGTGGGCCGCGAGCAAGGACGCGCTCGACGAGCACTGGCGCCAGCGCGTCAAGAACGACTGGTTGCGCCTCAAGCTGGCCAAGCGCGAGGACGCCAGGATCGCCGAGACGCTCGACAAGCGTTACGCGGATTATCTGACGCGGGTCGAGCAACTGGATCGCCAGGATGTGTTTCAGACCTTTCTGAACGCCTATGCGATGGCCATCGAGCCGCACACCAATTATCTCGGTCCGCGTGCCAGCGAGAACTTCCAGATCTCGATGCGCCTGTCGCTGGAAGGGATCGGCGCGGTGCTGCAACGCGAGGGTGAGTTCGTCGTCATCCGCTCAGTGGTCGGCGGTGGCCCGGCTGCGCTCGGCGGCAAGGTCAAGGTGGGCGACCGCATCGTCGCCGTCGGTCAGGCCAAGGACAAGCAGTTGACCGACGTTGTCGGCTGGCGCCTGGAAGATGTCGTGGACCTGATTCGCGGGCCCAAGGACACCGTGGTCAGGCTGGAAGTGCTCGCGGCCGAGTCCAGCATCGGCGGCAAGACCACGCTGGTCGAGATCGTGCGCGACAAGGTCAAGCTCGAAGAGCAGGCGGCGCAGAAGCGCGTGATCGAAAGCGAGGGCGCCAATCCGCGCAAGATCGGCGTGATCGAACTGCCGGCGTTTTATCTCGACTTCGCCGGCCGCTCGCGCGGCGACGCGGATTACCGCAGTTCGACGCGCGACGTGCGCAAGCTGCTCGGCGAACTGAAGAACGAGGGCGTCGACGGCATCCTCATCGATCTGCGCAACAACGGCGGCGGTTCGCTGACCGAGGCCACCGAACTCACCGGCCTGTTCATCGACCAGGGCCCGGTGGTCCAGGTGCGCGACGGCCGCGGTCGCGTCCAGGTCGAAGCCGACACTGCGCGCGGCGTGGAATACGACGGCCCGCTGGCGGTGATGGTCAATCGCGCCTCGGCCTCGGCTTCGGAGATCTTCGCCGCAGCGATCCAGGACTACGGGCGCGGCATCGTCATCGGCGAGCCGACCTTCGGCAAGGGCACGGTGCAGCAGTTGGTCGATCTCGACTACATCGCGAACAAGGACTCGGCGCAACTCGGCCAGCTCAAGCTCACCATGGCGCAGTTCTTCCGCGTCGATGGCGGTTCGACCCAACACAAGGGCGTGGTGCCGGACCTGCCGTTCCCGGCGACCCTGGATGCTTCCGATTATGGCGAGTCGACCTACGACAACGCCCTGCCGTGGACCAAGATCGCTGCAGCCAGCTACCAGCCGGTGGGCAACTTCGAGCGACTTCTGCCGCTGCTGGCGAGTCGCCACGAGGCGCGCATCGGCGCCGAAAAGGAGTTTGCCTTCCTCAAGGAGGATATCCAGCAATACCGCGAATCGCGCGATCGCAAGTCGATCTCGCTGAACTACGCCAAGCGCGAAATCGAGCGCAAGGCCGACGAAGCGCGCATCGCTGCGCGAGCGAAGGCGCGCGGCGAGTCCGAGCCCGAGGTCGCCAAGTCGCTCGACGACGGCCTGAATCCGGGCGAGCGTGGTGCGATTGCGGCGGCCGCAGACGAGGATGAGGCCAAGGACAAGCCCGATGTGCTGTTGACCGAGGGCGCGCGTGTGCTTGCCGATGCGGTCGATCTGCTGCATGACAATCCGCGCATCGCCGAGATTGCCCCCGAGCCCTCGCGCAGTGCGCTCAAGCTGCCACCGGGCTCCTGACCGACAAGCACGCAGCCTGGTGAACACGAAGGCCGGCCCTTGTGCCGGCCTTCGTGCGTTCAGGAACTGCAGCACGACCGGAAAAGGTCGATGTCGACGTCAACAACACTGGCAAAAGTGGGGCCGGCGGCGTAAGAATGCCGCTGCAGGCCGTCGTGCACAGGGGATAACGCATGCTCGTACACCGGGATCGCACGGTCATTGCCGCTTCGTCGGGCAAGGGACATCCCCGCGGAACTTTCGCGTTGCTGTGGTTGCTGGGACTCCTGTTCGCGCAACCCGTGTGGTCGCAGGCCACCTGCACCTGGAACCAGAACGGTCCTGGCACCTGGGACAACCCGTCGAACTGGAGCGGGTGCTCGGGCGGCAACGGCTCTCCTGCCGGCACCCCAGGTCCGGCCGATCACGCGGTGATCGGCGCTGGTGCGCCGCTGGCCGAAGTCGACGTCGGCGCCAGCGCCCTTACCGTCGATCGATTGTCGCTCAGCGCCGGCCGCGTTTTTGGCGACGCCGACGTCACTGTCCTCGGCCGACTGGAATGGTTCGGCGGTACCATCGATGGCGGTGGCGTGCCCACGGCGCTGGTTCTGGACAGCGCGTCGAGCTCCGATATCTCTGGCGACCTGCATGTCCTGGCCAAACGAGACCTGCGCATTTTCGGCAGCGTCACCTGGGACCAGGGCGATATCGAATTGCAGGAAGACGCGGAGATCGACATCCAGGGGCCCTTCATCATCGACTACTCAGGCGGGATCCGCGGAGGCAGTTATCCGCTGGAGCTGCGCAGCGATTTCAGCCCGCTGGCGCGCATCCACAATTCGTCTGCGCCCGGTGCGCGCATCGAAATACTCGGCGACAATCGGGTGGTGTTCGCGAGTGGTGTCACTTTCGACAACGGCAACGACGTGCTGGTCAGCAACGGCACGCTGCAGATCAACGGTACCGGCGGCGATTTCGGCGCTTACCAGATCGCGCCGATCGCGGTTCTGGAATTCGGCCCCGATTTCGGGGTTACCCGCACGCTCACCGGCAGCAGCGCCGTTTCCGGCAGCGGCGCGCTGCACAAGTTCAACGAGGGCACGCTGGAGGTCACCGGCGGCTATTTGCTGACCGGTCCGACCGAGGTGGTCGACGGTGTGCTGTTTCTCGATACCGCGGCAGATCCGTTGAGCCTGTCCGACGTGCGGGTGCGGGCGCCTGGAATCCTGAGCAGTTCCGGCAACCTCGTCGTCAGCGCCATGCTGGACTGGCAAGGTGGCGAGATCAATGGTTCGGGTTTGGGGTTGACGCTGACCTTGCCGCCGGGTTCGACCGCTGCGATTTCCCTCGACGATGACCATCCGGCGGCCTACCTGCGATCGCGCGACCTTATCAACCAGGGCAACGCCACGCTCGCCGCGAGTGCGACCGTGATCACGCATCTGTGGCTGGATTCGGCCAACATCGACAACCAGGGCGGTTTCACGATCGACAACAACAGCGCGGCCAACCAGAACCTGCGGCTGGAATGCGCGGCGACCAACTGCGGCAGTTTCTTCAATCGCTCCGGCGCCACCCTGACCCTGATCGACCAGCAGGGCATCGTTGCCATTGGCAGCGATCTGGCCGCATTCGACAACGCCGGCCTGGTCGAACTCACGCAAGGCTGCGGTGCGATCGGCGCGCCCGGCACGGACACGGGCACCTGGCGCTACGCCGGAAGTTGCACGCTGTGGTTCAACCCGCGTGCGGATACCACGCGCGCACTGCAGGACAGCGTGGTGCTCGACCCGATCGCCGGCACTGCGCTGCAGTTGGGCGGATCGGTGCGAGTCAATGGGGCGTCGCGCAGTTTCGAGAATCTGATCATCGATCCGCCGGCCACCTTGTTCGGGCCGGCCGCGATCACCCTCACCGGAACCACCATCTGGCGTGGTTTGATCGAGGGAACCAGTCCGGGCGAGACGCTGACCGTTGCCGCCGGCGCGGTTCTGCAAACCTCCGGCAATCCGTCCGATCAACCGTTGCTGTTCGCGCGCACGCTGTTCAACGACGGCGACATCAACATCGCCGATGCGCACCTGCGGCTCGATGGTGGCGCCGAAATCCGCAACAGCAACCTGCTCAACCTGCTGGGCACGTCGGGCGCCGCCGGTGGCATTGTCTGCGCGACACCGCCGCTCTGTGGTCTGCTGACCAACACCGGCAGCGGATCGATCCAGTCGATCGCATTTCCTGCGGGTCCGGCGACGCAGATCGATGCTGACATCACGGTCGCCAATCAGGGCGCGCTGCGGGTCGACAACGGCGTGTTGAATCTGGAAGGCCCGTTCACCGCGGCGTCGGGGTCCCTCGTCGAGGTCTTCCCCGGGGCCGGTCTGCGACGCCAGATGAGCCCGCTGGTGCTGGCCGCGGGGACCCTGCGCGGGGCCGGCGTAATCGATGCCGATGTCCAGGCCGATGCATTGGACATCGAGCCGGGCGGAAGCGCCGCCGGCAATCTGACCATTCTCGGCGACTTCACCGCGACCGTCGACACCCGCTACAGCATGGGCATCGCCGGCACGCTGCCGCCGGCGGCCACTGCCCTGGGCGAGCGACCGGCGCAGCCTGCGGGTGTTCCGTCCTACGACCGCTTGACCATCGCCGGAAGTGCCTCGCTGGACGGCACGCTGGACGTGGTCGACCTCGGCTATTCGGCGAGCGGCAGCGATGTCTTCGACCTCATGCTGTATGCCTCGCGCACCGGCAGCGTGCTCGCCGGAACCAATCCCTTCAGTGGCGTCGGCCTCAATCTGCAACAAGAGCCAACGCGTATCCGCCTTGCGGCCGCCGCTGGCGGTGGATGCGAATGGAACCCGGCCGGCGGTGGTCCGAACAACTGGACCAATCCGGCGAAGTGGAACAATTGCAGCGGCGGCGTCGGGCCCGGCCCGGGACCGGCCGGCACCCCCGGCGCGCCGGACACGGCGATCATCGGCGGCGGCAGCAACGTCAATCTCGACGTGCCGGTGACGGTGGCGGAGCTGCAGTTCACCGGTGGCACCGTCCTCGGCTCGAACAACCTCACGATCAGCAATGCGCTGATCTGGACCGGCGGTACTTTCCAGGGCGAGTCTGGAAGCATGGTGACGCTGTCCTCGGGCGCCCTTGGCACCTTGTCGGGCGGCCAGCACAACATCGACGGGCGCACCTTCCTGATCCAGGGGACCGCCAACTGGACCACCGGCTTGATTCAGCTGGCCAACTCCGGTGTGCTCGAGATCGCCGCGGGTGGCGTCCTCAACAGCAATCCGAGCCTCGCCTTCGAGAGCATCTTTGGCACCGTCGGTGTCAATGAAGTCCGCAACAACGGCGTCATCGTCAAGCTTGGGCCGAACTACTCCGGGATCGGCCAGAGCGTGCGCTACAGCGGCGTCGGCGCCATCAATGTGACTGCCGGCGACTTCACTTTCGCCGCCACATCGCTGACCGCACTGAACGGAAGCTACACGGCAGCCGGCGGCAGCACGCTGCAGTTCGTCGGCGGCAGTCGCAGCTTCGGACCGTCGGCCACGCTCGATGGCGGCACCCTGGTGTTTGGCGACAGCGGCGCAGTGGCTGTCAACACGGTGCAAACCTGCATCGGCAGCGCATCGACAGTGATCATCCGCAATGCCGAACTCGTGCTCGATTGCGCCGGACCCTCCGATCTGGCGGGCCTGCAAATGCCCGAACCGCTCGGCGTGCTCGAAGGCAGCAGTGCCATTCGCGTCACCGGCAGCTTCGGTTGGGGTCATGGAACCATCCGCGGCAGCGGGCTCGGTCAGACTTTCGAGATCGCACCAGCGGCGACGGCGCAGTTCGATGCACCGCAGGGAGATCTGATTCCGCGCACCCTGAGCAACCGGCGCTTGCGCAACGACGGCACAATCGCCTGGATCGCGACGAACACCACCGAGGTCAATGACGGTGGCGAGTTCGCCAACGAGCTGGGTAGTCAGTTGTTCCTGGCCGGCAGCGGCGCCCGCAGCGTGACCTCCAATGCGCCCGCGACGTCGCGGATGACCAACAACGGCGCGATGATCATCGACGACGGTGCTGTTGCTGATCTCGATGTGCTGTTCGACAACGCAGGCAGCGTACAACTCAACAACGGCGAGTTGAGAGTACGCCGCAATGGCAACGACCTTGGCAGTTACAGCATAGGTTCAAGCAGTCTGCTGTACTTCGATGGCGCAGTGCGTTCCATGGGGCCGGGTTCGGATGTTTCCGGGGGCGGTGGCGTGCGGGTGATCGGTGGGGCATCGGTGACCAGCAACGGCACCTTCCAGCCGCACGATCTGCGCATCGAATCCGGCGGCCTGGTGCAGATCGATTCCGCGTCGCCGCAGACTCTGCAGACCTTGTTCCTGCAGAACGGTACGCTGACCGGCAATGCCGAAATCCGCATCGGGACCCGCTTCGACTGGCGCCACGCCGGCGTGGTGGATTCGGTGGGTGCGTCGCCCGGACCGCTGGTGATTCAATCGGGCGCACTGCTGGAACTGTGTGGGGGGTTGTGCACCCTGTCCAATCGCGTATTGCGCATCGAAGGCATGGCCGACTGGGGCGGCGGCGTCGTCGAAGTGCCGGCCGGTGCGGCTGCCAAGATTGTTGTGGCGAGTGGCGGCACCCTGCAGACCGACTCTTTCAAGTCGGCTGCAAGGTACCGCTGCGCAGCGCCGACCTGCACCGTCGAGATGGAAGTCGAAGGCAGCTTGCTGGAAGTGGGCGACGGCGCCATTTTCGAGCTGACGTCGCCGTTGCTGGTCAACGGCGGGCTACTGTCGATCGACGGCAGTTTCATGCAGGCGCCCGGCGTGACCATGAGCGATGGCGCGATCGCTGTCGACAGCTATCTCACCGCCAGCCCGGTAGTGCTCAACGGCGGCGTGTTGCGCGGCACCGGATATATCGACGGCAACGTCGACAATATCGCCGGCCGCGTGCAGCCGGGCGCCTCGCCAGGCCGGATCTCGATCGGCGGCAGCTATTTCCAGGGTCCGGCGGGCATCCTCGACATCCAGGTGGGCGGATTGAGTCCTGGCGTCGAGTCCGATTACGTCGATGTGACCTTCGGCTGTTCCATCGACGGCAGCTTGAACGTCACCAATGCCGGCTTCCCATTGACAGTACCTTCCACTCTGGACTTTCTCGGTTGCGGCTATGGGTTGAGCGGCGTTTTCTCGACGACCAACATTGCCTATCCGGGCTATCAGGTCGACTACGGCCCCTCGATCGCCTCACTTGTGCCCGGAGGTGGCCCGCTGGTGGTGAACTCGATCGGCGACGCCGGGGACGGCATCTGCGACGTCACCGAGTGCACCCTGCGCGACGCATTGATCGCGGCCAACCTGATGCCGGATCCGGATGTGATCGAATTCGACATTCCGGCGCCGCAGTGCGTTGGCGCCGGCAGCGCCTGCGTGATTGCGCCGACCTCGCCGTTGCCGGCCATCACTGGCCCGGTGATTATCGATGGTTACTCGCAGCCAGGCGCGAGCCCGAACCTGCATCCGCAAAGCCTGGGACTGGGCAGCAATGCCGTGCTCACGATCGAACTCGACGGCAATCTCGTTTCTGGTTCGCCGGGGCTGGTCGTCAACGCACCAAGCGCACTCGTGACCATAGCCGGCCTGTCGATCTACCGCTTCGGCACCGGCATCGTCACCCAAGGTCCGGGCGATTCGAATTACCAGATCCTCGGTAATTTCCTCGGCTTGCGCGCCGACGGCAGCGCCGCGCCGAGCGGGCAACAGGTCGGCGTCTCGATCCAGGGCGGCAATACCCTGATCGGCAATGGGGCGGCATTCGGCATGAATGTCATCAGCTCGAACGCGCAGCAAGGCATCTCGATCCTGTCGATCCCGCCGCTGGCCTCATTGCTGGTGCAAGGCAACCTGATCGGTACCGCACCGAACGGAGTGGCGGCACTCGGCAATGGCCTGCAAGGTATCGGGGCCAATACCTCGTCGTCGATCGCCGGGATCTTCATCGGCGGGGACTTGCCGGATGAGCGCAATGTGATCAGCGGCAACCTGCAGGACGGCATCCGCTTCCAGTGCAGCGCGAGTGTCGACAACTGCTTCGATGGTGCGCGGATCATCGGGAACTTCATCGGGCTCGCGGTCGACGGCAACCCGCTCGGCAATCTCGGCAACGGCGTCAATCTCTCGGCGATGAACGGCGGCCTGGTCTACATCGGCGGCATCAATCCGGGCGAGGGCAATCGCATCGCGTTCAACGGCGGCAACGGCATCCTCGCGACTTTCGGTGGCTTGGGTCGGGCGTCGTTCGTGCGCAACGGCATCTACCTGAACGGCCAGCAGGGCATCGACCTCGGCGGCGACGGGCGCACCGCCAACGACGTTGGCGACGGCGATACCGGGACCAACGGACTGCTCAATTTCCCGAGCTTCAGCAGCTACAGCGCACCGGGCGGCGACTCGGCGATCATCGACGTGGTCCTGGATACGCCCGACATCGGCGGCAACTATCCGGCGCGCGTCGACTTCTACACCGCGGTCGAGGACGAGCCCGGCGTGTGGCTTGGCACCACCACCTGCAGCGCTCCGGCGGTGAACTGCCCGGCCAGTTTCGCGTTCCCGGGTGGCGTGACCGTGGCTCCCGACGACGTCGTGCTCGGCATCGTCACCGATGGTTTCGGCAAGAGTTCGGAGGCCAGCTTCTATGCGACTGCGACGACCGTCAGCGCACCCGACGGGACGATCGGGACGCCGTACACGGCGACGGTCGAGGTTGCCGTCGCCGAGCCGTTCACTGCGCTCGGTACGGTCGAGGTCGACGACGGCAATGGCGAAAGCTGCGTCGCGAGCTTGAGCGAAATCGCCCCCGGATTGTCGGGCGGCAGTTGCTCGCTCGACGCGCTCGCTCCAGCGGGCGCGCGTACCCTGACGGCCACCTACGCGCCGGAAACCGCGCCGCGGCGCCCGTTCAGCAACAGCAACGGCACCGACGGCATCTTGATCAGTGGTGGCGCCGCTCCGGTGGTCAACTCGGTGGCCGATCCGGGCGACGGCAACTGCGATCTGGCCGAATGCACCCTGCGCGAGGCGATTGCGCTGGCGAATCTGACGCTGGCGCCGGACGTCAACTTCGATTCGGTGCTGTTCGCGGTTCCGCGCACCATCACGCTGACCGCGGGTGAGCTGGTGTCGACCCAGGACCTCAACATCAACGGCCCGACCGCCGCAGGGCTGGTCATCTCCGGCAACAACCTGTCGCGAATTCTGTATGCCAACGGCGTGGACGTGTCGGTTTCCAACCTGTCCTTCACTGGTGGCAACTCGGTCGGCAGCGACCGCCCGGGTGTCGGCGGCGCGATTCTGCATTCGGGTGGCAATCTGACGCTGACCGATGTCGTGTTGGGCAGCAATGGTTGCACTGCGAGTGGCACCGGCGGCGCGATGGCGGTGACCTTCGGCATGCTCAATGCAACCCGCGTCAGCGTCACCGGAAACACCTGCGACAATGTCGGTGGCATCTACCTTCAGGATGGCGACCTGACCCTGGTCGATTCATCGCTGACCGGCAACAGCGGCACCGAAGGCGAGGCGCTGCGGGTCACTTCGACCTTCGCTCCGCTGCAGAGGGCTGGACTCGGCAGTGCCACTGCTGCGGCGTTGACCAACGTCACCATCAGCGACAACAGCACCACCATCGGCAATGCTGCGATTCGTTCGGAGCCGCTGTCCGGGGCCGCAGTGTCGTTGACCCTCACCAACGTCACCGTGAGCGGCAACACGACGAGCAGCGCAGGTGGTCATGGCGCGATCTGGCACCGCCCGATCGGCGGCACGCATTCCACCTTGTTACGCAATTCGATCGTCGCCGGCAACAACGTGGGCGGACTTGCCAACGACATCGAGGGTACGGCGGACGCCAGCAGTTCGTTCAACGTGATTGGTACCGGTGGTGGTCTCGCCCCCGGCGCGAATGGCAATTTCCTTGGGATCAACGCGCCCTTGCTGGCTCCTCTGGCCAACTATGGCGGAAACACGCTGACGCGTGCCTTGTTGCCAGGTAGCCCGGCCATCGACAGAGGCAGCAACGCGCTGGCACCGGCCTTCGATCAGCGAGGTATCGCACGGCCGCAACTGGGTACCGCGGATGTCGGCGCCTTCGAATCGCGGGGATTCGCGCTCTCGGTTGTCAGCGGGACACCGCAGACGACCTTCACGAACACCAGCTTCGCGCTGCCGCTGGTGGTTGCGGTAGTGCCCAACGCGGCCGGCGAGCCGGTCGATGGCGGTCAGCTGCTGTACTCCGCGCCAGGCGCGGGCGCGTCAGCAATCTTCTCCAATCCAGCGATCATCTCCGCCGGGGAAGCGACCATGGTGGCGACCGCCAACAGCATCGCCGGCAGCTACGCGGTGACGGCCAGCGCCATCGGTGCGACCGGCACGCCGTCTTTTGCGCTGACCAATGGCTGCCCACCCACCGTCGTCACCAATGGCGGCGACAGCGGTGCCGGAACGCTCCGTCAGACCATCGCCGACGCTTGTCCGGGCAGCGTCGTGACCTTTGCCGGCGGCGTCGCAAGTGTTGCGCTGACCAGCGGCGAATTGGTCATCGGCAAGAATCTGACGCTCGATGGCGGTGCCGGCGTTGCCGTGACGCGTCAGGCCGGCAGCCCTGATTTCCGCGTATTCCGCGTGACCGGCGGCGCCAACGTGTTGCTCGACAGCCTGACGATCAGTGGCGGCAACGTCGCTGATGACGGCGGTGGCATCCAGAACTTCGGCAACCTGACCGTGCTCGACTCGCTGATCAGCGGCAACGCCAGCACTGCCGGCAACGGCGGCGGCGGTATTGCCAACTACGGCACGCTAACGGTCGACAACACGACGATCGAGCTCAACACCGCCAGCTTCGCGGGTGGCGCAATAGTGCTGATCGATGGTGGAAGCGCAACCTTGAGCGATTGCACGCTGTCCGGCAACTCGGCGCTGCAGGGCGGCGCGGTGTTGCTGCAATCGGTCACCACCGACGCCGACATGACGATCAGCAACTGCACGATTTCCGGAAACACCGCGTCCCTGACCGCGGCCGCGGTGATCAACGTCAGCTCCGGTGCCGGCACCAGTTCCACGCTGTCGATGGTCAGCAGCACGGTCGCGGGCAATAGCGGCCCTTCGGCGACCGTCAGCACCGGCGTCAATGCCGGCAGCGCGACGACGACGCTGCGCAACAACATCTACGCCGCCAACAGCGCCGACAACGTCGTCAACACCGCGCCCGGTGTCACCACGTCGCTCGGCAACAATCTGTCCGACGATGCAACCGGAGGTGGCGGCCCGGGTGACCTGGTCAACACCGATCCGTTGCTGGCCGCGCTCGGGAACTACGGCGGGGTCACGCGGACGCATGCGCTGTTGCCGGGCAGTCCGGCAATCGACGCCGGCAGCGCCTCGGGACTGCCGGCCACCGACCAGCGCGGCGTGCCGCGCCCGCAACTGGGAGCGCCAGACATCGGGGCCTTCGAATCGCGGGGCTTCGTGCTGTCGACGGTCAGCGGGTCGCCGCAATCGACCGCCGTGAACGCGCCGTTCGCACTGCCCCTGGTCGTTGGGGTTACCGCGAACGTTGTGACTGAACCGGTCAACGGAGGCCAGGTGAGCTTCAGCGCGCCGGTGAGCGGAGCCAGCGCGATGGTCAGCAGCCCGGCGACCATCGCCGGGGCGCAGGCAAGCGTGGTTGCGACCGCCAATGGCATCGTCGGCAGCTACGCGGTGACGGCCACTGCGATCGGCGCCAGCGGTACGCCGTCGTTTGCGCTGACCAACGGACTGTCGCCGACGTCGACGACGATCACCGGCATTGCCCCCAATGTGACCGTTGTGGGTGAGCCCTACAGCGTGTCGGTGTCGGTCTCAGACGGCGCCTCTCCGGTGACCACTGGAACGGTCGAAGTGCGCCAGTTGAGCGACGGCGTCACCTGCAGCATCGACCTCGCCAGCGCCAGCAGTTGCCAACTGGCGGCAAGCAATGCGCTGACCACCTCGGTACGTGCCAGCTATCTCGGCGGCGGAGCGTTTGCGCCAAGTCAGTCGGCAGCGATTGCGCACGTGGTCGAACGCGCCGACACGGTCATCCAGATCGTCAGCGACACGCCGGATCCCTCGCCGGTCGGCGCCACCATTGCCGTGACCGTCGACCTGGATGTGGTGGCGCCTGGCGCTGGTTCGCCTCAGGGCGAGATTCTCGTGACCGACGGCATCGCCAGTTGCAGCATCGCCCTGCCTGATCTCAGCTGCCAACTGATACCGAAGGCAGTCGGGCCGGCGACCCTCGAGGCGCGTTACCTGGGCGACGCCAACTTCAATGCCAGTGTCGACACCGAACCGCACACCTTCACGGCGGAAGGCGCCGATCTGGCGATCATCAAGCGCAACGGGTTGCGCCTGATTCCGGGTGGTGCGCCGTCCACCTATGTGCTGCTGGTGAGCAATGCGGGTCCACAGGCGGTCGTCAATGCCCGTGTGACCGACATCCTGCCGGCACAGTTCAGCAACGCCTCATGGACCTGCAGCGCGAGCGGCGGTGCGAGTTGTCCCGCAAGCGGGGCGGGTAACGTCGATACGCTGGTGAGCTTGCCATCGGGGTCGTCGGTAGTGTTTGCGCTGACCGCTACCGCCCAGATCGCCCCCGAGCAGGTGGTGACCAACCGCGCAACGGTGTCGCCGCCGGCGAATGCGCCGGATCCGGTGCCGGGCAACAACGAGAGCATCGACATCGATCCGATCGGCGTCTTTGGCGAAGGATTCGAAACCGAGGACGAGTAGCCGCCGATGGCCGCACGCCGCAAAGTGCCGCACACCACAACTCGGGTCGTGGTTCCGACCGGGGCACGGGAGCGTCGCGAGCCTGCGTGCGTGGTCGTGGTCAATGGTGCTCAACTCGGCCTGGAGGCGCGCATAGGCGAAAATCCGCTGTTGATCGGGCGCGCCGAGCAGGGCGGTCTGGTGCTCAGCGATACCAGCGTCTCGCGCCATCATTGCCGGATCTGCCGCGACGACAGCGGTTACTACGTCGAAGACCTCGGCTCAACCAACGGCTGCTTCGTCAATGGCGAACAAGTGAAGAAGCTGGGATTGCGCGACGGCGACCGCTTGCGCGTAGGCCAATGCGAACTCAAGTTCTTCGGCGAGGGCAGCGGCGAAGCGAGTTATCACCGTGAGTTGCTGAACCAGGCGGTGTTTGACGCGCTGACCGGTTTCTACAACCGCCGTCAGTCGCGTGAAATGCTGGAGCATGCTTTCGACCGCGGTCGCGGTGAGCCTGGTCGGCTGCTGTTGATGATCCTCGATCTCGATCACTTCAAGCCGGTCAATGACCGCCACGGCCATCTTGCTGGCGACCGCGTGCTGGCTGGCTTCGCAGCTCTGGTCAAGGGCCTGCTTCCGGTCGAGGCGGTGGCCGGTCGCCTGGGCGGCGAGGAGTTCGTGGTGTTCAACGCGCAGCAACCGGCCGTCGAGTTTCGCGCTCTGGCCGAACGCATCCGGGCCAGCCTGGAACATGCGGATCTGCCGATCGACAATGGCACTGTGCGCGTCACGGTGAGCATCGGCATTGCCGCACAATCGGCGCAGATGCGCACCGCTGCCGACCTGCTGCGCGACGCCGATGGCGCGCTGTATCGGGCCAAGCAAGGTGGTCGCAACCGAATTGTGCAGTGCGCCTGATCAGGCTTGCAGGACGCGCAAATTGCGACGACGCATCCATTGGTAACCCTGGTCCTGATCGAGTTGGGTCAGGGCTGACCAGCGCAGCAGGCGCAGGCGGAAATCGGCATCCACCAGCAAGGGCATCGCCGCCGCCGGATGCGCATCGTGCCGCAGCGGATTCGTGCCAGCGGCACCGTGCTGCTGCTGCATCCGCGCAAGTCGATCGAACGGCCTCCAGTTGCTGGATGGCAGGGCATGCACCTCCATTGGCTGGCCGGCGCCGAGCCAGCGCAGGCTCTCGTCTACGCCGTCGCGCGTCACCACCGCGTGCAGCGTCCAGTCCCTGCCCAATGCGAGTCCTGCAGCCAGCACGGCCGGCGCCTCGGTGGCGGGAATCCCGATGGGCAGGACCAGCGCCACCGGTCCGGTTTCCTGCAGGGCAGCCAGTATCCGGGTCCACGCGCATTCGCAAACACATTGCGAGCGCACATCACGATCGCCGTCGAACGGCACGAACCACGGCCGCAGCGTGCGGCATGACAGCGCGGCGGGGCGATCGACTTGGGGCAGGCCCATCGGTGAGCATCCGTCAACTGAGTTGCGGATGATAATTATTCGTATTTAGCGGCGTGTCAAGCTCGCTCAATCAACCTTGCAGGAACGGGTGTCGACCTTGTCCAGCCAAAGCACGACCTGGCGTGCGAGCCCGGCGGCAGACTCTCGCAACGCCGACGTGGCTGCGGCGGGCTGGCTCGGCACCGGGGATGCTTCGACGGCCAGCGCTGGCGACGCGGCGATGATGCGGGCGTCATGGGTGCAGATCAGGCGCAGGCTGACGGCAGCGTGAGCGCTCAATTGGCCCTGCCGATCGCGCAACTCGAACGCGCGCAACTCGATGGCCAGCCGCAGCGGCAGAGAATGCGCCTGGCTCGTTTGCGCCACGCTGGGTGCGCTCCCAGCGGACTCGATCTGCTGCGCGATCAGATTCTGCAGCAACTGCGGCGCGGGCGCCGCCCAGCGCACGCCAGGTAGCACCTGAATTTCGCCGTCCTCACGCTGCACCACGATGTCGCGGCTTGCCAGGGGTGCGCCGGCCAGAGGCAGCTCGACAAGCAACGCGGCCGGCAGCGGTTGTCTGGCGTGCATCGATTGCGCCTGGGGCAAGCCATAAACGGCGCGATCCGGCGCCTTCGGGATCAGGCTGCCCATGCAACCGGACAAAAGCGCTCCAAAGGCAAGCAGGACCAGCGCAGAAATAGCTTTCACATCCGGCCTCATTTCGAAGGGTACTCGCGCGGCCGGTCGCGTTGCAGCAGATAGTCGGCAGGCGCGGCCTCCAGTCGCCCGCTGACCCGATTCAGACTTGCAGCGAGGCTGCGCAGATCGTCGAGCGCCGCATTCAGCCCCGGAACGCCCTGCTGGGCGAGTTGATCGATCTGCGCCTGGTTGTTGGCGAGCAGGCCCTCAACGCGCGACGAGATTTCGCGCAAGGACGCGAGCGTACGCTTGAGATCCTCGGTGGCCGGGCCGAAATCCTGGGCGAGCAATGCGTCGGCGCGGGTCAGCGTGATGCTGCCCTGCGCCGCCAGTTCCTGAAACGCCGTGGACGCAGCACTGAGATCGGCGAACGCGCGGTCGGCGCCGCGCAGCGCGTCGCCGAGCGCCGCCTTGTCGCTTTCGACCTGTGCCGTAATCGACTCGATATGCGCCAGCGTGTCGGCTATTCGCTGGGTGTTCTCGGCGTTCAGCAATTCGCTGACGCGGGCCAGCGTTTCGTTGAAGCGAATCAGTACGTCGCCGCCGTCGGTCATGATCTTCTGCAACGCACTCGGCACCGCCACGATGACGCCGACTTCGGCGCCCTCGGCCGGCTGCAGCGGCGGCATGCCCGGCTTGCCGGCGACCAGTTCGATGATCGCCACGCCGGTCAATCCGGTATAGGTCAGTCGAGCGCTGGTGTCGCTGGTCACCGGCGTCCCCGCATCCACCCTTACCCGCGCCAGCACCCGGGCCGCGTTGTTGCGGTCCAGAGACAGTCGTCGCACTTCGCCGACCTGAATGCCGTTGAAATTGACCAGCGCACCCTTGGTCAGGCCGGTGACGGTCTCGGTGAACACCACGTCGTATTCGTCGAACTCGTCATCCAGACTGACCTTGGCCACCCACAGGGCGAACACCAGCCCGCCGAGCAGCGACAGCAGCACGAAGGCGCCGATCAGGATGTGGTGGGCTTTGGTTTCCATGGGTCAGGTGGTCGAGAGCCTGGAGGGCACGAGCGCACGAGGGCACGAGGGCACGAGGAAGCCGAAGCGAAAACGCCGATGCCGCACGCAGTTGCGTGCCCTCGCGCCCTCGTGCCCTCGTGCCCTCGATCGCTGCGAAGTTGAATGCGTGTTCACGACACCCCCGCCCTCAGCGCCTCGGCCTGAGTGTAAGCCATGCGCCCCCGCGGGCCCTGGAAGCACTCGCGAATCCATGGATGGTCGACATTCTGCACTTTCGCCGGCGCGTCGAGCGCCACCACGTGGCGGTCGGCGAGTACTGCGACGCGCTCGCAGATGCGGTAAACGCTGTCGAGGTCGTGGGTGATCAGGATCACGGTTAGCCGCAATGCATGATGCAAAGTGCCGATCAGTTCATCGAAAGCGGCGGCGCCGATCGGATCGAGACCCGAGGTGGGTTCATCGAAGAACAGTATCTCGGGATCGAGCGCCAGGGCGCGTGCCAGTCCGGCACGCTTGCGCATGCCGCCGGACAGCGTTTCCGGATACTTGTCGGCGGCCTCGGGCGGCAACCCGACCAGCGCGATCTTCAGGCGCGCCAGGTCGGCGATGAAGTGCTCGTCGAGACCGCTGTGTTCCTTCAGCGGCACCATCACGTTTTCGAGCACGCTGAGCGACGAGAACAGTGCCCCATCCTGGAACATCACGCCGACGCGGCGCTCCAGTTGTCGTCGCTGCGCGTCCGCGAGCGTCGCCATCTCCTGGCCAAACCACCAGACGCGCCCGGCCTGATACGGCTGCAGCCCGAGTATCGAGCGCATCAGCACGCTCTTGCCGGCGCCAGAGCCGCCGATGATGCCGAGCACCTCGCCCTTGCGAATGTCGAGGTCGAGGTCCTCGTGGACCACTTGTGCGCCGAAGCGATTGACCAGTCCGCGCACGCTCATCACCACGTCGCTCATATGTCGAGCTCCATGAAGAAGATCGCGGCTATCGCATCGACCAGGATCACCAGGAAGATCGACTGCACCACCGACGAAGTCGTGTGACGGCCGACCGATTCAGCGCTGCCCTGCACCTTGAGTCCTTCCAGGCAGCCGACCAGCGCGATGATGATCGCGAACAGCGGCGCCTTGGACAGGCCCACGAACAGATAGCTGACCTCGGCGGTCTCCTGCATGCGCGCCAGGAACAGGCCGGGCGAAATGCCCAGCGCGGTGCCGCCGACCAGCGCGCCGCCAAAAATGCCCGAGACTACCGCCAGAAAACTCAACACCGGCAACATGAGCAGCAGCGCGAGCAATCGGGGAATCACCAGCAGTTCGATCGGATCGAGGCCCAGCGCACGAATGGCATCGATCTCCTCACGTGCGCGCATCATGCCGATCTCGGCGGTGTAGGCGCTGCCGGAGCGACCGGCGATCATGATCGCGGTCAACAGCACCCCGAACTCGCGCATGAAGGAATAGCTGACCAGCTCCACGGTAAACACCTGGGCACCGAAATCGGCAAGAACCGTGGCTCCGAGGAAAGCCACCACGGCGCCAACCAGAAAACTCAACATGCAGACGATTGGTACCGCATCCAGGCCCGAGCGCTCCATGTGGTGTACCGCACTGGTCCAGCGCAGCTTCTGCCGGCCGACGGCGATGGCCGCGAGGGTAAGCACGGTCTGGCCGCCAAATGCGAGCAGCAGCATCAACTGACGCCAGGCGAATTCGGTGGCGATGCCCACGCGCTCCGCCATCGGCCCCAGGCCATAGATGCGACGCTTGCGCAGGCGTGGACTGGCCATACGCTCGCCGACCAGTGCCAGCAGGTCCTGATCGGCCGGTCGCAGACCGTCGATCGGCGGCCACGGCAGCCGCCCCAGCCAACGCTGGATCAACAGCAGGGCGCCGGCGGTGTCGAGGGCCGCCAAACCGCTCGCATCCACTCGTGCCGGACGCACCGGCGGCAGGCCTTGCGAGAGGCGTTCGACCGCAGGCAACCCGGCGACGGTCCAGTCACCGGTCAGTCGCAACACCGACCCTTCGCCAGCCTGCTCCAGATGAAACTCGGCAGCAGCCATGCCCGGTTAACGTATGACCAGTACCGGCAGGTCGCCGTGGGTCAGGACCTTCTGCGTCTCGCTGCCGAGGATCAGTGCGCTGATGCCGCGGCGCCCATGCGACGACATGCAGATCAGGTCGCAACCTTGTGCCTTCGCGGTGGCCAGGATCAGGCGATAGGGATGGCTGTCGATGCCGTGGGTGACGCTGCATGGCACCCCGGCTGCCGCACAGGCATCGAGCACATCCTTGAGCACCATCTCAGCCTCGATTGCAGCCTGTCGTCGGTACTCGTCGGGACTCGGAAATTGATAAACCGGCACCATCGCGTCGACCGGCGGAATGTATTCAGGCACCGCGTACAGGCCGGTGATCTTCGCGCCGACGCCCTTGGCCAGAGCGACCGCGCTGTTAATGGCCTTCCTGGCGAGGTCCGACCCGTCGGTGGGAATCAGGATATGGCGATACATGGCTGTCTCCTTGCAGGCACCCTGCAGCTCATCCTAGCGCTTATCCCGGGCGATCGGGTTGAGGCCAGTCAAGTCGGTGTTACCCGCGAGCCTTCCACGCTTGCAGCACCGCCGCCTCGCGTTCCGGCTTGATGCCCGACTTGATCGTCGCCTGGCGTTCGGCCGACTGCGCGTGAAACCACGCCAGAGTGTCGGCAGCGGTGGTCGCAAGCGGGCGGAAGGTCAGGCCCGCGGCAGTCGCGCGAGCGATGCTGATGCGCGAGAACCCCTCCGACTCACCCTGACCCGGCACCCACACCGGCATGTCGCCCCATGGCGAGACCTGCTGCGCTTCGAGGAAGTCCGCAGGCACGAAGGTGAACTGCGCGCCCTGGGTGGTGACCGCACGAATGCCGTAGAGCATGCCGGCGACCGACATCTCGTAGTTGGGCCCGGTGGCATTGTAGATGCCATAGGCACGCGCCTCCGCCATGCGAATGGTCCACTCGGCGAGATCGCGGGCGTCGATGAACTGGACCGGATCGGCGCCATTCGCAGACGGCGCCAGCACTTCGCCGCCGCGTTCGATGCGCAATGGCCAGTAACTGAATCGATCAGTCTCATCGCCCGGTCCGACGATCAATCCGGGTCGAATGATGGTGGTCTGGTCCTTGAAGTATTTTGCAGCCTGCGCCTCGCAGCCGGCTTTCATCGGGCCGTAAAGGGCCATGTTCGCCATCAAGCTGTCGCGGGTTTCCTTGAGGATGTCAGGGCCGGTGTATTCGGCCAAGGCGCCGGTCTCGTCCGCGCCCGGTTTGCTGTTGTCGGCATATACCGAGATCGTCGAGATGAAAATGTACTGCTCGACATTGCCGGCAAGCACCTCACCGACATCGCGCACCCAGAACGGTACGCTGGTCGGATTGTCGATGCAGACATCCCATTTGCGCCCCTTCAGCGCCGCCACGTCGCCGGTGCTGCGGTCGCCGGTCAGCTCCTCGACCTCGGCCGGCCACTCCTGGGGACGCTTGCCGCGATTGAACAGCGTGATCTTGTGTCCACGCGCGAGCGCGTAGCGCACCTGATGCGGACCGGTGAAGCCGGTGCCGCCGAGGATCAGGATGTTCAGCGGCTTCGCCGCCTTGCCCACGACCGCGGTCGAGGCGCTGGCGCTGCGCAAACCGGTGGCGCCGGCAGCCGCGGCGAGCACGCCGAGCTTGAGAAGGTCACGGCGAGTGGTGGACATGGCGCACTCCGGCAAGTCTGGGTGCCGAGAGTGTAGGCGCCGGCCCGAGTCCGGGCCTGCGCCAGAGGTCATTGCCGGGTCAAACGCCGCGGGTGAAGCGCGCCGGCGTCAAGTGGTGCGCCGCGGCATGCCGGCTTGCGCGCCGATGCGGCTGCCAGCATCGGCAGCCACGACCTGCAGCAGCGTCGTTCCAGCGTGCTTCAGTTCAGCGTGAAGCTCAGTCGCTGGCGCGCTTTTGCGGCGACCGGCTTGCCGCCCTCGATGCGCGGCGTGAACTTCCACTGCGCCAGCGCACGCGTCGCTTCGCGGTCGAACACGCGACGTGGCTCGGCGTCGACCACGGCGACATCTTCGACATCTCCGCTTGCCGTGATCGTGAAGGACAACTCGACCCAGCCTTCGGTACGCGCGCGCAGCGCCTGCGAGGGATAACTGGGATTGACCCGCTTGACCAGCTGGAAGTCCTTGTTCTGCGGGGCGGTCGATGCCGCCACTGACGGCGGCGGTGCCGCCGAGGCGACTTGAGTCGGCGGTTCGCTTTGAACCGGGGCCGGCGCAGTCGGTTCCGGCGGCGGTGCACTTGCGACCGGCGCCGGGGCTGCCGGTTCCGGCGCGGGTTGTGCTGCGGCCTGTGCCTGCGACGCGGCCTGAGTTCGCGCCTCGCGCTCAGCCAGCCGCGCAGCCTCCTCCTCGGACCTCAATCGTTGTTCTTCGGCGCGTCGTTGAATGACGATGCGCTGTTCCAGATTGGTCACCACCACCGACGTCGGTTGTGCCCGTTTCAGCAGCCCGATGGCAATCTGGGCCTCGTCGAGTCGATTGTCCTGAATCATCTTTTCGGTGACGCCCTGGGCAAGCGGCATCAGTTCCAGAATCGCCAACTGCGCATTGCGATTGTCCGGTTCGGCATCCAGGACCTTGAGGTAGTACTCGATGGCATTGTCGCCGGCCGGCTGAATCAGGCGCTGTTCGCGCATGGCGGATCGAGCGGCATCAAGCAACTCCGGCACGGATTGCGGTGGTGCATCCGCGACTGGCGCCGGAGCGGCCGCCGGTTGCGCCGCAACGGGAGCCACGCCAGCCGGGCTGGTGCCTGCCGGCGTTTGCGCCGGATCGTCTCCGCCACAGCCTGCAAGGCCAGCCATCGCTGCCAACATCGCAACCATCGGCAGAACCCTGGTCTTCTGCGCGCGCAATTCGTACATAGCCTTCACCTCGATCCGCGGGAGTTCGAAACGGACGTCGCCAGCAGCACCTCCCAACAACGCTGCGAATCCGGTCACAGATTCAGACGCTCAGTTCAAGGTTACACGAATAGCTTCGATCAATGAAAATTCCTTAACGTCCGTGAGTACCCAGCGGTCATGTCTTTCACATAACGTTCCCAATTTTCGCAATTGGTCGCGATCGCGCTGAACGATCAGGCTCTGCCGAGCAACAGATCGAGCGCCTGTGCCCGGTCTTCCTGTTGCAGCGGCCCGATCACCGGATCGAGGTCGCCCCCGATGATCTCGCCGAGTTGATACAAGGTGAGGTTGATCCGATGGTCGGTCAACCGCCCCTGTGGAAAATTGTAGGTGCGAATGCGTTGTGAGCGATCGCCGCTGCCCACCTGCAGCTTGCGGTCCTGCGATTGTTGTTGCGCCTGTTTGCTGCGTTCCGCGTCGGTCAGGCGAGCTTGCAGCAGGCTCATCGCCCGCGCCCGGTTCTTGTGCTGCGAACGCTCGTCCTGGCATTCGACGACGACACCGGTGGGAAGGTGGGTGATGCGGATGGCCGAGTCGGTCTTGTTGACGTGCTGACCGCCAGCACCCGAAGCGCGAAAGGTGTCGATCTTGAGGTCGGCCGGATTCAGCGGCGCGGCGTCGATCTCGTCGAGTTCCGGCAGGATCGCCACGGTGCAGGCCGAGGTATGGATGCGCCCCTGCGCCTCGGTCTCCGGTACCCGCTGAACCCGGTGCGTCCCGGACTCGAACTTCAGCGCCGTCCACGCGCCGGCGCCCTCGACGCGCGCAATGACTTCCTTGAATCCGCCGCGTTCGCCGGTGCTCTGGCTCAATACTTCGATGCGCCAGCCGCGGCGTTCGGCGTATCGCGCGTACATGCGGAAAAGGTCGCCGGCGAAGATCGCCGCTTCGTCGCCGCCGGTGCCGGCGCGGACCTCCAGAAACAGGCTGCGCTCGTCGCGCGGATCGCGCGGTACCAGATTGAGCGCCAGCGAATCGCCCAGCGAACCGAGGTGCTGTTCCAGTTCGGCCGCTTCTGCCTGAGCCATTTCGCGCATCTCGCCGCGTTCCGCTTCCGCCATGGCGCGGGTTGCGACGAGGTCGGCTTCGAGCCGCTGGTATTCGAGGTACTCACCCGCCAAAGCCTCCAACTGCGCACATTCGCGCGACAACTCGCGCAAGCGCGCGCCGTCGCTCAGCGTTTCCGGCTGCGCCAGCAACAACTGCACTTCCTGCAGTCGTTCGCTCATTTCGTCGAGTTTGCGGCGGATGCGAGGGTTCATCGGGGAGCGGTGAGCAGGGAATAGTGAGTAGTGAGTAGAACCCGGAGGGCCGGTTCAGCGAGGCGCGGACGATAGCAGGGGGCGGGGAGATCCGGTTGCTGCCCTCGGTTGCGCTCGCGCGCGATCAATCGATGTCGCCGCTCACGGTCGCCTCGCGGCCAGGACCGTGTGGAACCGGCGCCAAGCTGCTGTGGTCGCGACGGACACGTCGCTCCTGCGTCAAGGCGTCAGCTCACAGCCGGGCCAGGTTTTACTCACCACTCACAATTCACTACTCACTGCCCTGCAACGGCTCCAGCGCCAGCAACCGCGTGGCGAAGTCGAGATATTCCTCGTCGCCCAGCGCGGCGGCGCTGCGCAAGCCGACGGTAGGGCGATGCAGCAGCCGATTGGTCAGTGCGTGCGACAGGAACTCGAGCGCCTGTTCCGGCGTGGCGCCATGCTGCAGGCGCTTCAGCGCGCGCGCCAGCACGTCGCTGCGGGCCTGGTCGGCGCGGCGACGCATGCTGACGATGGTCGAGGCGGCTGCGCGCTCGCGCCACCACGCCATGAACTCCTCGACGTGCAGGGCAATCATCGATTCGGCCTGCGCCGCGGCTTCACGACGGCCGCGCAGGCCCTCTTCGACGACGCTGCGCAGGTCGTCGACGGTGTACAAGTAGACATCGTCGAGATTGCCGATTGCCGCTTCGATGTTGCGCGGCACGCCGAGGTCGACGGCAAACAGCGGGCGTCGACGGCGTTCCGTGAATGCGCGTTTGACCGCATCGACGCGAATCACCGGATCGCTGCCGTGGGTTGCGGTGACCAGGATGTCGCAGTCGACCAGATGGGTGTCGAGGTCGGCAAGGCGAGCCGCCTGACCTCCGATGCGATCGGCCAGCGCGCGAGCGCGTTCGAGCGTGCGGTTGACCACGATGGTGCGGCGGATGCCAGCGCCAAGCAGATGGCGTGCAACCAGTTCGATGGTCTCGCCAGCGCCTACCAGCAAGGCCTGGCGCCGCGGCATCTCATCGAACACCTGCGCCGCGAGGCGCACCGCAGCGTAGGCCACCGACACCGCGTTGGCGCCGAGCCGGGTTTCGGTGCGCACCGTCTTGGCCACCGAAAAACTGCGTTGCAGCAGTTGCTCAAGCGGGCCCGACAGCGTGTGAGCGTCCTGGGCAATGCGGTAGGCCTGTTTCAGTTGCCCGAGGATTTGCGGCTCCCCCACGACCAGGGAATCGAGCCCGGTCGCTACCCGGAACACATGGCGCACGGCGTGTTCATCCTGGTAGCGGTAGGTCGAGGTGTGCAGTTCGGATCTGGAGAATCCGTGGAAGCGCTCCAGCCAATCGAGCGCATGGTGCTCCGCGCCAGGCTCGTGATCGACATAGACTTCGGTGCGGTTGCAGGTGCTCAGGATGGCTGCTGCGCCAACACCGGGAATGGTCCTCAGGTCATGCAGGGCCGCAGGCGTTCGCTCGGGCGCAAACGCCACGCGTTCGCGCAATGCGATCGGTGCCGTTGCATGATTGATGCCCAGTGCCAGAATGGCCATAGAATGTGGAATGCTCTCCCTAACCTGCAGATTGTCCGTGTCCAGCGCCATCGAGATCAAGCGGAAGACCGTTTCCGCCATGCGTGGGGCTCGGCGGTGTGCCCGGCTCGCGCGGATTCTGGTCGCGACATCAGGCCTGATTGCGACAACGGGCATCATGGCCGAGGTCAAACCGGCCGTCGATGTGCTCGCCAATGCGATGCAGGCCGAGTTCGCGCTGCAGGGCGGCGAACTGGCGGATGCCGCGCGCGGTTACGCCGACGCCGCGGTCGCCAGCGGCCAGGTCGCGCTGATCGAGCGTGCGGCCACGGTGGCGTTGTACGCAAAGGATTATGCGGCGGCCGATCGTGTCGGCGCGCGTTGGCTGCAGGTGGATCCGGCATCGATCGCCGCGCGTCGCACCCTGGCATGGTCGGCGCTGGCCACGGGTCAAGTCGAGATGGCCGACACCTTTCTGGCAGAACTGGCGGCAATCCACACGCTTGAGGCGCAGCGTGCGGTCGCCCAGGTGCTGATCGCGGCGGAGAATCGCCAGCACGCGCCCGCCAGCCTGCGTCGGTTGGCGAGCGCCGGCGCCCTGGTGTCGCTGCGCAACGGCCCGGTATGGTCGGCGGTGGCCGGCAATCTCGCCGAGCACGCGGCGGCCGTCGCGCTGGCGCAAGCGGAGACGCAAGCGCAGCCGAAGAGTTCCGAAGCCTGGCGCCGCAGCGCCCAGGCGTTGCTTGCGTCCGGCGACCGACCCGCTGCACGCAAGGCGCTGGAACGTGCATTGCAACTGGCGCCGACGGACTTCGAATTGCGCCTCGCCCTGGCTGGCGTGCATGCCGATGAAGGTCGCAACGATCTCGCCGACAAAGTCCTGGCGCAGGCCCGGCCGCAGGACGACCGGGTGCTGGCGGCGCGGTTGGCGAACGCCGCCGGCAAGTCCGACCGCAAGTTGCTCAAGGGCATCGAGCGCGATCTGAAGCGCAGTACTCCGGCGCAGGTGTCGTCGCGGGCCTTTCTGTTGGGCCAGTTGCACGAGTTGCGCGAGGAGCCCGACCAGGCGCTCGCATGGTACGCAAAGGAACCCAAGGGCGTTGCCTGGCATGAAGCGCAACTGCGTCGCGGCGTGTTGCTGGCAACCGAAAAGCAGGACATCGACGCTGCCCGCCAGCTGCTGTCGGACGCGCGTCGCCAGTCCGCCGACGACGATCAGCGCGTCGATGCCTGGCTGCTGGAGGCCGAGCTGTTGACGCCCACCGACCGCAAGTCGGCGGCTGCGGTCTACGACCAGGCGGTTGCGCAGAACAATCGCGACCTCCGCCTGCTCTATGCGCGCGCGTTGTTCCGACTCGGCGACGACGATGTCGCCGGTCTCGAGCAGGACCTGCGCAGTATCCTGAGTTTCGATCCGGACAATCCCCAGGCGCTGAATGCGCTCGGCTACACGCTCGCCGACCGCACCGATCGGCACCAAGAGGCTTTTGGCTATATCCAGCGCGCCATCGCCAGAAAGCCGGACGACGGCGCGTTCATCGACAGCATGGGCTGGGTTCAGTACCGTCTGGGCAACTACGACGAGGCATTGCGCTACTTGCGGCGCGCCTTCGAACTGGCCGCGGACGGCGAGGTGGCTGCGCATCTGGGCGAGGTACTGTGGGTGGCCGGACACCATGACGAGGCCCGCGCGCACTGGCGCGAGGCGCTCGCGCGCTGGCCGGACAATCCGGCCTTGCTCGAAAGCCTGGGGCGACTTCAGCCGGAACTGCTGCCTTGAGGCGTGTCTGCTGCGTCCTCGCGCTGGTGGCGCTGCTGCCCGGCTGCGCGCCGCGCAATGTGCGCCCGGTCGCCGCGCCGGACCCGATACGCGCCGAACAACTGCAGTCGCAGCGCGAGTCGCAGTTGTTCGAGCGCGACGAGTTCGATCTGGCCGGCCGCATCGCCATCAGCGACGGCAAGGATGGCGGCAGTGGTCGCTTCGACTGGCAACAGCGCGGCCGCAAATACAGTCTGCGTTTTGTCGCGCCGGTCACTGCGCGCAACTGGCGCCTGGAAGTGCAACCGGGGCAGGCCTTGCTGATCGAATCCAATGGCGCCATTCGCATTGCCGACAGCGCGGAAGCCCTGCTGCAACGCGAACTGCGCTGGCATCTGCCATCCGACTCGTTGCGTTATTGGGTGCTCGGCATGCGTGCGCCAGGCGCCGAGAGCACGCTGGAGTTCGCTGCCGACGGGCGCTTGTCGGTGCTGCGGCAAGCGGGCTGGGAAATCCGCTATGTCGAATTCGATCAGAGCCAGGATCCGCCGTTGCCGCGCAAGCTGTTCGCGCGTTCGGGCGAGCATCAGGTGCGGATTTCCGTGCGCAGTTGGGCGTTCGCGGAATAGGCGCGAGTCGCTCGGAGATGGCGCTGGTGGTTGGAAGTGCTGGTGCAGATGGTTCCGGCCCCAGCTCGTGGGTGCGGACTGGTCTCGATGACTTTGCTCCCGGTGGGGTCCAGGCTTTTCCGGATGCCCTTGCTGCTGGTGGGTCCAGATTTGTCTGGACGCTGCTGGTCTTGCTGCGGGAAGAGCGTCCAGGCAAGTCTGGACCCACGAATGCGAAGCAAAGCTCCATCAACACCAACTCCAACATCAACTCCAACGTCAACATCAACAAAACACCAACACCATGGCCTCTCTGCTGCTGCACCCACCCGCCAAGCTCAACCGCTTTCTGCACATCGTCAGGCGTCGCGACGACGGCTATCACCAGTTGCAGACCGCTTTCGAGCTGATCGACTGGTGCGACGAGTTGCTCATCGAAAACCGCGACGATGGCATTGTGGAACGTCGTGGGGGCTTGGTCGAAGTGGCGGACGAGTCCGATCTGGTGGTGCGCGCGGCGCGCCTGCTGCAGCCGCTGGCGGCGCCGGGCAGTGGCTGCACGCTGACGCTGAGAAAACACATCCCGATCGGCGCCGGGCTCGGCGGCGGCAGCGCGGACGCCGCTGCGGTCCTGTTGGGCCTGAATCGACTGTGGCGACTCGGGCTCGGGATCGAGGAATTGCTGCGCCTCGGGCTTGTGCTGGGCGCCGACGTACCGGTGTTCATCGGCCAACGCCCGGCGTTCGCCGAAGGCGTCGGTGAGCGGCTGAGCCCATTGCCCTTCGTCGCGCGCAGTTATGCGGTGATCTATCCGGCCGTCGCCGTGGCCACGGGACCGATGTTCGCTGACCCACGACTGCAACGCGATTGCGCCCCGATCGACATCGACAGCTACCTCGCCGGCGTGCCGACCGCGAACGTTTTCGAGCCACTGGCGCTGGAGCGGTTCGCCCAGATCGCTGCGGCAGCCGACTGGCTGCGGTTGCGCCTGGGTCACGCGCAATTGACCGGCAGCGGTAGCGCGGTGTTCGCGGTCGCGCCCGATCGGCCCGCTGCGCAAGCCGCACTGGTTGGCGTTCCGGTGTCCTGGACCTGCCGCGCGGTGGGCTCGATCACGAATTGGTTTGACAACGACCAGCGCGGGGCTTGAAAATAGCGGGCTCCGTGGCATGCGTCGCGCCAAGTCGCAAGATTGGGCCCGATTGCGCTGCGGACGGCTTGGGGCGTCGCCAAGTCGGTAAGGCACGGGTTTTTGATACCCGCATTCCTAGGTTCGAGTCCTAGCGCCCCAGCCAACTCTTCATCATGAGCACCAAGCGCACCGACCACACTGCACCCGGGTTGATGATCTTCACCGGGAACGCCCATCCGCGCCTGGCGAGCTCGATTGCCTTCGAACTCGGCGTGCCGCTGGGCAAGGCCAATGTCTCGCGCTTCAGCGACGGCGAAGTAGCGGTCGAGATCATGGAAAACGTGCGCAGCCAGCATGTCTACCTGATCCAGCCGACTTCGCCACCGGCAGCCGAAAACCTGATGGAGTTGCTGGCGATGGTCGATGCGCTCAAGCGCGCCTCGGCCGCGTCGGTGACCGCAGTGATGCCGTATTTCGGTTATGCGCGACAGGATCGTCGGGCGCGCAATGCGCGGGTACCGATCACCGCCAAGGTGGTGGCCGACATCATCGGCACGGTCGGAACCGACCGAGTTCTGACGGTCGACCTGCATGCCGACCAGATCCAGGGTTTTTTCGATGTGCCGCTGGACAACGTTTATGCCTCGCCGGTGCTGCTCGCCGACATGTGGCGCAACTATGCCGGCGATGAACTGATCGTGGTCGCGCCGGATGTCGGTGGCGTGGTGCGTGCGCGGGCGATGGCCAAACGCCTCGACGATGCCGATCTGGCGATCATCGACAAACGTCGCCCGAAGGCCAACGAATCGGTGGTGATGAACATCATCGGCGACGTCGCCGGCAAGACCTGCATCCTGGTCGACGACATTGTCGATACCGCAGGCACTCTGTGCTCTGCAGCGCGTGCGTTGAAGGAACGCGGCGCCAGGCGGGTGGTCGCCTACTGCGTGCACCCGGTACTGTCGGGCGCTGCAGTCGACAACATCAGCAATTCGGCGCTCGACGAGATGGTAGTCACCGACACCATCGCGTTGCGCCCCGAAGCCCGCGCCTGCGCGCGCATCCGCCAGTTGTCGGTGGCCGAACTGCTGGCAGAGACGATCCGGCGCATCGCGGGTGGGGAGAGCGTGAGTTCGTTGTACGTCGACTAGCGTCGACGTTGGAAAAAGGAAAAGGGAAAAAGGAAAAGGGACGATCTAGAGCGGCGTGACGTGGGCCTTGGCCTTTCGTATTTACCCTTTTCCATTTTCCCTTTTCCTTTTTCCCGCTTCTCCGAGCGCTGAGTCCTGGGGCTGCAAGCGGCACGCGGCCCCAGCACTCACCCCTCGGGCCGTCTGGTCGCGGACGGTGGCGTGGCGGTGAGGCGTGGCGAATGAATCGCCGCGGCCTTTCTTTTAACGGGGTTCCGGGATGGAACGCCAAATCTTATGAAGGATGATGATCATGGCCAAGGTTCGAAACGTGCCGGTGGAATTCCGCGCTGACGAAGGGAAGGGTGCGAGCCGCCGCCTTCGCGCTGCGGGCAAGGTGCCGGCGATTCTCTACGGCGGCGGTCAGTCGCCGCGCGCGCTGCAGATGGACATGGTGCTGGCTTACCGCTATGCCCAGAACGAGTGGTTCTACACCTCGATTCTGGAACTGGACGTCGGCAACGAAAAGCAGAAGGCGCTGTTGCGCGATCTGCAGCGCCATCCGTACAAGCCGATCCTGATGCACATCGATTTCCAGCGCGTCTCGGAAACCGAGCCGGTGCGTCTGCGTGTGCCCCTGCACTTCCTCAACCAGGAAGGCTCGCCGGCCGGGAAGATGGCGGGAGCGCTGATCCTGCACGAGCTCAACGACGTCGAAATCAGCTGCCTGCCGAAAGACCTTCCGGAGTTCCTGGAGATCGATCTGGCCAACCTGCAGGTCGGCGACACCATCCACGTGTCCGACATCAAGCTGCCTGAGGGCGTCGAGATTCCGTCGCTGAAGCTCGGTCGCGAGCACGACGTTGCCGTGGTCGTCGCACGCATGGTTGCCGAGGAAGCGCCCGAAGTGCCGGCAGAAGGTGCTGCGGCACCAGCGGCGCCCGCTGGCAAGAAGCCGGCAGGCAAGGCTGCGGCGGCACCGGCCAAGGCTGCAGCTCCGGCGAAGGCGGCTCCGGCCAAGCCGGCAGCGAAGAAGTAAACCTGACCTTCGGGTCCTGCATCGGCCGGCCGGAGACGGTCGGCCGATGTTGTTTTGAGGGAGCCTCGCGGTGCTGATCCTGCCGCCGCGACAGGTGAAACGTTAAACGTCAACGGTTAAACGTTAAACGTGAAACGTCAATCGAAGCGCTCACTGAATTGACGTTTCACGTTTCACGTTTGACCCTATTGAATGTCCACTCCGATCTCCATTCGCGCGGTATTCGGCCTCGGCAATCCGGGCCCTGAGCACGCACGGCAACGCCACAATGCGGGCTACTGGTTTGCCGATGCCCTGGCGGACCAGCTCGGCGTGCGCCTGCTGACCGAGTCCAGGCTCAATGCCGAGGTCGGCAAACTCACGGGCGGTCGCGAACCGCTGTTGTTGGTGAAGCCGACGACCTACATGAACAAGAGCGGCATCGCGGTTTCGGCGGTGCTGAACTATTACAAGATCGATCCGGCCGAAGCGCTGATCGTGCACGACGAACTCGATCTTCCGCCCGGCGTTGCGCGCCTGAAGTTCGACGGCGGGCACGGCGGGCAAAACGGCCTGCGCGACACCATGGCGCAGCTCGGCCATGGCAAATTCCACCGCCTGCGCATCGGCATCGGCCATCCAGGCCGCAAGGAACTGGTCACGCCATGGGTGCTCGGGCGCCCCAGCTTGGCCGACGAACAAGCGATTCGATCCGCCATCGACGCCGCCATTGCCGTGTTTCCGCTGTGTCGTGACGGGGCGATGGAAAGGGCGATGACGCTGTTGCATACACCCTCGACCAAATCGGGCGATGGGGGCAAGTAGAGGAAAAAGGAAAAGGGAAAAAGGAAAAGGGGAAGATCAACGGCACGAGGTCTGAAGCTCGCGACGGTCGCTCTTCCATTTTCCATTCTCCAGTTTCCTTTTTCCTGCTTCTGGCGCTGCTGCATACGCAGGCGGCGAAAACCGACGCAAGCGCCAAGTAGGGGAAAAGGAAAATGGGAAGAGGGAAGGGCATAAGTCAGAGCCTGCGAACCGCGGGCTCTTGATGTCCCCTTTTCCTTTTTCCATTTTCCTTTTTCCTGATTCCCAACCTCTCCTCCAAGGGACTTCACCAGATGGGCATCAAATGCGGCATCGTCGGTCTGCCGAACGTCGGCAAATCCACGCTCTTCAACGCGCTGACCAAGGCCGGCATCGCGGCGGCGAACTATCCGTTCTGCACCATTGATCCGAACGTCGGCGTGGTGCCGGTACCCGATCCGCGCCTGGATGCGTTGTCGAAGATCGCCAAGCCGCTGAAGATCATTCCGACCACCATCGAGTTCGTCGACATTGCCGGGCTGGTCAAGGGCGCAGCGCAGGGCGAGGGTCTGGGCAACCAGTTCCTCGCGCACATCCGTGAGGTGGACGCGATCTCGCACGTGGTGCGCTGTTTCGAGAACGAAGACATCGTCCACGTCAACGGCAAGATCGACCCGCTCTCGGACATCGACACCATCGATACCGAACTCGCGCTGGCCGATCTCGACAGCGTCGACAAGGCGCTCAATCGTGCCGAGCGCGCGGCGAAGGCCAACGACAAGGACGCCATCGCACGGCGCCCGGTACTGGCCAAGGTCAGTGCCGCGCTCAACGAGGGCAAGCCGGCGCGCAGCGTCGACCTGACGCCGGATGAGAAGCTGTTGATCCGCGACCTGTTCCTGCTGACGTTGAAGCCGGTGATGTACGTCGCCAACGTCAAGGACGACGGCTTCGAAAACAACCCGTTTCTGGACGCGGTGCGCGCGCGAGCCGCCACCGAGGGGGCCGAGGTGGTGCCAGTCTGCGCGGCCATCGAGGAGGAACTCGGCCAACTCGACGAGGAGGATCGAGCTGCCTTCCTGACCGACATGGGCCTCGACGAACCCGGTCTCAACCGGGTGATCCGTGCCGGCTACAAGCTGCTCGGCCTGCGCACTTATTTCACTGCCGGCGAGAAGGAAGTGCGCGCGTGGACGATCAAGGCCGGCTTCACCGCGCCGCAGGCGGCCGGCGTGATCCACACCGATTTCGAGAAGGGCTTCATTCGCGCCGAAACGATCGCCTATGACGACTACATCCGGCTCAAGGGCGAGGCCGGCGCCAAGGCCGAGGGCAAGCTGCGGCTGGAGGGCAAGGACTACATCGTCCAGGAAGGCGACGTGCTGCACTTCCGCTTCAACGTGTAGCGTTTTCGTCTGCGGGTCCTGGTCGCCCCGTCGGTGCGCTTGTTCGCGTATCGAACCTGTGGGAGCGGGTGTATCCCGCGAAAGCTGTCGCGGAGTAAATCCGCTCCCACATGAAGATCAGAGCTGCCCTGCCCATTGTCACGTAGCCTGCTGCACAGGCAACGTGACCTACAAAAATGCTCAACAATCAATGGTGTGGCGGGTGAGAGCGACCTTGTGTCGCGAGCGCTTGCTGCTGGAGAGCCCGCTCCACAGGTCTGCAATCGCATTCCCTCAGAAATACACGCGCATTCCGACCGTCACGTTGCGCCCCGGCAGCGGCGCCAAATCCTTCAGCAGCGAGGTGTGCAGGCGGGCTTCCTCGTCGCCGAGGTTTTCGCCCTTCAGGTACATCTCGATGCTGCTGTCGCCGGCATCCAGCGCGTAAGTCAGCGAGGCATCCCACAGCGTGAATGATCCGGTCGAACTCTCCAGTTCGGCGGTGCGGTCCTGCTCGAAATAGTGAACGGCGCCGACGGTCGCCTGCCACGCGCCGGTGTGCCAGCGTAGTTCGCTGCCAAAGCGGCTTTGCGGAATTCGCGGCAGATCGTCCCCGCCATCCAGGCGTGCCCGCACCTGGTCGCCAAAGGCTTGCAGGTCGAAATGGCCGAAGTCGGTCTCGGCCATGTGCCAGACGCCCTCGACCTCAAAGCCGGTGAAGCGCGTATCGGCCTGCGTCCACTGGCGCACCGGCAGCTCGTCCTCGATGGCGCCGGTGTCGACCAGATAGATGAAGTCGTCGAACCGCGCATGGAAGGCATTTATGCTGGCCTTGAGCCGATCGCTGCGCCAGCGCAGCCCGATCTCGACCTGGTTGGAAACCTCTTCGTCCAGATCTTCGTCGCCGATTTCGAAACTCGCGGTCGCTGCGTGCGGACCGTCCGAATAGAGCTCCTCGGCGGTGGGCAAGCGTGCTGCGCGATCGAGGCCAAAGGTCAATGAAGCGGTCTCGGTCAGCGCATAACTGGCGCCTGCCGAGGCGCTGAAGCCGCTGTGGTCCACGCTGCGAGAATCGGTCGCCACGTCGATCGACTGCGTGTCGTAGCGCGCACCCAGTTCGATCATCAACGCGCCCATTTCGCGTTGTTCGAGGACGAACAGGCCGAACTGGTCGGTGTCGCTCGGCGGCACGAAGGCTTCTTCGCCCGCCGCCGCAAAGTCGCGCTGGTTGAAGCTCAATCCGTAGGCGCCGTTCCAGCCGGCCCAATCGCCATGGACGATGTCGAGGCGTCCGGAGTACTCCTGATTGTCGAAGCGGGTGCCGATTTCGCTGCCTTCCAGTTCGACATGCTGGTATTCGTTGTGGCCGAAGCGCACGCGAATCTTCTCGGCAGCAGCGAGCGAGGTCTCGAGGCCGCCCTTGACGTCGATGCGCGTCTGCTCGAGGTCGAGGCGAACCGCCGCTTCTTCCTCGTCCTCGCTCTTGGCGATCGACTCGTCGTCGTGCTCATGCTCATGGGCGTGGCCGGGGACACCGTAGACGGAGCGAAATTCGCTCACGGCGACGCCGATGAAGCCTGTTTCCCCGATCCAGGAGGCGCCGACCGCGCCACCGCGCGTGCGCAGCGCACTGTTTTCGAGTGTCCCACCGGCTTCTTCGTCGTGATCCTCGTCCTCGTCGCCGTCATGAACTTCGGCGTGGCCCGGGATGTCGTAATCGTTCGAATCGCGATGGAAAACGTCTGCGCGCAGCACAAAGCGCTCACCGCCGACTTCGATGCGCCCCATCCCGAACAGCGTATCGGCGACACTGTCGCCGCCGAACTGGGCGCGGCCGCTGATGGGTCTTTCCGCCGACTGTTCCGCAATGCGCCCATCGACGACATTGACCACGCCGCCGACCGCTCCGGCGCCGTACAGCAATGTAGCCGGCCCGCGCAGTACTTCGATCTGATCTGCCAGAAAGGGCTCGATGGTCGCCGCGTGATCGCTGCTGACCGTCGACACGTCCATCGAAGCGAGGCCCTCGCTCAGCACCTGCACGCGCGCCCCATCCTGACCGCGGATGATCGGCCGACCGACGCCGGGGCCGAAGTAGCTCGATTGCACGCCCGGTTCCCGCTGCAGCGTCTCACCGAGCGTCGCGGCTTTGCGACGTTCCAACTCCGGCCCGCGCAACACTGAGGCAGGCTGGATCAAGTCGCCGTAAGTGCTGCGCAACGGATCAGCCTCGACGATTACCGCGTCGAGCTCGCGCGCATGTTCGTCCTTGTGCTCGGAACGGGTTGTCTCGGCGGCGGCGTGCAGCGGCGCGGCGACCAGCAGTTCGGCAATCAGCAATGGAAGCAGGCGTTTCATGGGGTGGAACTCAGTAAATGCTATAACATAACAATAAACCCTCGATTCGTTATCTGGCAAGGGCCCTGACAGGCCGTTGCATCGCCAGCGACTCATCCACGCAGGCATGCGGCAAGCACCCAGGGTACGAGCGGGCGCGCACCCCTGGGGCTGTGAGAGGCTCTTGCAGGCCGCTGTACTGTGCAGCGATACAGCGCCCCGGGCTTGCGGCAATCCGGGCGCCGAAATTGCGGGTGCTTCCGCGAACCTGGCGTGTCAGGTCGGCGCGCGCTGTTGCCGCCAGCCATACACCGTCGCCAGCGCGCCGACGACCAGCACGCCGGCGCCGAAGCCGGGAATCAGCATCAGGAAGGGCACGCCGATAACCGCGCAGCCGAGGCCGACGGCATAGCCATCCATCCGCGCCGATGGCTCCGGTCGCCCGATCCACAGCCGGATCAGATGGTCGAGGCTGAACTTGCCGGCGCCGTTGAACACCAGCGGGATCAGCATCACCACGAACAGCAACGGCAGCTTGTAGTTGCCGTGACCCTGGTCGGACACCGAATAGCCCTTGAGCAGATCGCCCCACATCGTCCACATGTCCGGCCAGTGCACCGCGGCGGTCGCGACGAAGGTCAGGAACAGCAGCGAGAAGGCAAAGAAACGCGTCGCCAGTCCGAGCCACAGCGCGATCGCGCCCGCCAGCTCGAACCAGGTCGCCAGCGTCCAGCTGAAATTCGCCGGCACCAGGTTGAACGGAAACGGAAAGTCCGTCTGGATGTTTGCGAACCAGTTTTCCCCGCGCAGTTTCTCCAACCCGGCTTCGAAGAACTCCCAACCCATCACCAGGCGCATCACCAGTCGCGGCAGGTACTCGCCGATCGCGCGCAGGCGTTCGACGATGGAGTCGTAGCTGTCCAGGACCAGGGTCTTCATGGCGGTCTCCTGCTTCGCGGGTAGAGCAAGGACCGGCGCGCGGGCGCGGTGCTTTCAGCGCGGCTCGGCGCTCGCCTGCACGAGGCCGATCGATACGGAAGGCGAGTGCCGCTGCATGGTGCGAATCAAGGTTCCGACCGCGGCGGCCGGGACTCCTGCAAGGCCGCTCGCAGTTCTTGGGCCCGTTGTCGGTCCTGATGCGCTGGGGCGTGTTCACGCAGCCAGCCCAAGGCAGCGTCAAGTTCGCTCGCGGCGCGCGCCGGATCGGTCGACGCCAGGCACGCGCCAAGGCGCACGCGCGCACCAGCGAGGGAAGTCGGCTGCGTCTGCAGCAGCGCGACGGCGCGTTCGAACATCGGCAGCGCCTCGGCGAGCGCACCCAACGCGCAGCGCGCTTCCGCCAGCGCGACCATCGTCGCCGCGGGGTCGACGTGGTCCAGACCTCGCCAGTTTCTTCCTGCCCCTGCCCCAGGCTTGCCACGGCCAGCTCACACTGGCCACACAAAAGCAGCGTGTGCTGGAGCCTCCCCGGCCACGAGCGCTTCCATGTCCCGCACCGCCCTCGCCAGTTCCACCACCTTCAAGCTGTTCGTTCTCGGTTTCCTGTCGCTGTTGCTGCTGATTCCGCTGGGGCTGATTTACGACCTGGTGCAGGAGCGCGCGGGTCTGGCGCGCCAGGCAGAGGACCGCATCGCCGCTGGCTGGGGACGCGAACAGCAGGTGTTGCTGCCGCTGCTGCGTTTCGAGTATTTCCGCGATCTGGTCGACAAGGACGGCGTGGTGACCCGCGAAAGAAGGCAGCGCCTGCTGTCGCCGGCCAACGCTGAATTGACGGCCACACTGACCGTCGAGACGCGCAAACTCGGCATCCACGCCCTGCCGATCTACACCGCGTTGTTGCGCATCGATGGCCGCTTCCTGCCATCGCTGGCGCCGACCACCCTCGATGCGGCGGAATCCTGGACGCTGCAGCAGCTCAGCGTGGTGTTTGCGCCGGGTGATCTGACGGGATTGCGCGAGATCCGGCATTTCGATGTCGCCGGTGTCGATCTCGATCTCAAGCCCACCGCCGAGCGCTGGAGCCTGCAATCCGTCGACTTCATGCCGCGCGACCGCCCGGTGCTGGCGGGCGGCCTGGCGCTGGCGACCGCAAGTGCCGAGTCGCTGCCGTTTTCGGTCGAACTGGAACTGGCCGGCGCACGTGCATTGGACGTCATTCCGAATGCTGCCGAGTTCACGGTTGCCATGACCGGCGACTGGCCGCATCCTGGGTTCGCCGGAGGCGCGCTGCCGCGACAGCGCGAGATCAGCGCCACCGGGTTCAGCGCCGACTGGCGCTTGATGGATCTATCGACCGGCATTCCGGCCGTGATCAACGGCGCCGATGCGCTGGCCGGTTGGGGTGCGCAGGCCGTCGGCGTGGCGCTGGTCGAACCGGGTGGCCTCTATCAGCAGAACGAACGCAGCGCCAAGTACGGCATTCTGGTGCTGGCGTTGACCATGGCTGCGCTGTTCCTCACCGAAGTGCTGGTCGGCGTGCGTCTGCATCCTTTCCATTACGCCTTGGTCGGACTGGCGCTGGCGGTGTTCTACCTGCTGCTGCTGGCACTCTCCGAGCACGTCGGTTTTGTCGCCGCTTACCTGCTGGCTGCGGGCGCCGTGGTGGCGATGGTCGGCGGCTATTCGGCCGCGGTATTGCGAGGATGGGGGCGAGGTGCGCTCAGTGCCGGGGTGCTGGCGACGCTGTACGGATTCCTGCTGGTGCTGATCCGTGCCGAAGAGCTGTCGTTGCTGCTGGGTGCAATCGGGTTGGCGCTGCTGCTGGCGGGTGCGATGTACCTGACGCGGCGTCTCGACTGGTACAGTGCCGGGCCCGACGCCCAGGCTGCCACCGACTCGCCATGAGGTTTACAGGATGAAGATCCTCGCGCTCGAATGCTCGACCGAGTTGCTGTCGGTGGCGGTCTATGCCAACGGCGCGCTTAGTCAGGCCATCGATGACGGCGGCAATCGTCACGGCGATCGTCTGTTGCGCCTGATCGACGCCGTGCTGGCCGACGCCGGCGTCACCAAGCTCGACCTCAGCGCCGTCGCCTTCGGCTGCGGCCCAGGTGCCTTCACCGGCGTGCGTTTGGCGGTCGCTGCGGCGCAAGGCATCGCCTACGGGCTCGACATCCCCGCAGTACCGGTGTCGTCGCTGGCGGCGCTCGCCCAGGAAGCCTTCGATCGCGATGCCGCAACGCCGATCCTGGCGCTGGCCGACGCGCGCATGGGCGAGGTCTACGCCGGTTACTTCGACGTCGATGGCAACGGCCTGGTGGTTCCGATCGGCGAGGAACAATTGGCAGCGCCGGCGGCGCTGGCGCTGCCCGGCGACGATGTCTGGTGTGCGGTCGGGCCAGGCTTTCGCGTCCATCGTGCTGCGCTGGAGCAACGCTTCGGGTATCGACTGGACGCGTTCCGGCACCCCGCGTTACCGCACGCCAGCGCCATCGCCCGCCTTGGCGCGCGCGCACTGCGCGCCGGTCTCGGCGTAGCGGCACGCATGGCGCTGCCGGTGTACCTGCGCGACAAGGTGGCGTTGACCGAAGTCGAGCGCGCGTCGGCTCGCGGATGAGGCAATCGCTTCACTCTCACAGAACATCCGCCACACCATTGATTACTGTGCATTTTTGTAGGTCACGTTGCCTGCGCAGCAGGCTACGTGACAACGGGCAGCGTCACGTAGCCTGCTGCGCAGGCAACGTGACCTACTTCCGTGTGTTCTTTGCGCGAATAAGCGCACCGACAGGGGCGACCGGGACTCTCACCAAACATCACACAAGTATCTGAAAGAAAAGCTATTTCCGCAAAGGACGCAAAGGACGCAAAGAACGCAAAGGAAAGCGGGGAAGGGAAAGTTGCCGAATGAGACCGCATCAACCTGAAACGGCCCTTGCCCTCTTTGCGTCTTTTGCGGACGAAAAGGCAGTCCGCATGGTCGCCGCCAGTTCGATGTGCGAACAAGCGCACCGACAAGGGTGACTTTGACTCCCGCAGGGTGCGGCAAGCTTGCCAGGCAACCGCCACGCGCGCAGCTATACTCCACGCCCCACTTTTCCGGTGCGCCCGATGTCTGCCGTGATTCCCAAGATCGGTTTCGTCAGCCTTGGCTGCCCCAAGGCGCTGGTCGATTCCGAGCGCATCCTGACCCAGTTGCGGGCAGAGGGTTATGCCATCGTGCCCAGCTACGATTCGGCCGATGTCGTGGTGGTCAACACCTGTGGTTTCATCGATGCCGCCGTCGAGGAGTCGCTGGAAGCGATCGGCGAAGCGATGGCCGAGAACGGCAAGGTGGTGGTCACCGGATGCCTCGGCGCGCGCGCGGAACTGATCCGCGAGAAGTTTCCCGGCGTGCTGTCGATCTCCGGCCCGCAGGACTACATCTCGGTGTTGAATGCGGTGCACGCGCAGAAGCCGCCGCAGCACGACCCGTTCATGGATCTGGTGCCGCCGGCAGGCCTGAAGTTGACGCCGCGTCACTACGCCTACCTGAAAATCTCCGAGGGCTGCAATCACCGCTGCAGCTTCTGCATCATCCCGTCGATGCGTGGCGATCTGGTGAGCCGACCGATCGATCAAGTACTGGTCGAGGCCGAGAAACTGGCGAACAGTGGCGTCAAGGAACTGCTGGTGATCTCGCAGGACACCAGTGCTTATGGGGTCGACCTCAAGTACGCCGAACGCGATTGGCGCGGGCAGGTGCGGCAGACGCGTTTCCTCGATCTGGCCGCAGCGCTGGGCGAACTCGGCATCTGGGTGCGCATGCACTACGTTTATCCGTATCCGCATGTCGACAAGGTTGTGCCGCTGATGGCCGAGGGCAAGCTGCTGCCGTATCTCGACATCCCGTTCCAGCACAGCAACCCACGCATCCTCAAGTTGATGAAGCGTCCGGCCAGCGGCGAAAAGAACATCGAACGCATCCGCGCCTGGCGCCAGACGTGCCCGGAGATCACCTTGCGCAGCACCTTCATCGTCGGATTTCCGGGCGAAACCGATGCCGAGTTCGAGGAACTGCTGGACTTCCTCGACGAGGCGCAACTGGATCGCGTCGGCGCCTTCGCCTATTCGCCGGTCACTGGCGCCGCGGCCAATGCCCTGCCCAACGCCGTGCCGGAGGAACTCAAGCAGGAGCGCCTGCAGCGCTTCATGGAGAAGCAGGCGCAGATCAGCGCCGGACGCCTTGAGGCGAAGATCGGCAGCGTGCAGCGCGTGCTGGTCGACGAGGTCGGCGCCAGCGTGGCCATCGGTCGCAGCAGCGCCGATGCACCGGAAATCGATGGCAAGGTGGTGATCAAGCTCGGCCGGCGCAAGAAGGCTGCGTCCGAGAAGCGTGCCGACTTGAAGCAAGCGATCCAGTCCGGCCAGTTCGTCGACGTGAAGATCACGGCTGCCGATGAGCACGATCTGCACGGCGTGCTCGCCTGAAGACTGCCGGTGAGTGCGCCGGGATGCATCGGCCGGGCAGCGGGTTGCGACCCGATGTTCGCCCAACTGGGGGATTTCGACGCGATCTTCGAGCTGCCCTGGGATGCCGCGTTGGCCGAGTTCAACCATCGCGCAACGACGGTGCTGCCCGACGGCCTGCGCTTCGTCGAGCAGGACCAGCACCTGGTCGACGATGGACTCAGTTACGAGCAGCGCATCGGCGAGCGACGGCAGATCGCGATGCGCCGCGACTCGCTGCACGATGTCTACGGCGCGCTGATGTGGCTGCAGTGGCCACAAACCAAATGGGCGATCCACCTGGGTCAGATGGCCGGCATCCGCGCCGTCGGGCCGAAGCAGCGCACGCGGCGACAACAGGCGCTGACGCACATCGACGAGGCCGGCACCGTGGCGGTCAGCGATGACCCCGCGTTGCTCGACGCGCTGCAGGCGCATGACTGGCAGGACCTGTTGCTGCCGCGGCGCGCCGCCTGGGAACGCGCGCAAGTGTTCGTGATCGGGCACGCCTTGTTCGAACTTCGCCACAAGCAACCGCACGATCTGCAGGCGAGCAAGGTGATCGCGGTGCATCAGCCGGATGCGGATTGGTACGCACTGAGTTTCGCCCGCCGGCAGGCCGACCTGGATCGGTGTGTGGCCGCGGCCATTCTTTCAGGGCAGGCCGCCGCCGATCCCAAGGACCAGTCGACGCTGCCGCTGGCGGCGGTGCCGGCTTGGGACGCACGCAATCGCGATCCCGCTTTCATCGCCAGTGCGCCGTGCTTCCGCCCGCGTCCGCCAGGGCGCGTCTATGCGCCGCCGATCGGGCTCAGTTCACCGGGTTGATGTCGGGTTGTTATCGCGTGCAAGCGCGCTCCTGCGCACTCGCGAGGGAACTTTGGTGCCCATTGCCAGCGCTTTTTTTGTGAGTCCAGACTTGTCTGGACGCTTTCCCGCCAGAGCACCGAGAGCAGCAGAAGCGTCCAGACAAGTCTGGACCTACCAAGAGCAGCAGAAGCGTCCAGACAAGTCTGGACCCACCAAGAGCACCAACATCCAGCAATCAGCTACAACAATGGCAGTGGCGTCGTCGTGTGCCGCAGCGCGCGCCGGAGCCAGCGGGAACGCTGGGCACGGCCGGTAACGGCGGCGACCAGATGCTTGGGTCGCAGCGGCTTGAGCAGGTAGTCGTCGCCGCCGGCAGTGAGGGTCTCGAAACGTCGCTCCTGGTTTTCGTCGCCGGAGATCAACACCACCGGCGTGAACGCGGTCTTTGCGTGGGCGCGGAACAGGCTCAGCAATTCGAGGCCGCTGAGACCGGGCATATGCAGATCCAGCAGGATCACGTCGGGCACGAAATCGTCCAGGATCGCCAACGCCTGGACCGGATCATTGATCACGCGCGTATCCATCCCGGAGCGTCGCAGCACTGAATCGACCACCATTGTCATCGAGGCATCGTCATCGATGATCAGCGCCCGGTAAGGATCGAGGCGATCGCGCAGCACCTCGACGATCTCCCGCGCGAGCGCGTCGGTCGAACCCGGCAACACGAAAAAGCCATCAGCGCCGGCCTGGCCGGCCTTCAGGCGCATGCGCGGTTCGTCGCTGCGGGCGACCACGAAAAAGCCGATGCGGCGGCGCACCTGATCCAGCGCCGGGTCGAGCTGCAGCAGTTTGTCCCAGACTTCGAGTCCTGCTGCGGGCAGGATCAATGCCTTGACTTCCGGTTTTGCCAACCACTGGCCGATCTGGCGATCGAGTCGCAGCAGCGACTGCACGACATAACCAACGTCTTCCAGCGCCATTCCCAGGGTGCTGGCGTCGCGACCGGTCGGGTCGATGAAGACGATGGTATCCAGCGCAGGAATCTCCGGCGACGCCGCAACGGAAGCTGGCGCGGCCGCAACGTGCAGCGACTCGGTCGGCGCCGGCGCCAGTTCGATCGTCAATTCAAGCTCTGGCGGTGCCATTTCCAGCGCGCTCGAGGTTTCCAGACGATCCAGTTGCTCTACGACTGCGTCGAGCAGCGTCTCAAGTTGCAGGCGACGGGTCTCGACCGGCCCGACACGCGAATCGGTGAACGCACTCAGATAAGCCGCAAAGCCGAGCACAGCCTCGGCCAGAGACGTGTGGCGTGGGTCGTTGAGCGGCTCCACCAACTCTTCGGCACGCTCGCAGACGCGTTCAGCCAGGCCCATGTCCCAGGTGGTCGACAGCAGGGTTCGGGCCTCAGCGCACAGTTGCCGCAAGTCTTCGAGATGGTTCATGGGATCGACAACTCATAAGGGTTGGCGTGGCCAAGCGTCGCCAGCGTGCGCACTTCGATCGCCTCCATGGTCGCTGCCCGCGCCGCCGCATCGTGATCGTAGCCGAGCAGGTGGAGCACGCCGTGAATACTCAAGTGGGCGTAGTGCGCGGTCACCGATTTTCCCTGCTCCAGTGCTTCTTGTGCGACGACCGGTGCGCACAGAGCGATGTCGCCGAGTAATCGAGGACCACGCCGTGGCGGCAGATCCGCCGGGAACGACAACACGTTGGTCGGGTAAGCTTTGCCGCGGAAGTCGCGATTCAAGGCCAGTCCTTCTGCGGCATCCACCACCCGCAGGGACAGTTCGTAGCTGCCGCGTTGACCGGCGCTGCGCATCGCGGCCAGCGCCCAACGGATGAACGACGATCGCGCCGGCACGCCGCGGCGCGAACAGCCGTAACTCAGGGTCAGATCGAGCGACAGTTCAGGTTCCCGCGCCGGCCTCATTCACGTTGCTCGAAGCGTTCGTAGGCCTGAACAATACGCGCGACCAGCGGGTGGCGAACCACGTCGCCGCTTTGAAAGAAGGTAAAGCTGATGCCGTCGACGCCTTTCAGCACCTCGATCGCCTGCTTCAGACCCGACTGGTCCTTGCGCGGCAAGTCGATCTGGGTGACGTCGCCGGTGATCACCGCGGTGGTGCCGAAGCCGATGCGTGTCAGAAACATCTTCATTTGCTCGAAGGTGGTGTTCTGCGCTTCGTCGAGAATCACGAAGGCATCGTTCAATGTGCGCCCGCGCATGAACGCCAGCGGCGCGATCTCGATGACGTTGCGCTCGAGCAGACGCGTGACCTTCTCCACGCCCATCATCTCGTAGAGCGCGTCGTACAGCGGTCGCAGGTAAGGATCGACCTTCTGGGTGAGATCGCCGGGCAGAAAGCCGAGTTTCTCGCCGGCCTCAACGGCCGGTCGCACCAGCAGGATGCGCTGCACCCGATTGCGGTCGAGCGCCTCGATCGCACTGGCCACCGCCAGATAGGTTTTTCCGGTGCCGGCCGGGCCGATGCCGAAATTGATGTCGTGGGTCGCCACCGCATGCAGATAGCGCATCTGGTTGGCGCCGCGTCCCTTGACCACGCCGCGCTTGGTGCGGATGACGACCTCGTGCGAACCCTCGGCAATGGTCTCGACGTACTCGTCGGCGCCCAGTTCCTTGACCATCAGATGCACACTGGCTGCCGTCAGCGTCTCGCGCTCCGCGGCGTGGTAAAGCGCCTTCAGCAGGCGCGCGGCCGAACGCACTGCTTCCGGCGCGCCGCTGACCTTGAACAGATTGCCGCGATTGGCGATCTCGACCCCGACCCTGAGTTCGACCTCGCGCAGATGCTCATCGAACGGCCCGCACAGATTAGCCAGCCGCTCGTTGTCCTCGGGCTCGAGCGTGATGGTTTCGGATTCGATCGCGGTGGGTTTGGCGAGGCGGGGCATGGGGGTCTGGATTCTCCGGAGTGACGCAGATGCGGGAAGAAGAATTTTGTCCGCAAAGGACGCAAAGGACGCAAAGGAGAGCGAAGAACGATAGTTGAATGGGGTAACCCCGTTGCTTGCCGGGACCACCCGGCAAACATTGGGGACTATCAATCGAATGCAAGGTCCCGCGGCGGCCGGGAGCGCTTGCTCGACTGATGAACTCGCTTTGGCTTCCCTTTGCGTTCTTTGCGTCCTTTGCGGACAAATGCTCCTGGTCGATCAGGCCTCGACCGAAGCCTCAACCACCACCCGCCCGCGCAAACTATTCGCCATCGCCTCGGTAACCACGACTTCGACGAACTGCCCGATCAGCCGCGCAGGGCCGGCGAAGTTGACGTAGCGCATGTTCTCGGTGCGGCCGGTGAGTTCGTTGGCGTCCTTGCGGCTGAGGCCCTCGACGAGCACCCGCTGGGTGCTGCCGATCATCGCTGCGCTGATCTTGCGGGCGTTGTCGTTGATGGCGGCCTGCAGGCGGTAGAGGCGTTCCTTCTTGACCTGCTCCGGTGTGTCATCGGCCAGGTTGGATGCCGGTGTACCGGGGCGGCGGCTGTAGATGAAGCTGAAGCTCTGATCGAAACCGATGTCCTCGACCAGTTTCATCGTGGCTTCGAAGTCGGCGTCGGTCTCGCCGGGAAAGCCGACGATGATGTCGGTGGAAATCGAGATGTCCGGGCGCACAGCGCGCAGCTTGCGGATCTTTTGTTTGTACTCGATCGCCGTGTGGCCGCGCTTCATCGCCGCAAGGATGCGGTCGGAGCCGGCTTGCACGGGGAGATGCAGATAATTGGCAAGCTTGTCGCACTGCGCGTAGGCGGCGACCAGACTGTCGTTGAACTCGACCGGGTGCGAGGTGGTGAAGCGGATGCGGCCGATGCCGTCGATTTGCGCGATGTACTGGATCAGCAGGCCGAGATCGCAGGTCTCGCCGTCGTGCATCGCGCCGCGATAGGCGTTGACGTTCTGGCCGAGCAGATTGACCTCGCGCACCCCTTGCGCGGCTAGCGAAGCGACTTCGGCGATCACATCATCGAACGGCCGGCTGACTTCCTCGCCGCGCGTGTACGGCACCACGCAGAACGAGCAGTACTTGCTGCAGCCCTCCATGATCGAGACGAACGCGGTCGGCCCTTCGGCGCGCGGCTCCGGCAAGGCATCGAATTTCTCGATCTCGGGGAACGAGATGTCGACCTGCGGCTTGCGTTCGGCGCGCAGGCGGCTGACCATTTCCGGCAGTCGATGCAAGGTCTGCGGTCCGAACACCAGATCCACATACGGTGCGCGTTTGACGATCGCCTCGCCTTCCTGACTGGCGACGCAACCGCCGACACCGATCACCAGCTCCGGCTTGGCCTTCTTCAACAGATTCCAGCGCCCGAGCTGGCTGAACACCTTGTCCTGCGCCTTCTCGCGGATGGCACAGGTGTTGACCAGGATGACATCGGCCTCGCCCTCGTCCTCGGTTAGCGTCATGCCCTCAGCAGCGGCCAGCACATCGGCCATCTTCGACGAGTCGTACTCGTTCATCTGGCAACCGTGGGTCTTGATGAACAACTTGCCGGCCATGACGGGTGACTCGATACGCAAACGGGGCGCGCATTGTAGGGCAGGCGAGGTGAACGGGCGACTCGGGTGGGGTGCTTTCCGTGGGAGCGGGTTTATCCCGCGAGCTCTTGGTCCGTCGGTGCCGAATATCGCGGGGTAAACCCGCTCCCACAAAAGGCTTGGGTACTTTCCGACTACGAAGGCTTGCTTGCTATCGTCGCCGTGCATTCCCAGCGAATCGAAACCAACCGTGTTCCGCCCAGCCACCCCCGC
>CALEZI010000146.1 GCA_937928755.1 uncultured Rhodanobacteraceae bacterium | reverse complement strand
CGAGCTTGCTCGGCTCGGGCTGGCGAAAGGCAGCGGAGCAAGCTCCGCTCTACAAGGGCCTTGGTACGCGCTCACAACGACTCCAGCAACGCTTTCACGCGCGCGCCGATCTCGTCGCGTACCGCGCGATATCCGTCGTCATCCATATCGCGTGGATCCGGCAAGGCCCAATCCTCGCGCTGGCGCGCCGGGATCCACGGGCAGTTGTCGCCGCAGCCCATGGTGATCACCGCATCGAACTCGCCGGTCACCCGGTCCAGCGACTTGGACTCGTGGGTCGTCAAGTCATAGCCGAGTTCCGCCATGAAGCGGATCGCCTTCGAATTGATCTTTCCCGAGGGTCGGGAACCGGCACTCTTTGCATCGACTTTGGCGCCACCGAGCATGTGGGCGAAGGCCTCAGCCATCTGGCTGCGGTTGGAATTTTCAATGCAGACGAACAGCACGCGATTCATTGACGACCTCATCGGAGTAGCGAGGGAGGTAGCTCCCGTTGTCCCGCAGGGACTGCGCGAGGACATCGAGTGTCACTTGACCCGCTCCGCGGCCGAGTGACCTACCCGCATCCGGAAGCGGGCGCGCATTGTTCCGGCTGCCCACCGCAGCAATTTTCGGTCAGGTACGCGATCAGACCGCGCATCGCCTGATAGTCGGCGGTGTAACAGATGAAGCGCCCGCTCTGCGTGGACCGTACCAGGCGCGCCTGCATCAGCGTCTTCAGGTGGAACGACAGCGTCGCCGGCGGCAGACCCAGTTGCGCCGCGATGTCTCCCGGATAGCCGCCTTGCGGTCCAGCCTGCACCAGCCAACGGTACACGGCCAGTCTGGACTTGTGCGCGAGTGCCGCGAGGGCTTCTGTGATCTCGTCTGGTTCCATGTTTCCATAATCGTGGAATCATGGAATTACGTCAATATCCGTCCTGCTCAGGTAATCTGCGCACTTCTCGTCCCTTCACCCGAATTTGATGTCCGCGATCCGCGTTCGACTTCAATGCACCGATGCGCTGGGTGCCACGCAACTGCTGGATATCTCGGGCGGCGGCGTTTGCGGGCGCGACCCAGCCACCGATATCGTGCTCGAGCACCCGACCGTCTCGCGTCGCCACGTTCGTTTCAACGTGCACGGCGGTGTGGTTGAAGTCCAGGACCTCGGCAGCGCCAATGGCAGTTTCGTCAACGGCCGCCCGCTGGACCAGAAGCCCTATCAGCTTGCCGATGGCGACCAGTTGCGCCTCGGGCACCTGCAACTGCGCATATTCATCTCGCCAGTCAGCGGGATCGCCAAGCCGCTGGAGCAGACCGTGGTACCGGCTACGGGTGCCGAACATGCGACCATCGCCGGGGGATTGCGGGTGGAGCCGCAACTGCTGCTGGCGCGTATCTCGCAAAGACGCATGCTGTCGGATCCGCCGCCGTCCATCGACGGTTACGAGATCGGGCAGGTCATCGTGCCGGCGTTGGGCGTCGGTGGCGATTTCATCCACTGGGCAATCGCCAATGACGGACGCCAGGCGGTGGTCATGGGCGATGTCTGCGGCAAGGGCGTCGCCGCCGCGATGTACATGGCTTTCGTCAGCGGCATGCTGTTCGAGATCGTCCCGGCCTGCGGTTCGCCGGAATCCATTCTGCGCCGGCTCAATCGCTCCCTGCACAAGGTGATCGAGCCGGGCCTGTTCGTCACTGCGATGGCGGTGATGTTCGACCCGCGCACGCATGCGATCGAGATCGGTTGCGCCGGGCACCCGCCTGGATTGCTGAAGCTGGCGGGCGGCGAAGTCATCGAACTCGGCAACGACACCGGTCTGGCACTCGGACCTGAGTCGGATCCTGACATCGGTGTGCTGAAACGGGTGATGGCCACCGGCGAGGTGCTGATGGTGACCACCGACGGCGTCGAAGAAGCGCAGAATCCGGCTGGCGAGGAACTCGGCCGCGAGCGTGTGCTGGAGGTACTGCGTGCATCCTCCGGCGCCGCCGATGCCGCCCGGCGCCTGCAATCCACCATCACCGAGCACGCCAGTTCGGCACGCCAGCACGACGACCTGACAGTGGTGACACTGGAACGTTGTCGCTGACCTCCGCCGATCGATGACCCGACTACGGCGGATTCGGTGCGCTAACCGCGCACTCCAGCCCCACTGGCGCCGGTTCCAGTCCACAGACGCGCTCGACGATGTCGGCGGCGAACTGCCGCGTCGATTCGGGTGCAGAATCGAGAGCCTCAAGGATGCTGCGCATGCGCACGGCAATGGATACCGCGTCGGCTCCGCGTTGCTGCGCCAGGCGCGCCTCGACCAATGCCGCCAGCGCATTGACCTGGTAAGGGTGAGCGGCCTGCGCGTACAAACGATCCGCCATGTCGACCGCCTGCTCTGCCCACTCGGCGCCGACAGCGATGTCGCCGAAATCGAGTGCCATGCGCGCCAGATTGGTGATCGGCACCAGGATCATCACATGGTCGCCGCGGAATGAGCGCTGATGCATCGCCACTGCCTGCCTCTGCAACTCGATCGCCTCTTCCGGGCGATCGCGCTCCCACGCCAGGCGCGCGCGGTTGTTGAGCAACACCGCCAGGTGTGGACCACCCTCCGGGTAGGCACTCTCCAGCAATGGCTGCGCTTCGCGATACAGCGCCTCGGCACGGTCCAGATCGCCCACACCACGCGATGCCTGGGCGAGATTGGCCACCGTGCGCGCACGCTCGTCGCTGGCACCGGCGGCGATGGCGAGCGCACGTTCAAGATGGTTCCGTGCGCTCTCGAAGTCCTCGTTCAGCAGGTGCATCACGCCGAGATCATTGAGCACGCTGGCGTAAAGCGGATCCCCGGCATGCCCCGCTCGTTCCAGCCGCGCCAGCGCCTCGTCGAACAGCGCCTGCGCATCGTCGATGCGATTGCTCTCCTTGACCACGCTGGCCAGCGTCGCCAGCGCCTGTACCGTGCGAATGTCGTCGCGCCCGAACAAGCGCTCGCCATCGGCCAATGCGCGACGCAGTTGGGTCTCGGCAGCGTCCAGCCGATAGCGCGCGAACAAACTCTCGCCCAGCGCCGTGCGGATGCCCACGGCCAGATCCGGTCGCCCACTGAAGCGCTGGTCGACCAGGGCACCGGCCTCATCCAGCGCCTGCGCCAGGGTGAGCTCGGAGCCCGTGGCGTACGGATTAGAAACTCGCATGATGTCGAGCAGGAAAGCGTTGACCTGCGCCGTGTCCTGCGCCGCGCGCGTGGCGACACGCCATTGCCAGGCGGCGATCGAGGCAGTGGTCAGCAACAGCATCAATGCCACCGCTGCCGCCGCACTGCCGAACCGGTGCCGACGCAGAAATTTGCCCGCCCGATAGCCGAGTGAATCCGGATGCGCCAGTACCGGCATCCCGGCGAGGTAGCGCCCGATGTCGTCGGCCAGCGCCTGCGCCGATCCGTAGCGCAGCACGGTGTCCTTGTGCAACGCCTGCGCGACCAGGCGCTCCAGGTCGCCGCGCACTGCGCGCGTGCGCGCCTCGCGCTCCTGCGGCAGCAGTTCGCCCTGGGTCAATGCGCGCCTCAGGGTCGGCGGCGTGGTGTCACAAACCAGGCGTTCGCTCTCCGCGGGGCTCAATCCCGCCAGTTCGTAAGGTCGTGAGCCGCTCAACAACTCGAACAGCACCACGCCGAGCGAATACACATCGGTGGCAGTCGTCAGCGGTTCGCCGCGCAATTGCTCGGGGCTGGCATAGGCCGGCGTCATCGCCATGCCGGTGGTTTGCATCTCGTCGCCGCCACCCTCTCCGAGCAGGCGCGCGATACCGAAGTCGAGCAGGCGCGGCTCACCCTCGCGATCGACCAGAATGTTCTGCGGCTTGATGTCGCGGTGCACGATCAGATGTCGATGCGCCGCCTGGACGGCCTCGCACACGCGCCGGAACAAGGCCAGCCGCGCCGGAATATCCAGCTTGCCGCGATCGCAGTATTGAATCAGCGATTCGCCATCGACGAATTCCATCACCAGGTACGGCACGCCAGCCGAGCTGCGACCGCCATCCAGAATGCGCGCGATGTGCGGATGGTCGAGGCGCGCAAGAAGTCGCCGCTCGTTCTCGAAGCGCGCGATCAGATCGGCGCGCAACCACGCCGGCAGCATCGGGTCGACGCGCACGAACTTGATCGCGACTTGCTTGTCGTAACTCTGATCGGCGCGACGCGCCAGATAGACCACGCCCATCCCACCCGCGTCGAGTTCGCGGATGAGTTCCCACGCGCCCAGCCGGGCGCCAGGCGCCGGCAGATCGTCAACTGGCGCCTCCTCGAAAAGTGGCGCGGTCGCCGGGTTTTCGGCGGTGACTTCAGACAGTTTCAGCACCCGCAAGACGTGTTCGATCACCGCAGGCGGCGCCGACTGCACGCGTACCCAGTCGGTACGCTCGGCGGCAGCGCGTTTCAGTGCCTGTTGCAACAGCCGGTTCGCGTGGGCTTCGAGGGCGGGATCCAATGCACCGGGCTCCGTGGCAGACCCGGAGAAGTCTAATCGACCCGCACCGGATCGCCGAGTTGCACTCTGCGTAGACCAAAGGCGCCGAGTACAACTCGGCGATCCGCAAAGCCTGTCAGCAAGCCCGCCTGGTCAGCCAGTCAGGACCGATCCGGGGACATCAACCTCAGTTCCAGCGATCCAGCTCCGCCTTGCTGATTACGCCATCGCGATTGGCATCGGCGTAAATGAAGTCACTGTTCAGGAGTCGATGCGGCTCAGTCTCTTCCAGTGCTGTTCCGCGGCGGCGAAGAGCGCGAGGCGCGCAAGTACTTCATCGACAAGCGTTATCTGGAGGCCGTCATCGGCCTGCCGGGCAATCTGTTCTACGGCACCGGCATTCCGGCCTGCCTGCTGGTACTCAACAAGGCTGGTGCGGCCACGCGCGAGCATGTGTTGTTCATCAATGCGGACCGCGAATACCGCGAGGGCAAGGCGCAGAACCACCTGCGTCCGGAAGACGTGGACAAGATCGTGCATGCCTACCGCGCCGGCAAGAAGATCGATCACTACGCGGAACCGGTGCCCTTCGCGGCCATCGCGGCCGAGGACTACAACTGCAATGTGCGGCGCTATGTCGACAATGCGCCGCCGCCCGAGCCGCATGATGTCCGCGCGCACCTGCACGGCGGCGTGCCGGTCAGCGAGATCGATGCGTTGGCGCACTACTGGCACAACTACGCCGGGCTGCGCGACAGTTGTTTTGTGCCCCGCGCAGCGTCAGCCGGCACCGCCTATGCGGACTTCAGCGCAGCAGTCGGTGACAAACGCGCCATCGCCGAGCATGTGAAGCAGCACCCCGGCGTGATCGCCCGCCAGGCGGCCTTCATCGACGCGTTGCAGGCATGGTGGCACGCGCATCTGCCGATCGTCGAAGCGCTGGCGCCGGATGCGGACAACCAGCACGCCACCGGACGCAATGTGTATGCGCTGCGCGCGACGTTGCTTGACAGCATCGAGCGCACCTTTGGCGCGCAGCAGTTGCTGACGCGCTATCAGGTGCGCGGCGCCTTTGCCAATTACTACAAGCTGCTCGCCTCGGACTTCAAGTCGATAGCCGCCAGCGGTTGGGGACCGGAGCTGATCCCGGACGACGACATCCTGCAAAGCCAGTTTCCAGACGTCTTGGCCGAACTGGAGGCGCAGCACAGCCGACTGGCTGAGCTGCAGGCCCTGTTCGCAGCCGCCAGCGAAGAGGATTTCGAAGACACTGAAGATCTGGGCGTGCTGCCCAGCGATGAGGTGAAGCGGCTCAAGGAGGAACTGAAAGAAGCCACCGCCAGCTGGAAAGCCGAACTGAAGAGACTCAAGGGCGCGGTTGCCGATCTCTATGTCGAGATCAAGGCGGTCGGCCGACTACCAGCGAGCGCCGACAAGGCCTGGCACTGCACCGACGGTTACACCGCGAAGGAGGCCCGCTTCGCCAACGGCCAGCGCGTGCTCGATCTGGCGGCCGCGGCCCAGCATGCCTCACCGATTGCCGTAGTCGTCCGTAGCGCCATTGAGCAAGGCCAGCGCGCCAAAGACAGCGCCGAGCGCGTGGAATCCCGATTGGCCGCGCACAAGGCGCTGGAAGATGAGGCCAAGGCGCTCAAGGCCAGCATCCGCGCCAGCGAAGCGCACAAGCTGGAACTGGTCGAACAGGCCAGAGCCAAGATCAGCCGCGATGAGGCCCGCCAGATCATCATCGAGCGCCTCGGCAAGCTGCTGATCGAGAGCTACCGCCAGTACCTGCGCGCCGATCAACGCGCGTGCGTGGCGGCGATCGAGAATCTGTGGGCCAAGTACGCGGTCACCGCTCGGCAGATCGAAGCTGAGCGCGATGAGGCTGCAAGCGCGCTGCAGAAGTACTTGATGGAGTTGGGGTATGAGTGACAAGCCGACGCACACGCTATCGGATTTGGTCTCTCTTGTGAGTGATCGAACCTACGGGCGGAAGGATTCGTCATTGCCTTATGTTGGTTTGGAGCATATGCCATCCGGTGGTTCCAGACTATCATCGTCAGGAAGTGCAGAAGATTCGATCAGCACCAACAGCATATTCACAGAAGGCGATATTCTATTCGGGAAGCTACGCCCGCGCCTGAGGAAGTGTCTGCGTGCCCTACGGCGAGGCTACTGTTCCACCGACATCTTGGTACTGCGACCAAGTCCTTCCGTTAATCCGGCTTTCGCTGCATATGTCGCACAGTCAGAAACTGTATTCGCCGCAGCGATTCGCAACGAAGAAGGCACCAAGATGCCTCGGTGTTCTTGGCAAAGCATCAAGCCGACACCAGTGTATCTGCCAGCAAACCGGCATGCGCAAGAGAAAATTGCTTCGATATTGATTCACACTGATACGGCAATCGAGAAAACCGAAGCCCTGATCGAGAAGTACCAGCAGATTAAGGCCGGGTTGATGCACGACCTGTTCACCCGCGGCGTACTCCCCAACGGCCAACTCCGCCCACCCCGTGACCAAGCGCCAGAGTTGTACCAGGAAACCCCCATCGGATGGCTTCCCAAGGAATGGCGCTTCACGACGTGCGAGGCGGTCTGCGAACAAATCATCGACTGCAAGAACAGGACCCCGCCAGAAACAGCAGACGGATTTCCCGTCATCCGAACTCCTAACGTACGTAACGGCGAGTTCGTTGATGTCGATCTATTGCACACTGATGAACTGTCGTACCGTATCTGGACAATGCGCGGCAAACCAAGAATTGGCGACATAGTTATCACTCGGGAAGCCCCAGTGGGCGAAGTTTGCATGATCCCAGAACGCCACCCCGCAACCTGCTTGGGGCAGCGAATGATGCTCTACCGCCCGAATCAAGAGCTGATCTCTGCAAAATACTTTCTTTATGTCCTGCTGTCGCAACAAATTCAATCGCGATTGGACCTCATATCTGGCGGCTCAACCGTTGGGCATGTCAGGGTCGGCGACATACGCAGCCTTTGGCTATTTGCTCCGTCGGATAAAGCCGAACAAGTCAAGATCGCCGATGCCCTCGACGGGGCGAGACAGAGCATCAACAAAGAAACCAGTCAGCTCTTAAAATTGCGCCAGCAGAAGATCGGCCTGATGCAAGACCTCCTGACCGGCAAGGTCCGAGTAGAATGCAAAGCTGAGGACTGAAGCGGGGAGAGACTTAGTGCCTACCGTTGCCGTACCGATCTGGAACGCTGCCGGCGTACTGCCGCCCAACGATTCGGCGGACCCGATGAGTACGCAGCGCTCGCCGTATCGTGTGTCCTTGCTCGACGTGGTCACCCGCTTTGCCACCAGTCCGGAGCGGCGCCGCATCCTGCGTGGATGGCTGGGACTTCGAGCGGGTCTTCACGGCATGGGGCTGTCGAGTGGCTTTCAGTGGCTGGATGGCAGCTTCCTGGAACACATTGAGGTATTGGAACGCCGCGTACCGAAAGACATCGATGTGGTGACCTTTGTCGACACACCGCCTACCTTTGCGCCGGATCCAACGCAGGTTGCGCACCTCGATCATGACTGGGTCAAGCAGACATACGCCGTCGACCACTATTTCGTCGAGTTGAACCAGATGAGTCCCGCCAACTTGGTCAGCAAGGCCGCCTATTGGTACAGCATGTGGTCGCATCGGCGCGATGCAGCCTGGAAGGGCTTCTTGCAGGTTGATCTGAATACTATTCAGGATCATCAGGCACTGGCCTGGCTCGATCTACAAGACCAAACGCAGGTGCGGCCATGAGCATTGATGCGCGCGAGCGGTTGTTGGCAGAACGCGAGTTCCTGCGTCGCGACCTGCTGGAAACGCCGGAGAAAGCTCAACTTACGCGGATGAGCATCGCGGCGCGCTTGCGCAAGGTCGAGGCCGAATTGTCTGCGCATCCCGCGAATGAGTGGGTGCCGGCGCGCGCCCGCCTGACCTTCGATGGACTGCCGGTGATCGGCAGCCACGGGATTTTTGCCGACTTCGCCATGAAAGCGGTCAGCAGCTTCACCGATGTCGTGGCATCGGTGGCGGCGTCGCTGAGCGCCCCACTGCGAGCAATGGGACCGATCCCCAATCGCGATCAAAACCAGTTGCTGATCACCAATACCGCGGTCGGCTCCTTCGGCTTCGAGTTGGAGGAATTCGCCGGCTCGCGGCTGCCGCTGGAGGCTGACAGCGCAGTGGCGCTGGCCTTGGGACGCGCTCAAGCGCTGCTACAGGGCACCTTGGCCAATGATGATGAATTGGCCGACGTTGCATCGGAGATTGACCCGCGCGCATTGGAAAAGGTGCGCACCTTTCTCAAGGTGCTGGCCGACCACAGCGCGATTTGCGCTTTGCAGTATGGCGCCGGCAGCGTGCGCTTCACCGATGTCGGCCAGGTGACGCGCAGCCTTGCACGCTTGGGTTCGGACAACCTGAGGGAAAGCCAGGAGAAGCTCCACGGTGAGTTCATCGGCGCACTTCCCAAGAGCAGAACCTTCGAGTTCCAACTGGCGAGCAACGAGGTCATCCGCGGCAAAGTCGCGCCAGTCGTCGAAGACGTCGGCGCCATCAACGCGCACTTGCACCAAGCGACGCAGATCGACGTCATGCGCACGCAGGTGGGCAATGGCCGTCCGCGCTACCTGTTGACGCAAACACCGCTGTGGCGCGCGGACTCAGCGGAATGAGTCCGGCACAGACTCAACTGACGCCAGTTTCCGCGATGATTGCTGAACTGGTGCGCCGCTACTGGATACTCGGCATGGAATGCAGCCTACTGGAGATCCAGAAGCTCGCATGGTTCCTGGAGCGCGCCATCGAACGCTGGTCGCCCGGCGACAACCCACTGAATCTGCAGTTCCAGGCCGACAAGTACGGCCCATACGCCGATCGACTGCGTCATATGCTCAACGACCTTGATGGCAGCTATCTGCATTGCGACAAGCGCATCAGCGACGCCAGCCCGCTCGACGTGATCTGGTTCGATGACGCGCGCAAGGACTACCTGCAGGCCTATCTGAAGAGCAGCGCAGCCAAGCCCTACGCCGAGGCGCTGGAGCACACCGCCGCGCTGATCGATGGCTTTGAATCGCCATTCGGTATGGAACTGCTTGCGACAGTCGATTGGCTGCTGGTTCGCGACGGCGTGGCACCCAACATCGCCGCCGTCCGCGCAGGACTGCGCCACTGGAGCGGCGGCGTTGGCGCGGCCGAACGCAAGGATCGCGTGTTCGATGATCGGGCGGTGGGCATTGCACTGGAGCGACTGACGCAGCACACCGTTGCGCCCACCACCGCCTGAGGTGGGCAATGTCCGAGTACACGGAGGTCGAGCAGCCGTTTCTTCAGCAACTCGCGTCCTTGGGCTGGACCATCGTCGATCACGGCGCTGGCTTGCCGCAGAGCGCTGGCCCCAGCCTCAGGTATAGCTTCCGCCAATGGCTGCTGCCCGACGTGTTTGCCTCAACGGTGCGTGCGATCAATCGCACAACCGACGGGCGCAGTTGGCTGACTGATCGCCAGATCGATGACCTGCGCGGTCAGTTGCTGCGGCAGCCCAATCGCACACTGCTGGAAGCCAACGAAGCGGTGCAGGCGCTGCTGTTCAAGACGCAGGTGGACGTCAACGAACTGACCGGCGAAGCGGATCCGGTGGTGCGGTTGATTGATTTTCACACGCCCGAGAACAACCAGTTCCACGCCATCAATCAGTTCCGCATCGACACGCCAGGCTGCGTCAAAGCGTTCATGGTCCCCGATATCGTGTTGTTCGTGAACGGCATTCCGCTGGCCGTCATCGAATGCAAGAAAGGCTCCGAGACTTGCGCCAACCCGATGCAAGAGGCCTTTGTGCAACTGCAGCGCTATATGCGCCGGCGCGCGCAGACGGAAGCTGCAGGGCTTAAGGAAGGCGAGCCGCGCCTGTTCCACAGCAATCTACTGCTGATCCGCAGCAGCGGCACCCACGCCGACTTCGGCACCATCACCTCCGGCGAAGAGCACTACTACGCCTGGAAGACCTTGTATCCGCAGGATGACGCTGCACGCGAGGGCCTGAACGGCCAGCAGCAACTGATCGCCGGCATGCTGACCCGCAGCAATTTGCTGCAGATCCTGCGCACCAGCGCCGTGTTCATGGACTGCGATGGCGGCACACGCGTCAAGGTGGTCTGCCGCTACCAGCAGTTCCGCGCCGCAGGCCGCGTTGTTGAGCGCCTGCGCCGTGGCCAGACGCCAATGGAGCGCAGCGGCGTGGTCTGGCACACGCAGGGTTCCGGCAAGTCGCTGACCATGGTGTTTCTCGCGCGCATGCTGCGTGCCAGTCGCGATCTCAACGACTACAAGATCGTGCTGGTCAACGACCGCCAGGACCTGGAAGAGCAACTGACCGGGACCGCAACGCTGATCGGCGGTCGGGTCAATGTGATCGAGAGCCGCGCGGACCTGCGCGAGCACCTGGCCACGGACAGCTCCGATGTCAGCATGGTCATGATCCACAAATTCCAGGAGCGCCGGCTGGCGCTGAGCATCCGCATGTCCGAGGCACTGGGCACCTATCTGGCCATGCCATCGGCGCAGACCTTCGGCGTGGTCAACACCTCGGACCGAATCATTCTCATGATCGACGAGGCCCACCGCACGCAGAGTTCTGACCTCGGCGACAACCTGTTCGAGGCCTTTCCCAACGCCGCGCGTGTCGCCTTCACCGGCACGCCCTTGATCACGGCACGCCACGGTGAGAAGAAGACCCATAAGCGCTTTGGCGAGTACATCGACACGTACCGCCTGATGGACGCGGTGAATGATGGCGCCACGCTGCAGATTCTCTATGAAGGCCGGACCGCCGACAGCGCGCTGAACGAGAAGAGCGCCTTCGACGATGCCTTCGAGGACCTGTTCCGCGATCGCAGCGAAGAAGATCTGCTGGCGATCAAGAAAAAGTACGGCGCCACCGGCGACATTCTGGAAGCCGAGCAGCGCATCAATGCCATCGCGCGGGACCTGGTCCGGCACTACGTCGACAACATTCTGCCGAACGGATTCAAGGCGCAGGTGGTATGCCACTCCAAGCTCGCTTGCGTGCGTTATCAGGCCGGCATCGAGGCTGCACTGGTTGCGCGGATTGCCGACGAACAGGCCAAAGCAGTGCCGGACGCCGAACTGCTGAGACGGCTGCGCTTCCTGAAGACTGCCGTTGTCATTTCATCTGACGGCACCAATGAGCCCGCGTACGTGACCCATGCGCGCAAGCAGTCGGCGCGCATGCGTGCCGTCGACAACTTCTGTCACAGCTTCGACCTGGAAGACCCGGACAAGGAAAACACCGGCATCGCCTTTCTGATCGTTTGCGACATGCTGCTGACCGGCTTCGATGCGCCGGTCGAGCAGGTCATGTACATCGACAAGAAGCTGCGCGAGCACACACTGCTGCAAGCCATTGCGCGCACCAATCGCGTGAAGAAGGGCAAACACCGCGGTTACATCGTTGATTACATTGGTTTGGCGAACAACCTGACCGACGCGTTGACGCTGTACGCAGCGACCGATGAAATGCAGGAATTGCGCGATAGCCTGAAGAACATCAGCTCCGAACTGCCGGTACTCGAAGAGCGCTACCAGCGATTGCTGCAGCACTTCGTGGCGATGGGCGTGGCCAACATCGGCGCGTTTGTCACCGGCGCCCTTTCAGGTGTCGACGCCGATGCCGCCGTGGTGCATGCAGCCGTGACGGCACTCAAGGACGAGAAGCAGCGTGCCGATTTCGAGGTGTACCTGAAGAAGTTTCTGATGAGCATGGACATCGTGCTTCCGCATTCTTCGGCGCAGCCCTATCGGGTGCCGGCCAAGCGCTTTGGCTACATCCTGCAGGTCGCCAAGGAACGCTACAAGGACACCAGCCTTGACCTCGGCAGCGCCGGGGAAAAGGTGAAGGCGCTGATCAACGCGCACCTCATCAGCCTGGGCATCAACCCCAAGGTGCCGCCCGTCGAACTGCTCTCGTCGGACTTTCTGGAGCGGTTGGCAGCCCATGCAGGCAAGAACGCGCAGGCCAAAGCCAGCGAGATGGAGCACGCGCTGCGCAAACATTGCACGGTGCATCACGACGAAGACCCTGCGTTTTTCAAGCGCCTGTCGGAAAAGGTCGATGCACTGATCGAACGCCACCAGGACGAGTGGGATGTGTTGGCGGAAAGGCTCGCGGAGTTGCGAACCGAGGCCATTGCCGGTCGCCAGCGAGGCGATGACGGCATGAGCCGGGAGGCCACGACCTTCTATGAGCACATCGTCCAGATCGGTTTTGCCGCCGGCAACGTCGACGGCAGCGACCGCGCGAAGTTCAAGGCACTGATGCAATCGGCGGTGGACTTGCTGCAGGAGACCATCGCCAGCATCGACTTCTGGCAGAACCCGGACAAGCAAAAGCGCGTCCGTGCACTGATCAAGGACGAGATCGCGCGCACCGGAATCGAGGAGCTGAAACAGAATCAGGAACGGGTTGCCGTGGAGATCATGAAGCTGGCCAAGAACCGTCATGACGACCTGACGCGCGTTGCGCGGACCGGAGCCTGATATGGAACTACGTCGGGTCCGTGACATCGAGTATCAGTTGTTGCCAGGGTCGGACCGCCAAACCACCGACATCGTCATCGAGCGCAATGGCCTGATCACCGTGCGTCCACCGCGACGGATGACGCCGAGCCAGGTCGACGAGACGGTGCTCAGCAAACGCATGTGGATCTACCGCAACCTGGCGGAATGGCGCGACCTCAACGCCGCTCGCGTTACTCGTGAGTGGGTCAACGGTGAATCGTTCTTGTACCTGGGCAGCAGCTACAGGCTCAGCCTGGTGCAGGAGCAGGACGAACCACTCAAGCTCAAGGATGGACGGTTCTGCCTGTTGCGCTCAATCGTCACGGATGGCGGCAGACAGGCCGCGCAGGCCATCTTTGAATCTTACTACCGCGACAATGGGCTGGTACGCATCAAGAAGCGCGTCGCTCACTTTGCAGCCAAGGTCGGCGTGACTACCGGGGCCGTGCAGGTCAAGGACCTCGGCTATCGCTGGGCATCGTGCATGGCGAGCGGAGACCTGCACTTCCATTGGAAATGCATGATGGCGCCGCTCTCCGTCATCGATTACATCATCGTGCACGAGCTCTGCCACATGCACCACCGAGACCACTCGGACGCCTTCTGGAACGAGGTGGACAAGGTCCTGCCGGACTATCGAGATCGCAAGGAGTGGTTGCGTGCGAGGGGCGCGCAGCTTGATCTCTAGCCCAAGGCTGGCGCGTTTGTGACTACGTATGGCGCAACGGACGCGCTCTCGGGTTGGGCGCAGGCAGCTCGGCTCACTCAAAAGGGACGACAGCGATGACAATAGCAGTGAAGGGGTCGGCCGCCGGCGGCAAGACGGCGTGGAAGATCTTTTTCGCCTTGATGCTGACACTTGCCGCCGTCTGGCTCTTGTTTCCCAGCATTCGAGGTAGCGAGCTGGCACTTGGGTGGATTGGCGCCGCTTGGGCATTCTGCAGCTTCTGGCAGCAGCAGGATCTGGAGAAGACCCGGTTCTTTTTCGAGATGTTCAATCGATTCAATGAGCGCTACAACGTGCTCAATGACAATCTTGACCGCATCGCGAAACAAGACGGCCCACTCGACGCGTCGGATCGCCAGATTGTTGTTGACTATTTCAACCTCTGCGCCGAGGAATACATGTTCTACCGTCGCGGCTACATTCCCGAAGATGTTTGGGCGTCGTGGTCAAATGGCATCCGCTATTACAAGTGCGTTCCACGCTTTGTGACCGCCTGGCGTGAAGAGCGCAGCACAAAAAACCCCGCAGTTACGCGGGGTTTGATGTTGCTTGGGTCTCTGTGGGAACCACTGAAACCCGATGTTGGCTGGGAGACTAGGATTCGGTCAACCCGCCTTCAGAACCCGCGCCGCGCCTCATTCCTGCACATCGGCTGGGGGATTGTGGGAGCAATGTGGGAACGGGTCAACCATGCGCACGACTTAGAATGGCAGGCAAAAAATAAACGCCCATCGCACCCTAGCCAGCCCGCTCCAGTGCCCTCATAACCTGCACCGATGACCACTGTTTCCCCCTTGCGGTCTTGAACCCCCTGGCGTTCATGGCATCGGCAATCTGACGCAAGGACGTAACACCAGCCGCCTGAATCTCTCGGATGCGTGCGGCGGCTAGGGCTGCCGTTTCGTTGGCTAGCACAGTCTTGCGCAGGTTGCCTGCCACTGAACCCTTCGCCTGATTCCGCAGGTTCTTGGGGCCAGACGTACCCAGCTTGACCCCTCGCGTCTTGGCGGCTGCTAGGGCCCCCTTGGTTCGCTCACTGATCGCCTTGCGTTCGGCTTGGGCCACTGCGGCCATGATGTGAATGGTCAGCTCGTTTGCGGTTGGCATATCCACTGCCGTGAACTGGACCCCTGCCCCCATCAGCTCAGCGATGAACGCGAGGTTACGGGACAGTCGATCCAGCTTGGCAATCAGCAACTTGGCGCCTGCCATCTTGCAATGGTCCAGCGCGAGGCGAAGCTGCGGACGGTCGTCATTCTTCCCTGACTCCACGTCCTGATAGACCGCAACCAAGGCGCCCCGCTCAGCAGTCACGAACGCCAGCACGGCGGCTTGCTGCGCATCCAGACCCAGACCCGAGCGGCCTTGGCGTGCGGTGCTGACCCGGTAGTAAGCGACGAACTGCGGTGCTGACATGGCTGATACGTTCCCTTAGACGTCGGTTCAAGGGAATGTAACATCCGCCCGAGGGCACATCAAGCCCAAATCCTTCCACTAAATCGACCCGGTTTCAGCAAGCCTCGTCGCCATCGCTCGCAGTACCGCATTGAAGTCCTGCCCAGCCGCGCCTGCCTGCTCCCGTGCGGACTGCAAGACCAGTGCTTGCTTCTCAGCCATTGCTAGCGAAATTGCCCGATGCATGGTCACGGCTTCAGCCGCGTTCGGTTGCAGGGTCGTACCGTCCCGAACTTCGTTCGCCCGCATCATCGCGCCCAGTGCCCGCCCTTCAAGTCCCCATGCCATGGGCTTACGATCCAAGAGACGAAAGCCGGCCGCACGGTTCAGCGCTGTGCCTCCGTAGCGCCGCAATTCCTGCTCATCGCTTTCCTCATCGAAGTCCGCCCACGCATCGAAGAACCCTTGCAGCATTGCGGTTCTCATCTCGGCTTGGACTCTCGATGAGTACCACAGCCACGCCGCAACACCCACAGCGATCACTGCGAACACCTCAGCCATGCGCACCCCCTTCTGATCGAGTCTTTCCGACCATAGCGACATTGGCCGGGCGAACCAACGGTGTTGCATCAGTCAAGGCTCAACATGGGCAGCGGATATGTAATCCGCCATCCTGCCATTATGGATCAAATACTTAGCCATCCATTGTGCCGGATTGCTGTGTCAAGGCACCCAATCAAGGGCACATCGAGCCCATGCCCAGCCAACCGAGGGCCATCCCTCGTCCGCTCCCGCTTCCACCGTCGTCCGTTCTGGTGCGACCAGCAAAGCGGGAGCGTTGGCGAGGGCTCCGGCGAAGACCAGCAAAGGGACCAAGACCCGCCCCGGCATCCTCAGCAGCAACGCGAGGGGCCATGGGGGGAACGATGCAGCTTCGACCGATCAGATATACCCTTACGGATTTTTCTGGTACTCTTAGCGCTTGACCGCGCCAATCGTCGCCAGAGCGATTTCAGACTCGGGGAAGGGCGATGTACCGGGTCGCTCCAACAAACGCAACACGCGCCGCCCTGTGCGGTCCTGGGGGCATTCCAAGCGGCCATCGCCGGACGTCGGCCAGCACGGTGCATCCGATGGACGTCGCCGGGCCTACCGAAGGAGCGAAGCGACTGAGGTGGAGCTTAGCGCAGCTAAGCGACTTCCCTTCAGTCAACCTGCTCTGCCCCGCATTCGCGCAGCGAATGAGGAAACCCCTTCAGTGGGAATGCTCCTTCCCCCAAGAAGAAAAACCCTACAGTTGAGCCTAGGGTAGGACCCAAGTCTTCACCCCAAGCCAAGGCTTAGGTAGAGCCTCAGTGAAGGCTTAGGTACAACCTCAGTAAAGAGCTAAGTCTTTTCTATCCCTATCTACAGACCTAATAGGTTCTCACTTCACTACGTTCAGTGAGTCAAGATCAAGAGCAAAGTCAAAAGCAAAGCTGACTATATATTAACTTAAGTGGCGCGCACGTAGCACATTCCGTGCGAACCGTCAATAGGCTGCCGACAACGCCGCAAGTGCGCACCAGCCGCAGCGCCAGCGAGCGCACCGCCGGCCGTTGACACACCCCGCCGACACAAGGCCTGCGCAAGTGCTTGATTTTTGGCGCAAGACGACGGATTGAGAATCCGCCGCCCCGCCACCGCGTCAACCTAGGTTATTGATTGTATTCATATAGTCCTGACAAATCAGGATCATTAGGGACTGACCATTCCCCCAAGGTGCTGCCCAATTCAGTGCGGCCCGTAGACCGCAACGCCCCAGCCCAACACGACGACGCGCGCACGGCACCCGACATGCGCCATGTACTCTCGATCAACGTGGAACCACCAGCTACGCCCAGTCTGGCGCAACTCTTCCGGGCTCACCGCAACCACGCACCATTCCGACCGAGTCCACCGACGATCAGCCGTAGTTTTCATAGGTCATTCCCAAGTCAGCCCAAGTCGGGCAGGGTCGACCCTAGCAAACCGGAATCAGTGGAGGGTTTCCCACAGTGGACGATGCTCCTCGCATCATTCGCACCGCGAATGGTGCAACACCCTAAGTGCTTGAATCCGGAAGGAAAACCACCGACTAAAACACCAAAGTAAACAATAATGTTCTATTACCAAGTACCATCCACCATAATGGACAAGTCCTTATCCGGTGTTCGTAGTGAAAAGGTGCTCAACTTCGGGCCATTTAACCTTTGCAATGGCATCATACAAGTCTGGCAACTCGAACCCTTTGAAATAGGTCTTTTGGCCCGTGCCCTGTCCTTCGTGCCCAATAATTGCCCGCCGTTTCTCGTCCATAACTTCCGCCCTCGTGAGCTGCGTTTCAACTCCGTGCCTGAAAGAATGGAAGTGCAGCCCCTTACGGTAAACGCCTATACTCTTTCGGTAGTTCGTGAACCACTTGGTAAAAGTGTAGCCCATCTTATTATCTGGACCGCGCGCCTCCAACTCCGGGAACACCCTATCAACTCCGCTTTTCTGGATGCTCTCCACATAATCCAGAAAACCACCAAGCAAGAGTTTCGGGTGTATCGGAACCCGACGCACAGACTGTGCATTCTTCAACTGCTGCCCTTCGCCCTCGACAATATCGAAGAACCATATTTCATCCTGACACTTCACATCGGTGCACTTCAGCTGCGCCAGTTCCTCCAAGCGCGCACCGTGAAACAAGCCAAGGATTGGCAGCCAGTATTTATCATCCCGAATGACATTAGGCCCCGGTTTAGATCGCCAGCGTCCCGAGCCTGCCCACACTGGGGAACTGAACAGCTTGACCAGTTCCGGGCCCTGCCACATGTCGACCTTCGTGCTGGCTCGTCCCTGCTTAGGGAACGAGAACCCGTGGGCAGGATTCACGCCCTGCACAACACCGTGCTGAATGAAGTGCGTGAACATCGACCCCAACGCCGCGAAATGCCGTTTCATGGTTTTCGCTGCCAGCCTTGGAACCTCTGGTGCATGCTGCTGTGCTGCGATCTGCACAATCCCCATGCCACGCCACTGCGCGGCCTTGGCATACATCGCCGGCAGCTTCCGCAATGCGGTGTGGAATGCTGATACATCGCCGCGCGCATACTGACAGGGAGGACGATCCCCACACACCTCTATGAACATTCCATAGGTGGCCCTGTTCTGCTTCTGCGTCTGCCCCTTCCATGACATCACCTCCATGAAATCCGGCAGTAATTCGGACAGCTTCGGCAGTACCTTGGCTGGCTCCGGCGCCACCGGCGCTTGAGCTTCAGCCGCTGGAGGCGACTTGACCGGCTCCGGTACAGCTTGGGGCAGCGGGATCACTTCAGCCGGTCCATGGACCAACCATTCCCGCTCTTTCTCCAGCACCTGTAACCGCAGTTGCGCCAAGTCGAACGCCAAGTCAGGCAGGACGGAAGCGGGAAGACTGTGCTTCTCGATCAACTCCTGCGCATATTCCTCGAAGCTCGGCGACAGGTAGCGGCGGCTGATCTCGTCGCGCTGCTCGGCGATGGCAGATTCAGCGAACTTCAGGTCATCACGGCGCGGGTCTTCGGAGTCCATCCCATACACCGAGGCCCCCTCAGGCGTGCGCCTGATCTGCCGCAGTGAATCGGCAAGGCTACTCTGTAGCTCATCAGCGAGCACACGTCGCAACTGGTCAGCAGTGGTCATGCCGCAGGGCTCCGCAGTCAGCGTCAGGAATCGAAGGTCCAGCAGACTAGCCAGATACTGCGCCTCCCGAAAGTTCCGGGTCCGCAGCGATAGCGCGACTTCACCAGCGCCAGGACATGGCACCCTGCGCCGGTAGTAGTAGACCTGTCGTTTGCGTGCAATGTGGGAGCATTGTGGGTACATCTGAACCACCCGTGGTCGCCAAAGAGGCGCCGGGTGCAAGCTCAGGCGGAGCTAGACGGGTCTAAGTCCTTGAAAAAACAAAGGCCCCGCATAAGCGAGGCCCCTGTCGATGGCTGGGAGACTAGGATTCGAACCTAGATAAACGGAGTCAGAGTCCGTTGTCCTACCGTTGGACGATCTCCCAATGTCCTGCGGTGCAGTCTTAGCGCTTGCTGTACTGCGTGGCGCGGCGTGCCTTGTGCAGGCCGACCTTCTTGCGCTCGACTTCGCGAGCGTCGCGCGTGAGGAAACCGGCTTTGCGCAGATCGCTCTTCAGGTTCTCGTCGTATTCGACGAGAGCGCGGGAGAGACCTAGGCGGATGGCGCCGGACTGGCCGGTGATGCCGCCGCCTTCGACGGTGACCAGCACATCGAAGCGGTCGCCGAGCTTGGTCAGCTCCAGCGGCTGCTTGACGACCATGCGCGCCGTCTCGCGACCGAAGAACGCGTCGAGCGTCTTGTCGTTGACGGTGATCTGGCCCTTGCCCGGACGCAGGAACACGCGTGCGGCGGAGGACTTGCGACGGCCGGTGCCGTAGTACTGCGTAATCGCCATGACCCTATCCTTATCCGATGTCGAGAACGGCGGGCTGCTGCGCCGTATGCGGATGCACCGATCCGCTGTAAACCTTGAGCTTGCGGTACATGTCGCGACCGAGCGGACCCTTCGGCAGCATGCCCTTGACGGCGATTTCGATCGCGCGCTCCGGGTGCGAGGCCATCAGGTTCTTCAACGGGGTCGTCTTGATGTTGCCGATGTACCCGGTGACCCGGTGGTACAACTTGTCGTTCAGCTTGTTACCCGTCACCTTGATCTTTTCGGCGTTGATCACCACGAGGTAATCGCCGGTGTCGCAGTGCGGCGTGTAAATGGGCTTGTGCTTGCCGCGCAGACGCGACGCAAGCTCCGTGCACAGCCGGCCGAGCGTCTTGCCCGTGGCGTCCACCAGAAACCAATCGCGCTTTACGGTCTCTGCTTTCGCGCTTACCGTCATCATGGGGACCTTCCCTGGACCTTGCCTTACAAAGACCGACAAGTTTAGATGGCGCTTGCCGAGCGTGCAAGCCCCCTGGCCGGCGTCAGGACCCGATTGTTCAGTCTGCGCCAGGGCGGGGGCGGAGTGTACGCGAAGTTCGCGGTGCCGGATTTGTGGGTCCGGACTGGTCTGGATGCGTTTCGTGCAGGCGAGTCAGAAGCCTCCAGACAAGTCTGGACCCACCAGTAGCGAGGGCGCAGCCACCGGACCCGCAGTTGGTTAGCATCAGGCGTCGGTCGCGACGTGCACGTCGCTCCTGCAACGAGGCTGTGGATGCGCGATGGAACAGGCTTGAAGGCGCTCGCCGACGAGTGCGTGATGTGCGGGCTGTGCCTGCCGCACTGCCCGACGTTTCGGCTGAGCGGAATGGAGAAATTTTCGCCGCGCGGACGGATCGCGCTGGCGAAGACGCTGGACAGCGCTACCGCGGTCGATGAATCCATTCGCGAGTCGCTCGAATCCTGCCTGCAGTGCCGCGCCTGCGAGTGCGTTTGCCCGGCGCAAGTGCGTTACGGCGAGATCATCGAGGGCGCGCGGGCGCTGATCCGCGCGGCGAACGCAACGCCGGCCAGCTTCGGAGAGCGCGCGGCGCAACGTCCCTGGATCGCCGCAGCGGCGCTGGCTGCGGCAGGCGGGATCGCGCGAAAATTTCCGCGGGCGACGCGGCAACTCGGTCGGCGCGCGCGCTGGTTGCTGCGCGCCGGGCGCGCGGTGGCTGCCCGGCCGCAGGGGCCAGCAGACGTCGTGATGTTCAGCGGCTGCGTGGCGCGCAGCCTCGACAGCGAGGCGCAGCACGCGTTGCTGCGCGTGGCGCGAACCTTCGGGCTCGATCTGCGACCGTTATCGGCCCAGTTCTGCTGCGGCGCAATCGCCCGCCATGTCGGCGCCACGGTCGATGCCGATGCGTTGGCCGATAACAACAAGGTTCAGTGGACGACAGCCGGTACACGCGAGGTGGTGGTGCTCGACAGTGGTTGCATCGACGCGTTGCGACGCGCGGCGACGGATTCGGTCCGCATCACCGAAGCCAGCCGCTGGCTGCTCGATCGACAGTCGTTCTGGTTGGGCCGATTGCGCACCCTGCCCGCGCGCATCGGCCTGTTTGCGCCGTGCAGCCATCGCCACTCGGTCGGCGACGCCGATACCGCGCGCCGCGTGTTGGCGCTGCTGCCGGGAGTCGAGGTGATCGCGATCTCCAGCGGCCTTGGCTGCTGCGGCGCTGCGGGACCACATCTGCTGGCGCATCCCCAACAAGCCGACGCGTTGGCGCTGTCGATCGTCGACGCCATCGCCACGCTGCAACTGGACGCGATCGCAACCACCAATGTCGGCTGCGCGATGCATTTGCAGGAGCGTTTGGCCTTGCGCGGCGTCACGCTGCCGCTGCTGCATCCAGTGGCATTCTTGGCCGATCGTTTGTCGAGTCGGCCCCAATGAGCCCACCAACCCGCCCCCTGCGCGAAACCTCCAATCTCGACCGCCTGCTGGCCGAAACCGATCGCGCACTGCGCACCGTCTTTGCGCCGGCGGAGACGCCCGATCGCCCGAGTCCGGGCGCGGCCCACCCACGCATGGAATTCGATGAGGCGCAGCGTCGCCATGTGGCCGGCCTGATGCGCATCAACCACGCCGGCGAGGTCTGCGCGCAAGCGCTGTATTACGGTCAGGCGGCAGTGGCACGGGATCCGGAACTGCGCGCGCACCTGACCCAGGCGGCGCGCGAGGAGGGCGACCATCTGGCCTGGTGCGAAGCGCGCCTGCACGAACTCGGCAGTCGTCCGAGTCTGCTCAATCCCTTCTGGTATGCCGGCGCCTTCAGCATCGGCGCTACGGCAGGTCTGATCGGCGACCGTCTCAGCCTCGGTTTCGTGGTCGAGACCGAACGTCAGGTCGAGAGCCATCTGGGAGATCACCTGACGCGCCTGCCGGACGGCGACGAGCGCACGCGCGCGGTGCTGGAGCAGATGAAATCCGACGAAATCGAGCACGGCGCCAACGCGCAGGCGCGTGGGGCGATGGAGCTGCCGTGGCCGTTGCCGCAGTTGATGCAGGTTGCGGCGGACGCGTTGCGGGCGGTGGCGTACCGGGTCTGACAGCCGGCAACGGGGAGCGAGGCTTTTGTGGGTCCAGACTTGTCTGGACGCTGTCGGCTTTCAGTACAAGAAGAGCGTCCAGACAAGTCTGGACCCACTCAATCAACAGCGCTTCGCGTCGGCATCTGGAAGAGCGTCCAGACAAGTCTGGACCCACAACAGCGATCGCGAGGCCCGTGACCAATAGCGTCCGGACAAGGCCCGGACCCACAACAGCCTCAGTCCAGCCGGCGTAGGTTGGGCACAGCTCCAACGTGCCCAACAACGAGGTGCGTCGTTGTTGGGCACGTTGGAGCTGTGCCCAACCTACGCAGGAGCGCCTCAGTCCAGGTTGCGCCCGTGGAACAGCTCGCCGATCTCGCGGCGAACCTGGCCCTCGATGCGGCCGCGGTCCTTGAACGACAGCTCGTTCTTGGTCGCCTCGAAGAGGTAAGTGTCGAGGTCGAATTCCTTGATGTGCATCTTCGTGTGGAAGATGTTCTCCTGGTAGACGTTGACGTCGAACATCTCGTAGCGATTCTTGATCGGTCGACTGAGGAAATCCTGGATCGAATTGATCTTGTGATCGATGTAGTGCTTGCGGCCACGCACGTCGCGGGTGGCGCCGCGCACGCGGTAATCCATGATCACGATGTCCGACTCGAAGCTGTCGATCAGGTAATTCAACGCCTTCAGCGGCGAGATGACGCCGCAGGTGGCGACATCGATATCGGCGCGGAAGGTGCTGATGCCGTTGAACGGATGGCTTTCCGGATAGGTGTGGACGGTGATGTGGCTTTTGTCCAGGTGCGCGACCACGCTCGTTTCTTCCGGCTCGTCCGGCTGTTCGAGCATCGCATCCTTGAGCATCTCGCGACCGACGTCGGCTCGATCGATCACCGGTTGCTCGGAGATCAGGATGGTCACGCTGGCGCCCTGCGGATCGTAGTCCTGGCGCGCGACGTTGAGGATGTTGGCGCCGATGATGTCGGCGACTTCGGTCAGGATCTCGGTCAGGCGTTCGGCGTTGTACGCCTCATCGATGTACTCGATGTAGCGGTTGCGCTGCTCTTCGGTGACCGCGTAGCAGATGTCGTAGATGTTGAAACTCAAGGCCTTGGTGAGGTTGTTGAACCCCTGCAGCTTGAGTCGAGGAATCGGCTTGACCATGGTGGTCTCCCAACGAAGTCGAAAGAACGCGTGGGCCGTGGCCGGATGCGCGGGGCGCGGATTATGGGGCAAGAAACCCGAGTACGACACTACAGTCAGATGACCGTTCAGCCAGATTCGGCGGGATGGGTGCGCTTGCAGCCGTGGGATTGCTCGTCGCCGCAGCCGGCAGGCTTGTCCAGAGTTTGCGGGACACGCCCGCTTCCGCAATGTGCCCCGCATGTTTTGCGCTCGAAATTGCGCACCGAAGGGGTGCGCCGGGGTCCCACCGAAGGCAAGCGCAGCGCGGCGACCTGGCGGAGTCGCGGAGTGCTATAACCGGAGCGCTCGAACCGCGCAGGGGAAACGCGATGGCCAGCTCGATTGCCAAGCCGGAAAAGTCGTTGCTGCGTTACTCGCTGCAGGCCAGCCTGCGCAAGCTCAACGCGGCGCGGCCGCTGGCGCCGGAGCCACAGCACATCGAACGTTTCCTGGCCCATTGCCATCGTCGTCGCTATCCGTCGAAGTCGCCGATCATCCGTCCCGGCGACATGGCCAACACGCTGTACTACATCATCGAAGGCTCGCTGGCGGTAATGAGCGAGGACGATGAGGGGCGCGAACTGATCCTCGCCTACGTCAACGAGGGCGACTTCATCGGCGAAATGGGTCTGTTCATGGAACCGGAGAAACGCGAGGTGCTGGTGCGCTCGCGCACGCCGTGCGAGCTCGCCGAAATCAGCTACGAACGCCTGTTCCAGATGTTCGACGGCCCGCTCAAGGACGAGTGCCCGCGCATTCTGTTCGCGATCGCCTCGCAACTGACCAAACGCGTGCTGCAGACCAGTCGCAAGGTGTCGCGCCTGGCGTTCATGGATGTCACCAGTCGCGTCGCCCGCACCCTGGTCGACCTGTGCGAAGAACCGGACGCGATGAGCCATCCGCAGGGCACTCAGATTCGCATCTCGCGCCAGGAGATCAGCCGCATCGTCGGTTGTTCGCGCGAGATGGTCGGTCGCGTGTTGAAGCAACTGGAAGTCGACGGCAAGATCTCGGTGGCCGGCAAGACCATCGTCATTTTCCAGACGCGCTGAGCGGCCGGTCGGATTCGGCCGCTCCGGCTTCTGCAGAGCCGCGCTTGCCTGGCATGACCAGGAGCAGCGGAGCAAGCTCCGCTCTACAAGGGCAAGAGCAGCGGAGCCTGGGCTCTTGTAGAGCCGAGCTTGCTCGGCTTGGCATCACCGAGAGCAGCAGTGCAAGCTCGGCTCAACCGAAACTGCCAACTTCGACAGCGTTTCGTCGGAAGTTTTTGAAATCGATTGACGGGCGTGGCTTCGTTGGGGTTATCCTGACCGTTCGCAATTTCCATCACTTTCCCTGACGCTGCGCTTGCGCGGCGCGGGTGCTTTTGCCCTTGAAGGCAAGGATGACTCGGATGACCGTCGCAATGTCGCAGGATCGCAGCCCGGAACCGATGCGCAGCGAATCGACCCTGCGCGATGCGGCGACACGCGTGGTGCGACGTTACCTGCAGGACCTCAACGGCACCCAGTGCACCGATCTCTACAACCTGATGCTGCGCCAGGTGGAGCGGCCGGTGCTGGAAGAAGCATTGCGTCACTGTGGCGGCAACATGACGCGCACGGCCGAACTGCTGGGCATGAACCGGGCGACGCTGCGCAAGAAGCTGGACGAGTTGGGCATCGCGCACTGAGCGACAAGCGCAGCGGCTGTCGATGATCTCGCGCCAGATCCAGGCAGCTTGCGCTGAACAGGCGACTGTCGCAGCATCGCCGCCCCGATGAAGCGTCCCATCGAGGCACCCATGACCACCGTTATCCGCCAACCGATCCGGCGCGCGCTGCTCAGCGTGTCGGACAAGACCGGCCTTGTCGAACTGGCGACCGAACTGGCGGCGCACGGCGTCGAGCTGTGGTCGACCGGCGGCACGGCGCGGGCCCTGCGCGAAGCCGATCTGGCCGTCACCGACGTCAGCGAGGTCACCGGATTCCCGGAGATCATGGACGGACGGGTCAAAACGCTGCATCCGAAGATCCATGGTGGCTTGCTTGGACGCACCGGCGTCGACGATCAGGTCATGCGCGACCACGCTATCGCGGCGATCGACCTGGTCGTGGTCAATCTCTATCCGTTCGCTGCCACGGTGGCCAAAGCGAATTGCGCCTACGATGATGCCGTCGAGAACATCGATATCGGCGGGCCGGCGATGTTGCGTGCTGCGGCGAAGAATCATCAACGCGTCGCGGTGATCGTCGATCCTGCCGATTACGCCGAGATCAGTGCTGCACTTAAAGCAGGCGGTACCACGCTGGCGCAGCGGCGCCGGTTGGCGGCAGCGACTTACGCCCACACCGCTCGCTACGACGGCCAGGTTGCCGAGTATCTCGGCGCGCGTGCTGCCGATCCGGAAGCGCCGCAGCCCTTCCCGCCCACTCTGCATCTGTCGCTGCGCCGCGGCGAGACACTGCGCTACGGCGAAAATCCGCACCAGGCGGCGGCGGTCTACCTGGAACACTCGCTGCCGTCCGGCAGCGTTGCCGCAGCCGCCGTGCTGCAAGGCAAGACGCTGTCGTTCAACAACCTCGCCGATGCCGACGCCGCGCTCGAATGCGTCAAGCAATTCGACGAGCCGGCCTGCGTCATCGTCAAGCACGCCAATCCCTGCGGCGTGGCGGTGGCGACGACGCTGACCGACGCCTACGAACGCGCCTACGCCACCGATCCGGTGTCGGCCTTCGGCGGCATCATCGCCTTCAACCAGCCGCTGGATGGCGACACTGCGCGCATCATCGTCGAGCGCCAGTTCATCGAAGTGGTGATCGCGCCGAGCTATCACGACATGGCGCTGGCGGCGCTGGCGAGCAAGCCCAACGTGCGTGTGCTTGCGACCGGCGCACTGCCTGCGGCACTGGCGCTACCGATCTACCGCGACATCAAGCGCATCGCCGGCGGCTTGCTGGTGCAGGATGTCGACCGCGACCGTCTGCATGCGCAGGACCTGCGCGTGGTTTCGCAGCGCACGCCGTCGGCGCAGGAGTTCGCCGACCTGATGTTCGCCTGGAAGCTGGCGATGTTCGTCAAGTCCAACGCCATCGTCTACGCCCGTGATGGCCGCTCGATCGGCATCGGTGCCGGCCAGATGAGCCGCGTGGTGAGTGCCGAGATCGCCGGCTGGAAAGCACGCCAGGCCAACCTCACGGTGCCCGGCTCGGTGATGGCGTCGGACGCGTTCTTCCCGTTCCGCGATGGCATCGACGCTGCCGCCAAGGCCGGCATCCGCGCCGTGATCCAGCCCGGCGGATCGATGCGCGACAAGGAAGTGATCGAGGCGGCCGACGAACATGGCATGACCATGGTGTTCACCGGCGTGCGGCATTTCCGTCACTGAGGCGGCAGCTCGGCGCGATCGCACCAACGACGTCGATCGACACACTTTGCATACCCGGTAGGTGCGTATTCTCCGGAGGGTGGACGAAGGATTGTCCGGACCGCAGATGAACCTCGAATCTCGTCATTGCGAGCGTAGCGAAGCAATCCAGTGACACTTCCCGGTTTTGCCTCTTGTCTGGTGAAAGCGAAGAAGCGTCGCTGGATGCGCTTCGCGGATGAAGCGTTTGCTTCGTCGCTACGCTCCTCGCAATGACGACCCGACCCGTGATTCAGCCGCGCATGCACGACGACCCCAAATCCATTGATGACATGACGGAGCGCGCTTGAGTTCACCGACGCCGATCGCCGGCAACACCCGGGTCCACATCGGATTCGGTCGCCTTGCGGCGTACTCCGCGCTGCAATTGCCGCTGGCGATGGCGGCCCTGCCGGTGGTGCTGAACGTCGCGCACTACTACGGCGAGGTGCTCAAGCTCTCGCTGGCGCTGATCGGCCCGATCCTGATCGTGTCGCGCATCATCGATGCGGTGCAGGATCCGATCCTCGGCTACATCAGCGACCGCCTGACCCATCGCAAGAACGGCCGCCTGATGCTGGTCGCATCGATGGTGCCGCTGATGATCATCGGTTTCTTCATGCTGTTCGATCCGCCGGCCATGTTTCATCCCGGCGCCGACGGTTCAAACCCGAATTCGACCGCGCTCAGCGTCTGGTTGTTCGTGTCGCTGGTGCTGGTGCACCTCGGTTATGCCGGCGTGTCGATCAGTTATCACGCACTCGGCGCCGAACTCAGCGACGACTACAACGAACGCACGCGGGTGACCGTCGGACGCGAAGTGTTCGGCCTCACCGGCATGATGCTGGCGGTGGTGCTGCCGACCTTTCTGACCGCGCGCTTTGGCGAGGCGGCAGGTTACCAGTGGCTCGGGATCGTCTATCTGCCCATCGCGGTACTCTCCGCGCTGCCGACGCTGCTGTACTCGCCGCCTTCGGTGCACGGGCCGGTGATCCGCAAACCGGGCTCGACGATCATCGGCAACTTCCTGGCGCCGCTGAAGAACCCGCTGTATCGGCGCTTGCTGGCGGTGTTCGTGGTCAATGGCTCGGCGCTCGGCATTGCCGTCAGCGTGATGCTGTTCTATGTCGAGCACGTGCTCGGCGGCAACAAGCTCCAGGCCGGCATGATCCTGCTCGCCTACTTCGTTTCCGGCGCCGCCAGCGTGCCGCTGTGGATGTTTCTGTCGCGGCGCTTGAGCAAGGCCTCGGCATGGTTCATCGGCGTGGTGGTTACCGCCGTCGCGATGGCCTCGGCGGCGTTTCTCGGCGCCGGCGACATCGGCTGGTTCATCGCCATCTCGGTGGTCACCGGCCTTGGCATCGGCGCCGACTACGGCTTGCCGCCAGCGATTCTCGCCGATGTCATCAATGCCGAAGAAGGCAAGGACTCGCGCGGCGCCACCGGGGCCTACTTCGGTTTGTGGGCACTGTGCACCAAACTGGCGACCGCCATCGGCGCCGCCGCGTCGCTGCCGATCCTCGATCTGCTCGGCTTCAATCCGGGCGACGGCCAATACAACACTGCGGCGCTGGTGATCGTGTACATCGCCCTGCCGGTCGGCGTGAAGCTGATCGCGGCGGCAATGCTGTGGTTCATCCGCATCGAAGCCGAACGACCGGCGGTGAAGGCGGTGCTGTGGAGATGAAGTCCTCGACTGCTTGGTCCAAGTCCGTCGCGTTGCGCGATCGTCCGATGAGCCATGGATGACGCGACTCAGCGGAAAGCGGCGTCAGCATCCAGGAGAGCGAGGATCGACCTGCTCTTGCTGTTCTTGATTCTCGCGACGGCGCTGCTGCTACGAGTGAGTCCGTTGCTCGGCGGCCTCGAGGCCCAGCGTAACGGTCTGGGTCCCTTTGGCGATTCCTGGGCTTATCACGCGATCGGCTACAACCTCGCACAGGGCAACGGTTACTCTATGACGGATTTTGGTGGCGCCAAAGGCTTGGGCGTCAATCCACCGGACCCACAGCTCTACTTGCCGGCTGCCACGCGTGCTCCGCTGTACCCCATTTTCCTGGCCGGTATCTACAAGGCAAATGGACTGACGGGGCAACTTTCTGCGCTGCAGATGCAGATGACTTTTCGGCTTGTTCGGGTCATCCAGGCAATACTGGACACAGCCACCTGCCTGATGCTGTTTTTGCTTGCGCGTTTGCTGACCCCCCGGTGGCAGCTTCCCGCACTGTTCAGCGCGGCCATCTATGCGACATCTCCTTACCATGGGTATTTCTCCGGCGCGATCCTGACAGAGACGCTCGCGAGTTTCCTCGCCGTTGCCGCAATCCTGGTCACTACGCGAGCAATGCGCGACGTCTGTAGTTGGGCATTCGGCGCAGGCGGCATCTTGTGGGGGCTGCTTGCATTGTGTCGGCCTGAATACCTAATTCTCAGTGTAACGCTGGCAGTCGTTCTGGCTGTCGTGCATTGGCGTCGTTCGGTTCGATTTACCCCCGTGCTGGCCCTGGTCGCAGGGATAGCACTCGCCGTCGCGCCGTGGATCGCGCGAAACCAGACGACATTTGGCAGTCCGTTCATCAGCGTCGGCGGGCTGGGGTACAACCTGTTCTGGGGCAGCTTCGAGGGTAGACATCCACTTCGCAAATGGGACGAACTGCCCAAGGAGATTTTCCTTCACCCGAATGAGCACCAGCAGGCGCAGTTGTTGGTGGACGACTTCTTGTCCGCATCTCGCCAGGGTTCTGTAGCGATCCGCACTATCGACCAGCAGTTTTTTGATCTCGCCGTCGAGCGAATCCGTGCCGATCCGGCGGGCACCCTTGCAGACTGGATACTCAAGCTGCCCAGACTTGGATATCAGGACAGACACCCGTTGTATCGAGATCCGGAACCGCACGGCGCATATGCCCTCGCCTGCCTGATTCTGGGTGCCATTGGCGCATTTGTCCTGTGGCGACGACGCGTCTCATGGGCGCTGCCTGCCATGGCGTTCGTCCCACTCGTGTGGCTGATGTACTTGCCCTTGCACGTCGAGCCCCGATATGGACTCCCGATGCTCGCCGTCGTGATCGCTTTCGCGGGCGTTGGTTCAGGGGTCCTTTGGTCTACATTGGCAAGCTTGCGGCGTGGATCCCCGATGATCCCCCCACATGGTCCCTGAGAGTTGACAAACGAGCCGCTGGAGTCAGTGCTGGCGCCGGGTCATGGTATAGACTGACGCCAGCACCCGAACGGCTTCGGCAACCATGGCAGAACCTTTGGCAGTGGAAGGCGAACTCAAGTCGCTGGCGGACAAGCTTGATCGCCTGCTCAGCACCAATACGCGCCTGCATGAGGAAAATCTCACGCTGCGCGCCGCGCACGAGCAACTGTCGCAGGAGCGCTCGGCGCTGTTGGCAAAGAACGAACATGCGCGCTCGCGCGTCGAGGCGATGATCACGCGTTTGAAGGCGCTGGAGCAGAACGGATGAGCCAGCAGGCTTTCAACGTCACCATCCTCGATCGCGATTACGCCATCGCCTGCCCACCCGAGGAACAACGCAGCCTGATCGAGGCTGCGGCCTATCTCGACGGCAAGATGCGCGAGATCCGCAGCAAGGCCAAGCTGGTGGGGCTGGAACGCATCGCCGTGATGGCCGCGTTGAACATCGCCCATGAGTCGTTGCAGGCGCGCACCGAGCTGAAGCAGGTCGGCGTCGACGTCGGTGACGAGTTGCGCAAATTGAACGCCAGGCTTGAGGCCGCGCTCGCGCGCACGTAAGATGCAACTGCGTCCTCTGCGTTGTTCGACAGCGCGTCCGCAATATACCTTGACCCTGTTTTTCGACCCTGGGAAGAGCTTCAAGCCACGCATGTGCTTGTCCGCCTAGCAGCGGACCGCCTTTAATGGCTCTCTTCTTCCCACCTGATCCTACGGATCAAGGTCGTGAGACCCGCATCGGCATCGGCGGAGGACCCTGATTTGCATCCAGATGCAGAATGCTTGCGCCATGAGTTGCGCCAGAAGGCGCGCGAGGCGCGTCGGGCACTGAACACCGACGAACGCGAACACGCCGCTCTGGCGTTGCGTGATCGCTTGCACGACCTGCCGGTATTTGCGCAGGCCGGGCGCGTTGGTGGTTACGCCGCGGTGGCCAGCGAAATGTCTCTCGCGCCGACGCTCGACGAGGTCTTGCGACGTGGTCGGTCGGTGTACCTGCCGCACATCGAGCACAGCGCGCCCGACATGCGTTTTGCGCACTGGTGCGGCCAGGCCAAACGCCTGATGACCAACCGCTTCGGCATCCCCGAGCCGCTGGTCGACGTCGCCGAACTGGTGCCAGCCGACAGCATGGACGTGATCCTGCTGCCCCTTCTGGCTTTCGACGATGCCGGCGGCAGGCTGGGTTCCGGCGCAGGCTTCTACGACCGCGCGCTTGCGTTCCGGCGTACGCAGGTGCCGCCGCCGTGGTTGATCGGCATCGGCTACGCTTGCCAGGAGGTCGAGCGTATTCCGATGGCCGAGTGGGATGTGCCGCTGGATCTGGTGGTGACCGAACGCGAGGTGATCGTCGTCGGCGCGTCCCAGCGCAGCCCGCTGGCCGCGAACGACTGATCGCAAGCCCTGGTCGCTGGAGCTCGCGACACAAGGTCGCTCCCACAGAAGAACCAATCACCTGCCGAGTGCCCTGGAAGGAAGCCGATGCCCTACTGGCTGATGAAAAGCGAGCCCGATGTGTTTTCGATCGACGACCTCAAGCGCAAGAAGCGCGAAGTCTGGGACGGCGTGCGCAACTATCAGGCGCGCAACTACCTGCGCGCCATGCAGGTCGGCGACGAGGTGCTGTTCTACCACTCCAGTTGCGCCGTACCCGGCGTCGTCGGGATTGCCCGAATCCGTCGCCAGGCGTTCGCTGATCCCACTCAGTTCAACCCCGAGAGCGACTACTTCGACGCCGCCAGCAAGGCGGACGACCCACGCTGGTCGGCGGTCGAAGTCGAATTCGTGCGCAAGCTGAAGACGCCGCTGCCACTCGACCTGTTGAAGACCCTTCCCGAACTGTCCGATTTCGCGTTGGTCAAGCGCGGCAACCGCTTGTCGGTGCTGCCCGTCAGCGATGCCCAGTGGCAGGCGATCATCGGCCCGGCGCCCTCGTAGAGCGGAGCTTGCTCCGCTGCCTTCGCCCTTTTAGAGCGGAGCTTGCTCCGCTGCCTTCGCCCTTTTAGAGCGGAGCTTGCTCCGCTGCCTTTGCCTGTCCAAGCGCAGCGGAGCAAGCTCCGCTCTACCAGGATCAAATGCCGCAGCGGAGCAAGCTCCGCTCTACCAGGATCAGATGCCGGAGCAACGGCGCACGGTAGACTCGTGCCCTCGGGATTTTGGGGACGCGCAATGCACCAGGACGAACAAAAACGCCGCTCGGCAGAAGCTGCCATGCGCTACGTCGAGGATGGCGCCGTCATCGGCGTAGGCACCGGCTCGACGGTGAACCAGTTCATTCCGCTGCTGGCCCAGCGCAAGTTCGACATCGAAGGCGCGGTATCGAGCTCCGAAGCCAGTACCGCACTGCTCAAGCAGCACGGCATCCGCGTGCTCGATCTCAACAGCACCGGCGATCTGCCGGTTTACATCGACGGCGCCGACGAGTGCGACGCCCACTTCCGCCTGATCAAGGGCGGCGGCGGCGCACTGACGCGCGAGAAGATCATCGCCGGCGCCAGTCGCAAGTTCGTCTGCCTGATCGACAAAAGCAAGCGCGTCGAACTGCTCGGCAACTTCCCGTTGCCGATCGAGGTGATCCCGATGGCGCGCAGCTTCGTCGCCCGCCAGATCGTCAAGCTGGGCGGCCACCCGGTGCTGCGCGATTCCTTCACCAGCGACAACGGCAACCTGATCCTCGACGTGCACGGCCTCAAGATCGTCCACCCGGAGCAACTGGAGCGCGACCTGAACCAGGTGCCGGGCGTGGTCACCGTCGGTTTGTTCGCGCTGCGCAAGGCCGATGTGGTGATCTGCGCCGGTGAGGTGTTGCAACCGTAGGCCGAAAGGGCGCGACGCGGGGAGGGCGCCGCGCCTGCGGCGCCGCTTTCGCGCCGCAGGCGCCAACAACAAGAGCGGCCACGCAGGCCCGTGGCCCTGCAAAGACAAGCGCACCACCTGACATATGCTCAATCCGGCAAGTCATGCGACCCGTGTCGAGCCCTGAGCACATACTTGACCATACCGCGCGACTACGGTGCCGTTGCAGGAGCGACTTGTACGTCGCGACCGTCAGGCCCGGCGTTCGACGTGCGGTCGCGACGTACACGTCGCTCCTACAAAGGCACCCCGGCAAGGACCGCCATTCGATGATCCCCCCACACCAACTCACCCACCTCGATCGCCTCGAAGCCGAGAGCATCCACATCTTTCGCGAGGTCGCGGCCGAGTTTCAGCACCCGGTGATGTTGTATTCGATCGGCAAAGACAGCTCGGTGCTGCTGCATCTGTTGCGCAAGGCCTTCTATCCGGCCAAACCGCCGATTCCGCTGCTGCACGTCGATACCACGTGGAAGTTCCGCGAGATGATCGCCTTCCGCAACAGCCTGCCGGCGCGCTACGGCATCGACATCAAGGTACACATCAACCAGGACGGCGTACGCCAGGGCATCTCGCCGATCAGCCACGGCGCCACCGTGCACACTGACGTGATGAAGACCCAGGCGCTGAAGCAGGCGCTGGATCTGTACCGCTTCGATGCTGCAATCGGTGGCGCGCGCCGCGATGAAGAGAAGTCGCGTGCGAAGGAACGCGTGTTCTCCTTCCGCAGCAGCGGCCATCGCTGGGACCCGAAGAACCAGCGCCCGGAACTGTGGGACATCTACAACACGCGCGTGCACCAGGGCGAGAGCGTGCGCGTGTTTCCGCTGTCCAACTGGACCGAACTCGACATCTGGCTGTACATCTATCGCGAGCAGATCGAGGTGCTGCCGCTGTACTTCGCGGCGCAGCGTCCGGTGGTCGAACGCGATGGCGCGCTGATCATGGTCGATGACGATCGCCTGCCGCTGGCGCCGGGCGAAACGCCGCAACTGCGTTCGGTGCGCTTTCGCACGCTGGGCTGTTATCCGCTGACCGGCGCCATCGATTCAACCGCCGCCACGCTGGAAGCCGTGATCGCCGAAATGCTGGTCGCGCGCACCTCCGAGCGCCAGGGCCGGGTCATCGACCAGGACCCGACGGCGTCGATGGAGAAGAAGAAGCAGGAGGGCTATTTCTGATGGATCAGATCACCACCACGACAGATCACGCCGAGCAGATCCGCGCCTACCTGACCCAGCACGAACACAAATCGCTGCTGCGCTTCATCACCTGCGGCAGCGTCGACGACGGCAAGAGCACGCTGATCGGCCGCCTGCTGCACGACTGCCAGCAACTGTTCGACGATCAACTGGCCGCACTGGAACGCGACAGCGTCAAACACGGCACCCAGGGCGACGCGATCGACTTTGCGCTGCTGGTCGACGGCCTCAGCGCCGAGCGCGAACAGGGCATCACCATCGACGTCGCCTACCGTTACTTCAGCACCGAGCAGCGCAAGTTCATCGTCGCCGACTGTCCCGGCCACGAGCAGTACACGCGCAACATGGCCACCGGCGCCTCCACCGCCGACCTCGCCATCGTGCTGATCGACGCGCGCAAGGGCGTGATCACGCAATCGCGCCGCCACAGCTACATCATCGCGCTGCTCGGCGTGCGCCAGGTGATCCTGGCGGTCAACAAGATGGATCTGGTGGATTACCGCCAGGATGTATTCGAGCAGATCGTCGCCGACTACCGGCAACTGGCCGAACACCTGGGCATAAGCAAGGTGAGTTGCGTGCCAATGTCGGCATTGACCGGCGATCAGGTGACGCGGGCAACAGATTCGATGCCGTGGTATGCGGGCCCGACGCTGCTACAGTTGCTGGAGCAAGCCGACATCACCGGCAGCGATGCCGGGCGCGGTTTCCGCCTGCCGGTGCAATGGGTCAATCGACCCGATTCGAGTTTTCGCGGATACGCCGGCACCATCGCATCAGGCATGGTCACGCCGGGCATGGCCATCGCCACCCTGCCCTCCGGCCAGCAATCCACCGTCGCGCGCATTGTCAGCGCCGACGGCGATCTCGAGCGCGCCGGTCCCCGTCAGGCGATCACGCTGACCCTGAGCGAAGAGATCGACATCAGTCGCGGCGACGTCATCGTCGAGGCACGCCGACCACCGGAAGTCGCCGATCAGTTCGCCGCGCACCTACTGTGGATGGGCGATGCGCCGTTGCTGCCCGGCCGCCAATACTGGATGAAACACGCGACACGCACGATCGGCGTGCAGATCAGCGAGATCAAGCACAAGGTCGACGTCAACACCCAGGAACACCTTGCAGCCAAGCGGCTGGAACTCAACGAAGTGGCGTTCTGCAACATCACGGTCAGCGCGCCGATCGCCTTCGAAGCCTACGCCGACAATCGCACGCTGGGCGCCTTCATCCTGATCGACCGCCAGACTCACGCCACCGTCGCCTGCGGCACCCTGAGTTTCGCGCTGCGGCGAGCAACCAACATCCATCGACAACTGCTCAGCATCGACCAACAGGCGCGCGCCACGATCAAGGGCCAGACACCACGCTGCCTGTGGTTCACCGGCCTGTCCGGTTCCGGCAAATCGACCATCGCCAACCTGGTCGACCGCCGCCTGCACGCGCTCGGTTACCACACCTACCTGCTCGACGGCGACAACGTCCGCCACGGCCTCAACAAGGACCTCGGGTTCACCCCCGAAGACCGCGTCGAAAACATCCGCCGCGTCGCCGAGGTGGCCAGACTGATGACCGACGCCGGGCTGATCGTGCTGGTCAGCTTCATCTCACCCTACCGCGCCGAACGCGAACTGGCGCGCAGCCTGTTCCCCGCCGGCGAGTTCGTCGAGATCTTCGTCGACACCCCGATCGAAATCTGCGAACAACGCGACGTCAAAGGCCTCTACGCCCGCGCCCGCGCCGGCCAGTTGCCCAACTTCACCGGCATCGACGCGCCGTACGAGGCGCCCGAAGCGCCTGAAGTGCATTTGCGCAGCGCTGAGCTGAGCGTCGAGGCGCTTGCAGACGTAGTGTTGGGCGTAGTTGTCCAGTCGTAGAGCCGAGCTTGCTCGGCTGCTCTTCACGTAACGCGTCGAATGGCCAAAGGCAGCGGAGCAAGCTCCGCTCTACAAAAGCACAAAGCCGCGCCGCGCCCGCTCTGGTAGAGCCGAGCTTGCTCGGCTGCTCTTCACGTAACGCGTCGAATGACCAATGGCAGCGGAGCAAGCTCCGCTCTACAAAACCACAGAGCCGCGCCGCGCCCGCTCCTGTAGAGCCGAGCTTGCTCGGCTGCTCTTCACGTAACGCGGCGAATGACCAAAGGCAGCGGAGCAAGCTCCGCTCTACAAAACCACAGAGCCGCGCCGCGCCCGCTCCTGTAGAGCCGAGCTTGCTCGGCTGCTCTTCACGTAACGCGTCGAATGACCAAAGGCAGCGGAGCAAGCTCCGCTCTACAAAAGCACAGAGCCGCGCCGCTCCCGCTCCTGTAGAGCCGAGCTTGCTCGGCTGCTTTGGTAGAGCCGAGCTTGCTCGGCTGCTCTTCACGCAACGCGGCGAATAACCAAATGCAGCGGAGCAAGCTCCGCTCTACAAAACCACAGAACCGCGCCGCGCCCGCTCCTGTAGAGCTTGCTCGGCTGCCAGGCAACGATCACACTGGAGGTCTGTTGGTGACTGGGAAGCACGCCGTCCCATGGCCAGTCCACGACTGCTTGTCGGACGACGTTCCGAACCAGGCCATTGGTATGTGATCACGACCGTATCGCGTGATCGCATCCCGATGTTCACGCAACGTAGCCTCGCCCACGCGGTGATCGATCAGATCAAGGGTGTCGAAGACGACCTCGCGGAAACGCACGCTTGGGTCGTCATGCCAGACCATCTGCATTGGCTTATGCAATTGAATGACGCCGAGCGTCTGGATCGACTGGTCCAAAGAGTGAAGTCCAAGTCCGCGATTGCAGTCAATCGATTGCGCTCGAGTTCTGGTCCCGTTTGGCAGGCCGGATACTTCGACCATCGACTGCGTGCCGACGAAGACCTGAAGTCGCAGGCACGTTACGTCGTAACCAATCCCGTGCGGCGCGGATTGGTGACGCGAATCGAGGACTACCCGCATTGGTGGTGTCGGTGGATCAAGTCCAGTGCCGATCTTGAGACCTGAACCGCCTTGGTAGAGCCGAGCTTGCCCGGCTGCTTTGGTAGAGCCGAGCTTGCTCGGCTGCTCTTCACGTAACGCGTCGAATGACCAAAGGCAGCGGAGCAAGCTCCGCTCTACAAAAGCACAGAGCCGCGCCGCTCCCGCTCCTGTAGAGCCGAGCTTGCTCGGCTGCTTTGGTAGAGCCGAGCTTGCTCGGCTGCTCTTCACGTAACGCGTCGAATGGCCAAATGCAACGGAGCAAGCTCCGCTCTACAAAGGCAGATCAAGACCAAGGCTCGCGGGTTGAACTCGCTGCCTCAGAAAGCAAACCTACTCCGCCCACAACTCCGCCAGCGCCGTTGGCACCGCCTCGAACGGCTCGATGGCGACGGTCTCGTCGCCGCCATGCGTCGCCAGCAGCACCCAGCGACCATTTTCCAGGCGATACGACTCCAACGTCTGCGCGAGCGGATCGACCAGCCACAAGTTCGGCATGCCATGCGCGGCGTAGATGCGCATCTTGATCTGGCGGTCGATGCGCGCGGTCGATGGAGACAGCACCTCGCAGACCCAGTCCGGCGCCAGCTCGAACCACGCCGTCTCCGGCAGCTTGGGCATCCGCTCGCGGCGCCAGCCCGCGACATCAGTCACGATGACATCGCGACCGAGATGCAGCTCCGGCTCGATCAAGATAATCCAGCCGCCCGGACCACCGCGGCCGCGGTCGAATGGATCGTCGATCCTGCCAAGCAGTCGCCCCGCCGCGCGCGCATGCCGCGGCGCCGGCCGCGGATGGGTGTGAAGCGTGCCATCGAGAATCTCCGCGACCACGTGTCCCGGTGCGTCGAGAATGTCGTCGTAGGTGGCGAATTTGGGAACGGTGCTCATGGCGGCATTGTGCCTTGGAAACCTCGACCATTGTAGGAGCGACGCGTTGGTCGCGACCGCTGATGGCCTTGTGGCTCCAGACTTGTCTACGCTCTTGATCTGGTGGGTCCAGACTTGTCTGGACGCATTCCCCCCGGGACGCTCGAAAAGCGTCCAGACAAGTCTGGACCTACCAGAAGCACGCTCACCGCCGCGGCACTTCGGCTTGACTGTGGAAGCAGGTTCACCCGGCGAGCTCTTTGCTTGGTTCTGTGGGAGCGGGTTCGCCCCGCGAGCCGTTGCTTTGCTGTTGTCTTGGCAGATCAAAGCAAAGGCTCGCGGGTTGAACCCGCTGCCTCAGAAAGCAAACCTACTCCGCCCACAACTCCGCCAGCGCCGTTGGCACCGCCTCGAACGGCTCGATGGCGACGGTCTCGTCGCCGCCATGCGTCGCCAGCAGCACCCAGTAGCCATTCTCCAGGCGATAAGACTCCAGCGTCTGCGCCAGCGGATCGACCAGCCACAAGTTCGCCACACCATGCGCCGCATAGACGCGCATCTTGATCTGGCGGTCGATGCGCACGGTCGACGGCGACAGCACTTCGCAGACCCAGTCCGGCGCCAGCTCGAACCACGCCGTTTCCGGCAGCTTGGGCATTCGCTCGCGGCGCCAGCCCGCAACATCAGGCACGATGACATCGCGTCCGAGTTGCAGTTCCGGCTCGATCAGGATGATCCAGCCACCCGGACCGCCGCGGCCACTGCCGAACGGCGAGCGGATTTCGCTCGACAAGGCGGTGGCCGCATTCGCATGCCGCGGCCCCGGCCGCGGATGGGTATGAATCACGCCATCGAGGATCTCGGCAACGACGTGTTCTGGCGCGTCGAGTAGGTCGTCGTAGGTCGCGAATTTGGGAACGGTGCTCATGGCGACATTGTGCCGCGGAAACGCCCGCGGTTGTAGGAGAAGTCCCAGTCGCCCCTGTCGGTGCGCTTGTTCGCGCATCGAACTTTGGAGTCGCGGCGCGCCGAATCCTCCTCCCCACTTGCGGGGAGAGGGATTCATCTCGCCATATATTTCAACGGGTTATGTCATTTCCGGTGAGAGCAACGCGTGCACCGCGACCGGTCGGATGAGTTCAGGACGCCCTGGCAACACCTGCTTGCTTGAGAATGGCGGTTGCCGTGCGCCGCGACACATCTATCACGGCCAGGGGGAAGCTGCGGTTTTTGATCGGGCTGTCTCGGATTTCGTGGGTCCCTTTGCCTTGGCGGACGAAGTAGCAGCTCTGGTAGACCGGGCACGCGCGTATCCCTTTTGGAACCGTTTAAAGGACACGAAGCAACAGTGGTGCTATTCGGACAACGTGTCTTCGCTCAGGCAAACCGCAATGCATCGACGGATGACCATCACCCTCGACGAAGTTGTCTAGGGAGGCTTGTACCGAAGAATCGGAAAGCGACGCATGAGTCAGTTCATCGAGCACCTGCTGCGCCCGCATGTGCTCGATTCGTCTCTGGACGACGGCTACCAAGCCATGGCTGCCAATGAAACCCGCGAAACTGAAGCGCTGGCCTGGTGCGATGCGCTCGCCGGAGACGAGTCAGATGAAACGCGGTGAGGTCTGGTGGGTCGAGTTCGACCGTACTACATCGAGCGAGACGCGCAAGACTCGCCCCGCGATCATCGTGAGCAATGATTCGGCCAACCGCCACCTCGGCCGAGTCGGCGTTGTTCCATTGACAGGCAGCATCGATAGGCTCTACCCAGGTGAAGCACTGGTCATGGTCGGCGGGCAGCGCAGGAAGGCAATGGTCGACCAGATCATTTCAGCCTCGAAGACGCGCCTGACAAGTCAGCTCGGTACTCTCGCAAATAGCGATCTCTTGTTGGTGGAAACGCCTTGAGCATCCAACTCGGACTGCCGCGCTAAGTGCGGCGCGGCACGAACTGACGCCAATTGAAGGGCGCTGTGCAGGCCGCCGCGCACTCCAACTCCCGCCGGGGGACGAGCTTCAATCTTCCATGTATTGCTGTGATCGCGCCAGACCGCGCTTCCGCGATACGGTAGCCCGCGCCCGGCGCTCCCGGCCCTGCAACCGGGTGGAGCCATGCCCTCAAAAAATCAGAGCTACTCCCCCCAAACCCGCCAGCGCCGTCGGCACCGCCTCGAACGGCTCGATGGCGACGGTCTTGTCGCCGCCATGCGTCGCCAGCAGCAGCCAGCGACCGTTCTCCAGGCGATACCACTCCAGCGTCTGCGCCAGCGGATCGACCATCCACAGATTCGGCAGGCCATTCGACGCATTAGATACGCATCTTGATCTGGCGGTCGATGCGCGAGGTCTATCGCGACAGCACCTCGCAGAGCCAATCCCGCGCCAGCTCGAACCAAGTCGTCTAAGGCAATTTCCGCATCCGCTCGCGACGCCATCCGGCGACATCGGGCGCGATGACGTCGCGACCGAGGTGCAGTTCCGGTTCGATCAGGATGATCCAGCCGCCCGGACCGCCGCGACCCTTGCCGAACGGCGAGCGGACTCCGCTCGACAAGGCAGTAGCCGCATTCGCATGCGGCGGCGCCGGCCGCCAAGCTCATGTGTCATCGAAAGAAGCTGAAGCTTGACACCTTGGAGAAATTAACCGTATGCTGCTAGAAGTATTCCGGAGTAAGTATGCTCCCAATTTAACAGCCGCACAACGAAGGAGCAGGGTACCCATGCCAACGGAACGAAAGCCCTATCAAATGCCAGAGTTTGAGGTCGTAAAGTTAGTTGCTGCTGTGCTGGGCTCTGGGTTACAAGCAAACGACGACGGCGACGTTACGGTCGCAAATGGAACACAGCCATGAAGCATATTGCATTGTTAATACTCGTTTTTGCTTACTCGGTCCCTGTTGCGGGCCAAAATGCGCTGACGCCTGCTAACGGCGCAGAGTCTTGGATTAATTGTGATGATGTGGGTTGCGGCCGTCTAACATGGTGGCAAATGACTCAGCGGGCTGTCCAGGATTTCACGCCGCGTGGTGTGGAAATCCTGGATCGAGAGCGAGAAGCACCTGTCACTGTTGCTTTGAACTCCGCTGGTTGCGTATTTCCTGCCGGCGGTGGACTGGTTGCTGAGGGGCTTAACGCTAATACGAACTTCAGCCCACGCACGTTCTACAATGTTGAGTATGACGTCCCTGCTGGCGTAAATCGAGTGAAGATCTCACTAGGACTCGATGGGCGAATTCGTGGGAATCCGGACACATCGGCGGCGGGGTCGACGAGCATTCTCAACACAGCTATGTGGGCGTGGCAAGGCGCGTCGATGCCGACTACACCCACTCAAGCCAACTGGGTCGTGGGTGCGGGTATAGCGATCAACTCTTTGTGGGGCCGAGGTTACACCGAGCAACTTTTTGACGTGAATGACGCCGAAAATCTCAAAATTCGGGTCGATGTGTTTCACACGCCTTCCGGTTCGCCTCTTTGGGTTGCAGCAAATGTAATGGGTTGCCGCCCGAGGCTGACCATAACGCCGCTCGCTCTCTAGGGTCCAGCATAGGCTGGATGGACGCTGTATTCCGATCGACTATCGGTTGTGATGTGTTCGTCACTTCGGGTAAGGCGCATTCCTATGCGGAGCGTCACCCATCGGCTATCACTGATCGGCAGTTCATCTTAACGGGAACTCATAGGTCCACAGCAAGCGACACGCCAGAAGCGTCTTTCTCTTCTGGCGGTGGTGGACGGGTGTGGATCGCTGAAGGAACCTGCGTCATCCTTGATGCCGATGGATCCTCGACACTGGCTTCGAGGGAGGACAATCTGACTCTGGGTCGCGAGATGTCGTCGAGAGCGCTCCGGATTATGATTGACCACGCGTGGAGTTCCCAAGGGAGCTTTTTTCTTCACGCCGCTGCCTACCGCGTTTTCGATTCTGGCATTCTCGTCTTGGCGCCCCAAGCCGCGGGAAAATCCATTCTATCTGCGGCAGCGTTGGCGGCGGGTGGCGCTCTCGTAAGTGACGATTGGTTGGCTTTGGGCTGCCCGTCCAGACACGACTCGGTTGGTCAGCACCCATGCAGGCCGGTAGCCGAGCGCATGCGCACCTTCTTCTCGTGGAGGCCATCAGAAGCGACGAAAGTTCTGATTCTAGACCACCTAGGACTTGAACCCACCAGCGCGCCGACAGACGGCAGGCTCATCGTTCGCGTTGACCCGACAAAGGACTGTTATCCACAAGTCACAGAAATTAACCAGATCTGGGTCCTGTGTCCGGCCACAAATGACGAGCGTTGCGCTCGGACAAATACCGAATCAACGTCACCGGCCAACGTATTGCAGGCATTAATTGGCGGAAGTCTCCAGAGTATGTGGCGTTACGACTTCCCGCAATTGACGCAAAATCTAATGCGTACGGCGCAAACGTTGATCAATACCACTTCTCACATGTCCATCAAAACTGGCACGGACTTGATTCATTCGCCTGCGGACACGATGCGTAAATTAGTAGAAGCGTGTCAGGGCGGTGGAATATAACGCTCTAAACCGCATTTTCTCCAGGACCGGTCCATGATTGACAACGAAAAGTGTGCTTGGATTCTACGGGACTTGTTGAGTACCCGAAGATTAACGATCAATCAACTTGATGATGGGACTGGCGTTGCACTCGATATGGCGGGCGAGAACATTCTGGTATTAAATGAAGTGGCTATGAGAATTCTGGCCGTCTTCAATGAAGAAGCCACACTCGACGAAGCCGCGCGGGCAGTGTCCTTGGAATTCGACGTCGATTTCGAAAGAGCACGGATGGATATTTGCCGGTTCGCAGAAAAACTAACTAATCAAATTAAAATGCCGTAAATTCTGCACGAGGCACCTGTCGACGGACTCTAAAAGCCCCGAACCTTTGCCCAGATGCTGTTTATCTCCCCTTGCAATCTGTCCAAGTCATTGGCACTGGCCATACGCCGCCCGGATCTATACTCCATGGCATCATCAAAGTTAACCTTTCCCGCTATTGGAGGCAGGTATTGCTCAGGAACCAACGCCCGCAACACCTCGTACTCTAGATCTCGACGCGTACCGCCCTTCAGAATCATGCAACTCGAATACCGACTCATTAGCGCCATCAAGTCTAGGTCGCAAAGCGGCTTCCGCATTCGATAACCCCGCGCCTTCGCAATCGTGTACATGCACGGGTAAAACGACTTCGTTAGGAACTTGCGTCGCGTTTGGAACAGTCTCGGTCGCGCTTTGAGGTGGTGTGTAACTGCTTGACGCACTATTGATGAAACTGTATTTGTCTTTCGCCAATTGTCCCACACGGACCTCAAGTTGCGTGGGCTCCGAAGCCAGCGAGCCGGCCAGCTGAACACCTGAATGGGATGCCCAATGAATACCTCATCCCCGCCCCAGCCTCCAGTCCAATACGGATTCCCCGCCCCCAGGTTTTCTTGCATTGTAATCCATAGGTGGTACAACGTGGAAAACGGTGGACTCTCAAGAATCTTGCTCATCTCTTCTATATGGTCCCAGTAATTCCCAGTGTCAAACCTAACCCGCCGATGAAATGCACCGCAAGCCGACGCAGCGCCAGCGGCAATATCCTGCTCATCGCACTTCATGCCGGGAAAGCTGACATTCACGGTTTTCAATGGCCCAACATTGCATCGGTTTAATCCAAACAGCAACAGCCGTGAATCAGCACCACCACTAAGCGAAAGATGCGTCTCTCCTGAAAAACTCCTTGCGACGGCCTGCGACAGAACCGCTTCAGTTAATTCGGCCACGGAGTCGAGATCGAGAATCCCGCCTTGAGCAAGCGACTGTATCGAACCGTCTTTATAACGGTAATGCGTAAAAAAGCGCTCACGACCACTTACCGACAACATATCTCCACCCGGAAGCCTTTCAATGTCGCAATAGATGCTTTTATTGGGCGGAATCCGATAAGCATTTGCTAGGCGCGGCAAATAATCCGACTTAACGCCACATTGACTGATCCGTAGCGCCTCAGCCAGCTTCTTGATGGCAGTCGGTGAATCCGACGCAATAAAGATCGCATTCTTTCTTAAATAAAACAGTTGAAAACCTCCAACTGCATCTGAGTGCATTCGTATCCGCCCAAAACGTTTGTCAATTTCCAGTAAAAGATACTCGCCCCTCAGGTTCTCTATCCTTTCCAATGCCAATCGGATTGCTTCAGTAGACCGGACCGGAATTGAGTGTGACAGGATTGAGTTATTCGTTTTTGCAAAGCACTCGCCAATAACGAGACTGAAACGATCGGAGTCCTCGAAAATTTCAAGATCACCGTTTTGCTGCTTCGAGTACAGAGAAAGGTGGTCTTGTTCATTTACAAATCCAAGTGACGCTTGGTACGCGTCCCCCAACTGTTGAACTGCCGGCTCAACTCCCCACCGCGGCACACCCACCGTCAAAAGAAATCCGCTCACAAGTGAAATTTTCCTTTGAGAATAGTGTTCACCAAGCTGATCCTGAGTCTGTTTTGAATGTCACGCAATTTAGCCAGACTAGAGAATGCTACACTCTAGCGCAGCGAGGGCGCGACACCCTCACCGCCCCCGCAAAAACAACCGATCCAACGCCGCCTTATCCAGTTGCACCCACGTCGGGCGCCCATGGTTGCATTGTCCACTGCGCTCGGTGGCTTCCATGTCGCGCAACAACGCGTTCATTTCGGGCACGCTGAGGCGACGGTTGGCGCGCACTGACGAGTGGCACGCCAAAGTCGAGAGCAACTCGTTGCGGGTTTCTTCGATGCGGGTGGAACTGCCGTGCTGACGCAAATCCGCCAGCACGTCGCGTACCAGCGCCTCGATGTTGAGGTCGGCCAGCGCGGTCGGAACACGGCGCACGCTGATCGACTCGACCCCGCTGCGCACCACCTCGAAACCGAGTGAGCCGAAATGCGCGTCGGCGGTCTCGGCGAGATCGGCTTCGCGCTGCGACACGGCAATCTGCAGTGGTACCAGCAGCGCCTGGCTGCGCACTTCGGCGCCGTTCAGTGCGCCCTTGAGGCGCTCGTAGGTGATGCGCTCGTGCGCGGCATGCATGTCGACCAGCACCAGTCCTGCGTCGTTCTCGGCGAGGATGAAGATGCCGTGCAATTGCGCCAGGGCGAAGCCCAGCGGCGGCACGTCCTCGGGCGGTTGCGACGCATCCAGCGCGACTGGCGCAGGATCGCCTGCATACAAGGCCCGATAGGTCGACAATGGCTCTGCAACGCGCGCATACGGCATCGGCATCTGCTGAAAGCCCCGAACCGGCGGCGAAGCCGAAGGACCTGTCGCGTCGGGCATGAGCCCGGAAACAGATGATTGCTGCGAACCGATCCCACTGCCAATCCCACCCGCGCGCGTCTGCGCCAGCGCCTCGTGCAAGGTGCGATAGATCATGTCGTGCACGATACGCCCCTCGCGGAAGCGCACCTCGTGTTTGGCCGGATGCACATTGACGTCGACGCGCGTCGGATAGAGGTCCAGGTACAGCACAAATGCTGGGTGGCGACCGTGGAACAGCACATCGCTATAGGCCTGGCGCACGGCATGAGCGATCAGCCGGTCGCGCACCAGCCGACCATTGACGTAGAAGTACTGCTGGTCGGCCTGCGAGCGCGCATCGGTGGGCAGGCCCACCCAACCATGCAGGCGAGCACCGGCGCCCTCCACGTCCAGCGCCAGAGCACGCTCGGCGAACTCCGGCCCAAGCACCGAACGCAAACGCGCACGCATTTCGTCCGGACTGGTCGCCGCGCGGATCGGCAATTGCGATTTACCATTGTGGCTCAGTCGGAACTCGACTTCAGGCCGCGCCAACGCCAGCGAGCGCACCCAGTCCTCGATATGCCCGAACTCGGTACGCTCCGCCTTGAGAAATTTGCGCCGCGCCGGCACGTTGTAAAACAGGTCCCAGGCCTCGACGCGCGTGCCCGGACGCATCGATTCGGCGCGCGGTTCGGAGATCTGACCGGCCGACGCATCGACGCGATAGCCGTGAGTGTCGCCCGGCTTGCGCGAGGACAGGGTCAGTCGCGACACCGACGCAATGCTCGGCAGCGCCTCGCCGCGAAAGCCCAGCGAACACACGATTTCCAGATCATCCATCGACGCAATCTTGCTGGTCACATGGCGCTGCAAGGCAACCGGCAACTCGGACAGCGCAATGCCAGCCCCGTCATCGCTGATCCGGATCAACTTCGCCCCACCGGCCTCGATATCGATCTCGATGATCTGCGCGCCCGCATCCAGCGCGTTCTCGACCAGTTCCTTGACCACCGACGCCGGGCGCTCGATGACCTCGCCGGCAGCGATCTGGTTGATCAGGTGGTCAGGAAGAACGCGGATCATGCGGCGCACTGCGGCGGGTGTCAGCGGTGAATCCTAGCCCACGGGCGGGAAGCGTGCTGTCGAGAAATGTCTGGCCGAGAAACGCGAAAGCCCCGAAGTGCGGTGCACTTGATATGAGGCAGGGCCGGAGCGTCGTCGTGCTGCATTGTTAGAGCTCCGGTCACCTCTGGCGGTGCGCCTACTCGCGCATCGAACGGCTGTCCGTCGGTCATGTTGCTCGCAGGTCTACGTGACAGACTAAACAACCACCAGCTGAAGCTGGTGGGTTTGTGCTGCGGACTGAAAGTCCG
>CALEZI010000145.1 GCA_937928755.1 uncultured Rhodanobacteraceae bacterium | reverse complement strand
CCAGTCTCCAGCCCCGCCTTTTCTGCTTACCCCTCTACCAACGCCTTCAGCCGATCCAGCGCTTCGCCCCAGGCGCGGCGGTAGCCGTCGGCTTCGGCGCGGGTCTGCAGGCGGTCGATGGTGACCATCACCGTGGTCTTGGCGCCGGCCGGGGCGAACTTGATCTCGACTGGCGTCGGCAGGGTCAGATCCGGATCTTCCCAGGTCAGGCGGATGGTCTTGCCCGGATTGGCCTTCTTGATCGTGGCGCGGTTGCCATCGGCATTGGCGAGCTTGCCGCCGTCGCCGAGGTCGAGACTGTGGCCGCTGCCGAACCAGCGGTCCATGGCCCCCGCGCTGGAAAAGGCCGCGTAACACACGTTCGGATCAGCCTTGATGGTCTTGGTCGCGCAGATCGTGTATCCGCGCGCCTTGCCGTCCTTCTCGACCTGGTTGCGCGCGATCTCGTACTCGCAGTTGATCGTCGCCGACCACCAGGGGTCGACTTTCATCTCGGCGTACAGCCACTGGCCGATGTCGCGCCGACCGAGCGCGACGCCGCCGCGCGCGTCGATCTGTTCGAACCACTCGCTCAAGGACTTGCCGGTTGCGGCCTTGCAGCTGTCATCGCTGACCGCGTGATCGGATTTGCGTTCGACTTTCATCAGTGTCTCCTTGGTGGTCTGACGGGCATCCTCGCCCAGCGAATCAGGTTGCTGAACACAAGTGGGGCAGGGGTCAGGGGGCAGGGGCCCAACGTCGCCGCATGGTTCCGATCACGACGCGGGCCAGACCCCCTGCCCCCTGCCCCGCTCTTGATGCGCGAATCCTCACTGCGCTGACGACCCACGCGCTCTCCAGCATTCCTCACGGCCACAGCGCCAGGATCAATCCGATGAGGGTGAACTGCAGCGTGTGGTATCCGCCATTGATCAGGAACAGCTTGAAGCTCTTGCGTTCGAACAGGTAATTGATGCCAAAGCTCGAAGCCACCCAGCACAATCCGGCCGATGCGCCGGCCCCGAGGCCGAGCGCCAACGGCGGACGCGGACCGAGGAACAGCGCGAACACGAAAGCGGCCACCAGCGACAGCACGAAGGCGAGCCCGAAGATCAGTCCCATGTTGGCATTCTGCAACTGCGCATCGGAGACCCCGGCCTCGCGCTGCCAGACCTTGGCGAACAGCATCGGCGAGTACCACAGGCCACCGAGCACAAAACTGGCGACAGCGGCGACAAGCACGGCAAGCAGATTGACTTCAGGCATGGCGGATGTCCTTGGGGCGAGTGATGCGGAGTCTCACTGGGAGGGTTGCAGGCGTATTGGAAAAAAGTAACTTCGTTGGAGCAGCGAAACGTGAAACGTGAAACGTCAATCGGAGCGCGGGCAAATTGACGTTTTACGTTTCACGTTTGACTGCTGTGTCACCGCACCACCACGCTTCCCGAATCGGGACGGTCGTGGCGCAGGAACTCAGCAGGCGCGTAGCCGCTGAAGCGGCGGAAATCGTGCACCAGGTGCGATTGGTCGTAATAGCCGCAGTGCAGTGCCAGTTCGGCCCAGGGTACCTGGTGGTGGCGGCCCAGCAGGGTCAGCGCGCCGGTGAATCGATGCACGCGCGCCAACGCTTTGGGGCCGAGGCCGACCTGGCGCTGGAACAGCGCATTCAGGTGTTTGCGCGTGTAACCCGTCTGCCGCGCGAGTTCGTCGACGCTGACCTGGCCGGCGTTGGCGGTGATGCGCTCCACCGCCCAGCGCACTGCCGGATGGATCAGCGCCTGCGGTCGCAGGCGTGCCAGCAACCAGCGCTCGACCAGGTCGAAACGACTTGCCACGTCCGCACAGTTGAGCAGTCGCTCGCGAAGCGCAAGCACGCCGTCGCCGAGTGCGTCGGCGAGCGCGATGATGCAATCGGCCAGCCCGGACAGGTCCTCGCCCAGCCACGGATAACCGCCGTGCGCGTTGAAGGCGACGCCGAGCAGTGCGCTGCCGTGTGGAATCTCGGTGTCGATCGGGCCCTGGTGCAAGCCCGAGTACCAGATGTCGGTGAACGGGATGCGTTGTTCCGGAGGTCCGGCGATGATGCGGTACTGCGTCGGGCCGAGGTTGATCAGCAGTTGGCTCTGGCCCGACGGCAGGATGCGGTCGCGCGTGTAACTGATCTGGCCTTCGCCGAACCACAGGGTGCTGACGATTCCGGCCAGCGCCGGTGCCGGACGGCACACGGCGACGGTCCACCGTCCGAGCGGCGAATCGTGGTGATGCACGCTGACGCGGCTGGCGATCGTGTGCGGCATTGGCGTTGCTCCCGCGAAACGCCGCGAGGCGCTTAGTCTGGTGCAATGGGCGTGGTTTTCACAATATGCTCACGCCTTGATTCGCACGCTGAAGCGACTGACGCTGCCGTCCGCCATACTCTGGCATCGACCGACTCCGGAACGCGCCATGACCCTGCTGTTTGCCGGCATCCTGATCTTTCTCGGCGTGCACTCGGTATCCATCGTCGCCCCCGCCTGGCGCCAGCGGATGATTGCCCGCCTCGGCGAGAGCGGCTGGAAAGGCGCCTACTCGCTGCTTTCGATCGCCGGCTTCGCCATGATCGTCATCGGTTACGGCGCCGCGCGTCAGGCACCCGAACTGCTCTACAGCCCGCCCGGCTGGACCCGGCATCTGGCGGCGCTGCTGTTGTTGCCGGTGTTTCCGTTGTTGCTGTCGACCTATTTCCCGGGGGCGATCAAGCGCGCGGTCGGCCATCCGATGTTGATCGCCACCATGCTCTGGGCCGGCGCCCACCTTCTGGGCACAACCACCCGCGCCGACCTGTTGCTGTTCGGCAGCTTCCTCGGCTGGGCGCTCGCCGACTGGGTCTCGGCACGCGGCCGTCCGCAGCGCAAGCATCCGGGTGCGCCAGTCTGGCGCTTCAACGATGTCATCGCGGTGATCGGCGGCATCGGTCTGTACCTCGGATTCGCCATGTGGGCGCACCTGCGCATGATCGGCATTGCGCCGTTCGGGTGAGGGTCGCGATGCGCCAGATGCCCTTGTAGAGCCGAGCTTGCTCGGCTCGGTGAAGCGCAAAAGCAGCGGAGCAAGCTCCGCTCTACGAGAGCCAAGCGAAAAAGCAGCGGAGCAAGCTCCGCTCTACGGGAGCGAAGCGAAAAATGCAGCGGAGCAAGCTCCGCTCTACGGGAGCGAAGCGGGATTGCCGCATGGCCGGCGGCGGATTCTCTGCCTGCGGCAAAGGATCCGCCCTACCGGTAGTCTTTCCACCTGCCCCACGCCCAGCGCCGCCATGACCACGCTCTACCTGATCGACGGTTCCAGCTTCCTGTATCGCGCATTCCACGCGCTGCCGCCGCTGACCAATGCCGCGGGCGAGCCGACCGGCGCGTTGTTCGGCGTGGTGAACATGCTGCGCAAGGTGATGAAGGAGGACCGGCCGGAGCACCTCGCCTTCGTTTTCGACGCGCCCGGCAAGACCTTTCGCGATGACTTGTACGTCGACTACAAGGCCAACCGGCCGTCGATGCCGGAAGACCTGCGCATGCAGGTCGAGCCGCTGCTGAAGATCGTCGAGGCGATCGGCGTGCCGATCCTGCGCGAGCCGGGTGTCGAGGCGGACGATGTGATCGGCACGCTGGCGCGACAGGGTCGGGCGCTGGGCATGAACGTGGTCATCTCGACCAGCGACAAGGACCTGACGCAACTGGTCGAGCCGGGCATCGTCTGGCTGAACACGATGACCGGCGAGCGGCTCGACAGCGCCGGCGTGGCTGTCAAGTTCGGCGTGCCGCCGGATCGCATCATCGATTATCTGGCCTTGATGGGCGATGCCGTCGACAACGTGCCCGGCGTCGACAAATGCGGCCCGAAGACGGCTGCCAAGTGGCTGGCGCAATACGGTACGCTGGAAAACGTGATCGCGCATGCCGCGGAAGTCGGCGGCAAGGTCGGCGAGAACCTGCGTGCTGCGCTGCCGCGCTTGCCGCTCAACCGCGAACTGGTCACGGTCAAGACCGACTGCGTGTTGCCCGTTGGCCCGGGCGACCTCGCGCTGACTGCGCCGGATATCGAAAGCCTGCGCGGCCTCTACGCACGCTACGGGTTCAAACAGGCACTGGCCGAAATCGGCGGCAGCGCGGCCGATGCACCAGCGCTGGTGACGACATCGAGCAGCGCCGGTCGCGACCATCCGCCGCCGGTCGAGAAGCACTACGAACTGGTCACCTCGAGCGAGGCCTTTGGGCGTTGGATCGAACGGCTCGAGGCAGCGCCAGCCTTCGCTTTCGACACCGAGACCACCAGCATCGACGCGCAGCGTGCGCAACTGGTGGGCGTTTCCTTCGCGGTTGAGCCCGGGCACGCCGCCTATGTGCCGGTCGGCCATGACTACCCCGGCGCGCCGCCGCAATTGCCGCTGGATCAGGTGCTGGCGGCGCTGAAGCCGCTGCTGCAAGACCCGCAGCGCACCAAGATCGCCCAACACGGCAAGTACGACATCAACGTGCTGATGCGTTACGGGATAGAGATCCAGGGCCTGGCCTTCGACAGCATGCTCGAGTCCTATGTGCTCAATTCCACCGCGACGCTGCACAACATGGACGCGCTAGCGAAGACCTATCTCGGTGTCGACACCGTCTTGTACAGCGATGTCGCGGGCAAGGGGGCCAGGCAGATCAGCTTCTCGCAGGTCGGGCTCGATGAGGCCTGCGCCTATGCCGCCGAGGACGCCGACATCACGCTGAGGTTGCATCAGGCGCTATGGCCGAAGTTGCAGGCCGAGCCCGGACTGCTGCGCGTTTTCAGCGAGATCGAGATGCCGCTGGCGCCGGTGCTGGCGCGCATGGAACGCTGCGGCGTGCTGATCGACGCTGCGCTGCTGCGCAAGCAGAGCAGCGAACTCGGCCACGCCATGATCCGGCTGCAGCAGGAGGTGCACGCCCTGGCGGGGCACCCGTTCAGCCTCGACTCGCCGAAACAACTGGCGCAGATCCTGTTCGAGCAGCGAGGTCTGCCGATCAAGCAGCGCACGCCTGGCGGACAGCCATCGACCAACGAGGACGCCCTGGAAGAACTCGCCGAGCTCGACGAGCTGCCGCGCAAGATTCTCGATTACCGCTCGTTGGCCAAGCTCAAGAGTACCTATACCGACAAGCTGCCGGAGTTGATCAACCCGGCGACCGGGCGCGTGCACAGCAGTTTCCATCAGGCGGTGGCGGCGACCGGGCGCTTGTCCTCGTCCGACCCGAACCTGCAGAACATCCCGATCCGCACGCCCGAGGGCCGGCGCATCCGCCAGGCCTTCGTGGCGCCGCCCGGGTGGTTGGTGCTGGCCGCAGACTATTCACAGATCGAACTACGCATCATGGCGCACCTGTCGGGCGATGCCGGCCTGCTGGCCGCCTTCCGCAGCGGCCAGGACATCCATCGCGCCACCGCCGCCGAGGTCTTCGGCAAGGCGCCGGATGAAGTCAGCAGCAATGAGCGGCGCGCCGCCAAGGCGATCAATTTCGGCCTGATCTACGGCATGAGCGCCTTTGGCCTGGGCAAGCAGCTCGGCATCGGTCGCGGCCAGGCGCAGGACTACGTCGATCTGTACTTCTCGCGTTATCCCGGCGTGCGCGAGTACATGGAGTCGACCCGTCGCAAGGCGCGCGAGGACGGATTCGTCGAGACCGTATTCGGGCGCCGGCTGTACCTGCCGGAGATCCGCGGCAAGAGCTTCGCCGCGCGCCAGGGTGCCGAGCGCGCAGCGATCAACGCGCCGATGCAGGGTACCGCCGCCGACATCATCAAGCGCGCGATGATTCAGATGGACCGCTGGCTGGCGCCGCACGCGGACGAGATCCGCATGCTGCTGCAGGTGCACGACGAACTGGTGTTCGAGATCCGCGAAGACCGCCTGGCGCACTATCGCGACGGCATCGCCGAACGCATGTCGGCCGCCGCCGATCTTGCCGTGCCGCTGGTGGTGGATGTGGGGATCGGGGCGAATTGGGATGAGGCGCACTGAGAAGGGCTGGAAAAAGGGAAAGGGAAAAAGGAAAAGGGAAGAGCGGGAAGCGGCGGTTCGTGGGAGCGATATGCGGTGCTCTTGCATGAGTGGAGCGACGCAGAACGGCTTGCCTCGTGGCTGCTCTTCCCTTTTCCTTTTTCCTTTTTCCCTTTTCCTCCCATCCTCCGCCGACCGGCTATCCTCCGCCGAAACGTCTCACCGGAGCCCGACCCATGCATCGCCGCAATTTCGTGAAAGCCGGCGCTGCCGCCGCCGCAGCCGGGGCGCTTGCGGCATGTGGGGGGCCCGCGCCGACGCCGGCGGCGGGCGGCACTGCTGCGCCGGCAATCAAGCTGACCTGGAAGATGGTGACCTCGTGGCCGACCAATTTCCCCGGGCTCGGCGCCGGCGCTGCGCGTCTGGCCGAGTTGATCGGGCGATTGAGTGGTGGGCGGCTTACGGTCAAGGTGTTTGGTGGTGGCGAGTTGGTGCCGGCCTTCGAGGTGTTCGACGCGGTCTCGCAGGGCACCGCACAGATGGGCCACAGCGGGGCCTACTACTGGAAGGGAAAGGCGGAGGCGGCGCAGTTCTTTTCTGCGGTGCCTTTCGGCATGAACGCCCAGGAGATGAATGGCTGGCTGTATCACGGCGGCGGCATCGAACTGTGGCGCGAGTTGTATGCGAAATTCGATCTGGTGCCGTTTCCGGCGGGCAACACAGGCGTTCAGTTGGCCGGTTGGTTTCGCAAGGAAATCAACAGTATCGACGATCTGAGAGGGCTGAAGATGCGCATCCCCGGCCTCGGCGGCGAGGTGCTGGCGCGCCTCGGTGGCGCCCCGGTGAACATCCCGGGCGCCGAGCTGTACACCGCCCTGCAGACCGGCGCGATCGATGCAACCGAGTGGGTCGGACCGTACAACGACCTGGCATTCGGGCTGCACAAGGTAGCCCGGCATGCCTACTACCCAGGCTGGCAAGAGCCCGGCCCGACCTTGGAATGCATGGTCAACAAGACCGCCTTCGATGCACTGCCGGAGGACCTGAAAGCCATCGTGGAAGCCGCCTGCCAGGCGGTGAATCTGGACATGCTGAGCGATTACACCGCGCAGAACTACCGTGCGATGGACACCTTGAGCCAGGAGCACGGCGTCGAGTTCAAGCGACTGCCGGATGACGTCGTCAAGGCGCTGCGCGAGGCGAGCGAGCAGGTGATCGCCGAGATCGCTGCCAAGGATCCATTCACCACACGCGTCTACGAGTCCTACCAGGCGTTCAAGGCGGGTGCCCGGCGCTGGCACAAGATTTCAGAAGTGGCCTATTACGAGGCGAGCGCCTGATCGACGCGTGGTTGATTGCGCGCCACCGCGCCCCCAGCTTCTGCTCAACCCGACAGCGAGCGCGTGCCCGTGTCCCAGGATCTGTTGATCGTTTGCCCCAGTTGCCAGAGCAAGAACCGCGTTCCGCTGGAGCGGCTGGAGGCGCGTCCGAGTTGCGGCCGCTGCAAGGCGCTGCTGTTCCAGGGCCACCCCGTTGAGGTCGATGGCGCCGCTCTGCAGCGCCTGATCGAGGCCTCCGGGCAGCCGGTGCTGGTCGACTTCTGGGCGCCGTGGTGCGGTCCCTGCGTGCAGATGGCGCCGCAACTGGCGGCCGCGACAACCCGCCTCGAGCCGCAGATCCGCGTGGCCAAGGTCGACATCCAGGCGCACCAGGAGGTCGGTGGCGCCCACCACGTGCAGAGCATCCCGACCCTGGCGCTGTTTCACGGCGGCCGCGAGATCGCGCGTACCCAGGGCGCAAGGGGCGCGATGGACATCGTGCGCTTCGTGGCCGAGGCGGTGGGTTGAACGGCGACAGAAATGCAGGTCACGTTGCCCGAAGGGCTACGGGACTTCGGGCCGCCTGTCACTTAGCCCTCCGGGCAACATCAACCACGAAGGGGCGACCAGCCAAATCGCCGGCAGTGACAGCAGGCTGCTTCAACGTCGAGCCGAGCGGCGATCGGGTGGGCTGTGTTCTGGTCCGCAAGGGACGCAAATGAAGGCAGGTCCAGACTTGTCTGGACGCTCAGGCACTTGCTGTTGGTAGGTCCAGGCTTGTCCGGACGCTTTGGCTCTTGCTGTTGGTAGGTCCAGATTTGTCTGGACGCTCCGGCTCTTGCTGTTGGTGGGTCAGCAGCGAAAGACAACAGCGTCCAGACAAGTCTGGACCTACAGAAGGCAAATGCGGCAGCGTCCCCCTTCTCACCTGACTTCGGTCAATGCCGGCCGGTGGCCAGCGGCGCAAACCTCGCACCATCCAACCAGCAGGACACTCCCTCCATGCGCCTGGTGTGCCCGGCCGGCAGTCCGCCGGCGTTCAAGGCGGCGATCGACGCCGGGGCCGATGCGGTTTATGTCGGCTTTCGCGATGAGACCAATGCGCGCGCCTTTCCTGGCCTCAACTTCTGCGAGGCCGATCTGGTCGCCGCGGTCGCCTACGCGCACGCCCGCGGTCGCGAGCTGTACATCGCGCTCAACACCTACCCGACGCCGACACGCATCGGGCAGTGGCGCGGCGCGGTCGATCGCGCGGCAGCGCTCGGTGCCGACGCGATCATCGCCGCCGACCCGGACCTGCTCGATTACGCCGCCAGTGCGCATCCGCAGCTGGCGCGCCACCTGTCGGTGCAGGGTTCGGCGACAACGCACGTTGCGCTGCGCTGGTACCGCGAACGCTTCGACATCGCCCGCGCGGTGCTGCCGCGCGTGCTGTCGGTCGAGCAGGTCGAGCGCGTATGCGCCGCAAACGTGGTGCCAATCGAGGTGTTCGCCTTCGGCAGCCTGTGCATCATGGTCGAAGGTCGCTGCCAGCTGTCGAGCTTCGTCACCGGCGCCTCGCCGAACCGCCACGGCGTGTGTTCGCCGACGCGCGCGGTGCGCTGGCAGGAACACGCCGATGGCAGCCGCAGCGTGCGCCTCGATGGCGTGCTGATCGATCGTTTCAAGCCCGGCGAGCCGGCCGGCTACCCGACCGTCTGCAAGGGTCGCTTCGAAGTCGGCGAAGCGGTGTTTCATGCGCTCGAAGAGCCGACCTGCCATTGCGCCTGCGCGGCGAATCCATCGGGCGTGGCGGCAAACGCATCCAGCGCCTGCCGCCAGACCCGCGCGACCGCACCGACATAGGCCGCGCCGCGCTGGCGGCCCTCGATTTTCAGCGCGCAGACGCCAGCCTTGGCCAATCGCGGCAACAGGTCGGCCTTGCCTATTCGAAGCCGTTGGCAAAAATCATCAGCGAGGGTGCTTCGCAATCGGCGCGCGTTGACTTGATCTGGAAGCGGCCGGCGGGCGTCTGCGTCAGGTCAAGCCGCGCGCTGGCGCGAATCGAAAATCGACCATCGGTGCTGGCCGGCGCCGCGGCGCTGACCTCGATCGCGCCGATGGAAAAGCGTGCCGCAGACGGCGACTCGGCGTGGCCCAGAGTAGACAGCAGCAGCAGCCCGAACAGGCGATTCATCGACCCGCTCCTTCGTCACTCGCTGATGAAGTGTCCGGCGAAGAAGCCACCACGAGAGATCCCGAGTCCGGCCAAGGCAGGATTGGTATCCAGGCCGTCAATCGTCACCTCGATCTCGACCGTGGTGCCGGCCGGGAAGAACCGCGTCGTCTGAAATGGAATGTTCACACCATATTGGTTGGCTGCGGAACCTGGGGGTGTCACGACTTCCATCTTTTCCCGGGCCATCATGAACAAGGTGGCTGAGCCGTTGATTTGCAGCGCTACCTGGGCTTGCAGGTTTGGCCCTTGTGTGTGCCCGGAGCTGACGAAGAAACGCAGCGTCCCTTCCAGTTGATACAGTCCGGCGCGATTGAACGTGAACGAATGATTGGGCATGTCGATCGTCACATCGCTGTTGCTGTTGTAGTCAAGGGCAAAGAAGCTGACCAGGGCTGACTGGGAGGTCGACGCATTCAGCGCCGTGCTGAAATTGTTGTCGGTCTGCGATGCTGCGGTTTGCGCCGTGGTGTTGTCGTAGCGCACCGAGAACTTGCCGCCCGCGAACGATGTGCTTTTCCAGGTGGGTGGACTGCCGCCGCCACTGCTGGTCAGCACCTGGCCGGCTGTACCGGCAATTCCGTTGGGCATGATGGCGCCGCTGAGGCGCAAATTGCCGACCACATCCAGCTTCTGCGCCGGCGTGTTGGTGCCGATGCCGACGTTCTGCGCCGGCAGCGCCGGATTGCCGAACAGGATGGCGCCAGGCGCAAACTGCGCCACCCGCTGGTTCTGCGCGCGCAACTCCAACGGCTGCGCATCGGTGGTGCCGAGGAAGTGCGTGCCAGCAATGACGCCCGCGTCTCCGCTGGTACTCCAGCAGGATCCGATCGGCCCGCCGAGCGTCGCTTTTTCGCGAACGCCGATCTCGCTGAAGGCGCCTTCGCTCGAGGCATCGCGCACCGCTACTTGCAGCCACAGTTCCGCATCCGCCGGCAAGGCCTCTGCAAAATCGGCATCGACGCGGAACTGGCCATTCTCGACCCGCACATTTTCGAAAGTGATGGCCGGCGCCAGCGCGACCGCGCTGTTCGCGTCGCGATGCGGAGTCAGCCTGAGGTCGTAGCGGCCGTTGGCAGGCTGACCGCTATCCATCAGCAGGCCCTGGTAGACCAGCGGTGCGGCGTTGCCGACGGCGGCGACCAGCCACATCGCCAACGCGGCAGTAACGGTCGGACGCAGATAGCTGCACATTTCGAATGCTCCATCAACGGCAAAGGAACTGCCGTCCCGCTCATGCCATAACGGGAAACGGCGCCAGTATTTGCAACATCACTCGCTCACGGCTGATCGTGCACCGTGCTGGGAGCCTACGCCTCCCGTCTGCGCTGTCAACGGGCGCCCTGCATGCCGGCGTGGAAACCGCCCATGGTCGGCAAATGGTCGCCCTCGCCCGTGAGAACGATGACGACATGCGCGCCAGCCCGCCGCGAGAGGCGGGTCCCCGGTGGCGGCGTGAGCGCTGCGGGGCGCTATTCTGGGCGCAGCGATCGTCCCTCTCGGAGCGCTCGTTCGCCCATCGGATCACGCGATCTCGCGGACCCGGTCCGGACGCCTTCCCACGAACCTGCGCAATCAGGCAAGCTGCCAACGTGGACGCCCTCGCCATTGCATCGCTCGAAGCACTCGCAACCGCGGCGCGCGCCGCGCTGACGGACCTGGGCGAGACCACGCTCACGTACCAGGCGCTGGCGCGTGCGCTCGGATTGAAGCCGCCGCACACCATCCACCGGGTCATTCAGGCGCTGGAACTCACCATGCGCGAGGACGCCGCCATCGGCCGCCCGTTCATTGCCGCACGCGTAATCAGCCGAACGCGCGGTGGCCTGCCGGCACCTGGGTTTTTCGACCTCGCGACGCGCCTCGGTCGCCACGACGGCAGCGAGTCCGGCGCCGCCGCGCGCGCATTCCACGAGGCGCAGTTGCGGGCGCTGAGTGAGATACCGCCTGCGTAACCGGGGACACCTGCGTGAGTCCTGGTCGCCCCTGCCGGTGCGCTTGTTCGCGCATCGAACAGTCGACGACCATGCGGGCTGGGTCTTTTGCGGACAAATCCCTTCTTTCAACGACTTGCGTTACGTTCGGTGAGTGCGGGCTCCCACGGTTTGCGCCACTGCGACCTTGGCCGAACTCTCAATCCACCCAGGCAAACTCGCTGGTGAAATGGCGCAGCAGTTTCGGCTGCTTGACGATGCGCACGCCGCGAATCGAACTCGCACCGGCCTTGAGCTCGGCGATCACCTCGGCGGCGTAGTCGAAGTGCGACTGCGTGTACATGCGCCGCGGGAATGCCAGGCGCACCAGCTCCATCGAGTGATAGGTTTCGCTGCCGTCGTCGAGGTGCTTGCCGAACATCACCGAGCCGACTTCGACGCCGCGGATGCCGCCCTCGATGTACAGCGCATTGCACAAGGCCCATGCCGGGTAATGCTCGATCGGCATCTCCGGCAGCACGGTGCGCGCGTCGATGTAGACGGCGTGGCCGCCGGTCGGTTTGACGTAGCCGATGTTCAAGGCATCGAGCTTCTCGCCGAGGTATTGCGCGGTGCGCAGCCGGTAGCGCAGGTAATCCTCGTTCAAGCCTTCCTTGAGGCCAACCGCCAGCGCATCGAGATCGCGGCCGGCCAGCCCGCCGTAGGTCGGATAACCCTCCCACAGGATCAACAACTGGCGCACGCGCTCCAGCCAGTCGTCCTCGCGCAGCACGATGAAGCCGCCGATGTTGACCAAACCATCCTTCTTCGCGCTCATCGTCGCGGCGTCGGCGCAGGCGAACATCTCCTGCGCGATCTGCAACGGGCTCAGGTGCGCAAAGCCGGGCTCGCGCTGCTTGATGAACATCGCGTTCTCGGCGAAGCGGCAGACGTCCATGACCAGCGGCTTGCCATAGGTGTGCAGCAGTTCCGAGCAGGCGCGGATATTGGCCATCGACACCGGCTGGCCACCGCCGGTGTTGTTGGTCACCGTCAGCATGCCGAAGGGGATGCGCTCGCCATCGGATTTGAGCAGAGCTTCCAGCCGCGCGAGGTCGATATTGCCCTTGAACGGGTGGATGGTTGCCGGCTGCAGACCTTCGGCGATCACCAGGTCGCGGGCGTCGACGCCGAGGTACTCGAGGTTGGCGCGGGTGGTGTCGAAGTGGCAGTTGTTGGGCACGATCTGCCCGGCCTTGCAGGTGGCGGAGAACAGGATCTTCTCCGCGGCGCGGCCCTGGTGGGTCGGAATCAGGTGGCGCATGCCGGTGATCTCCTCGATCACCGACTGCAGGCGAAAGAAGCTCGGCGCGCCGGCGTAGGACTCGTCGCCGCGCATGATCGCCGCCCACTGCTCGGCGCTCATCGCACCGGTGCCGGAATCGGTCAGCCAGTCGAGCAGCACGTCCTCGGCGCGCAGGTTGAACACGTTGAGATGCGCCTGCTCGAGAAAGCTCTTGCGCTGCTCGCGCGTGGTCACGCGGATCGGCTCGATCGACTTGATCCGGAACGGTTCGATCAGGGTCTTGGGCATGCGCCTGGGCCATGGTGGGACAAGGCACGCATGCTCGCGCCGTTCCGGCCGCCAGACCATGCGCCGGATCAAGTCAGCGTCGCTACGGCATGGCCACCCGCATCGGGGATCTCCGGTCAGCCGGTCAACGCAGCAGGTCGCCGCCGATCCACGCCCGGATCTGCGCGCGCACGTTATCGTCGATGACCATTTCCTCGCGTTGGCACAGGAACAGGAGTTGGTTGCAGAGTCGCTTCGCCAGGGTGCGCGCATCGTCCTGGCCGCGTCCGAAGGCATGTCCGTTGAGTTGCATTCCGCGCAGGGTGAACAGCACCTCGCGCATCCCTACGTTCACGCTCGGCGTGCGCGCGAGGCAGGCTGCGCACACTCGTCGCGCGGTCGCGGTGAGGTCGAACTCGTGCAAGGTCAGGTCAGCCGCCAGCGATTCGAGCACGGCGAGTACCGCAGCAGGCGCCAGCAACGGTGCGCCGGTCAGTTGGCACACCTCGCGTGCGATCGGCAGCAGCGATTCGTGGCCCGCCCAGGCGGCGTCGAACTCGGGTTCCGGCGCGGACTCTGCCGCAGCCGTTACTGGCGCAGGATCCGCACCGGGCGATTTTTCTGGGCAGGGGTCGTTGCCCGGGCTCTGCGCGCTTTCGCCGGATTCGGCGATCGCTGCAACATCGGCAGCATGGCGCACAGAATCGGCGATACGACCGCCGGATCCGTTGATCCAGACCAGTTGGTTCAACCCCAGGGAGCGAAAGAAGGCCTTGAACGTGGGGTGGCCCTGCCAGTCGTCGAGCAGCGAGCCGAAGGATTGGCGCAGGCGCGCGGCCAGCAGACCCGCGACCACCGGTGTCGGCGACTGCGCGACGGCCAGTTCGATCGCCCGCGCGATCTCGGACAGTTGCGCAGGCGATCCCTTGCCGGCGTCGGCGTCCGGCGCCGGGATCGCCGCCGCGTGCGCCGCGGCGGGTGCGGCAATGGTCTCGGTTTCGACCGGATCCAGCGGCAGGCCGAGCGCTTGCTCGACGAACCGACGCTCATCGATCAACAGATCCGCCGAGGCCTGGTAGGCCGCCGACGGGAAGCCGATCGCCAGCACCGAGGTGCGCCGGTCGTAGCGCCGCAGCTTGCGCAGCACCGGGGTGAAGTCGGCATCCGCGGACAGCACGATGAACTCGTCGTAACGCACCTCGTGTTGCAGCAATTCGACGATGTCGAGCACCATGTGGATGTCGGTGCTGGTCTTGCCCTGGCTGGTGACCGGCGGGCAGTCGACGATTTCGAATCCGGCGCGCAGAAAGGCGTGCCGATAGGTCTGATACCAGTTCGGATTGAGGTAACAACGGCGTACCAGCAACCGCCGTCGGGCATCCGGATCATGGCCGTCGGGATTTCCGAGCGATTCCACCAACCAGCGAATCCACTCGGTCGGCTGGCGCGCAAAACGTTCCGCCGCGGCAGGCTGCAGCGCGCGCAGTTGCGTGTAGACGTTGTCGAAGTCGACGAACAATGCACTTTTCATGGGGCGCGGAGCAGCGAGGGCCAGCGTCGAGGCCGCACAGTATGGCTGCCGACGACCCCGGCCGCATCCGCTCTTGTCCCGGCGCTGGCGATGGCCCGAAGTGCTTGCCCCAGACCCAGTCGGCTTTTCCGGCTGCCATCGGCATCCAGGCGAAGCTTTGCGGGGCCTCCACACAGGCCGGTCGATCATTCGCGGCGCAATCTGGTCGACAGACGCTCGAGTGCAAGCTGACGGCATCTCGAAGCGCCGCGTGCTTGTCGAGCAGTGGCCAGTCACCCAAGAATGCGAGCCCCCGATCTGAATATGCCGCCCGATCCCGCCATGTCCCAGCCAGCGCCCGATTCGATGCGTGAACGATTGCGCGTTTTCATTGCCCATCCACGCGTCCAGGCGCTGATCATCGTGCTGATCCTGGTCAACTCGGTGCTGTTGGGGCTGGAAACCTCGCCAACAGTGATGGCGGCGGCCGGAGGTTTCATCAGCATGCTCGATCGCGCCATCCTGGCGCTGTTCGTGGTGGAAATCGTGCTTCGCCTGTGGGTTTATCGCGGCGCCTTCTGGCGCGATCCCTGGAGCATCTTCGATTTCGTCGTGGTCGGTATTGCGCTGTTGCCGGCGGCGGGTCCGTTCGCCGTGCTGCGCGCGCTGCGCGTATTGCGCGTGATGCGGCTGTTGACCATCGTGCCCTCCATGCGGCGCGTGGTCGGCGCGCTGCTGGCAGCGATTCCCGGCCTCGGATCCATCGTGCTGATGCTCGGCGTGATCTATTACGTGTTCGCCGTGATCGCGACCAATCTGTTCGCCGCCGACTTCCCCGACTGGTTCGGTCACATCGGGCGCTCGCTGTACACGCTGTTCCAGGTCATGACGCTGGAAAGCTGGTCGATGGGCATCTCCAGGCCGGTCATGGAGAGCTTTCCGTACGCCTGGGCCTTCTTCGTGCCGTTCATCCTGGTGGCGACCTTCACCATGCTGAACCTGTTCATCGCCATCATCGTCAACGCCATGCAGAGCTATACCGACGTCGAACATGAGGCGCTGGTCGAGGTGGTGGAGGACGCGCGCGATCACATCGAGGCCGATCTGCACGGCGAGGTGCGCTCGATGCGTGCCGAGATCGCCGAGCTGAAGGCGCTGCTGATCGAGCGCGTTGGACCATCGCCCCGGTGAATCGATCTCGCGCCAGCCGCTGCCCTTGCCAGAGCCAGATCCCTATCGCCATGCGCGGGCTCATGATGATCGCCCTGACGCTGCTTGCCTTTGCGGGCCAGGCAGCGAGCTTGTCGGGGCGCGTCGTTGGGGTTGCGGATGGCGACTCGCTGACCGTGCTCGATGCGAACAAGGTCCGCCACAAGGTCCGCCTGGCGGCGATCGATGCGCCGGAAAAGGGGCAGGCGTTCGGCAATCGCTCGAAGCAGCATCTGAGCGATCTGGTGTTCCACAAGGAAGTGACGGTCGAGTGGCGCAAGCGGGATCGTTACGAGCGGATCATCGGCAAAGTGATGGTGCGCTCGCCGGACTGCCCGGACTGCCCGAAGAACCTCGATGTCGGCCAGGCCCAGCTCAGCGTCGGTCTTGCGTGGTGGTATCGGCAGCACGCCCACGAGCAGTCGCCGGGCGACCGCGGACGCTACGAGTCCGAGGAACGCGAAGCGCGGGCGCGTCGCGTCGGGCTCTGGCGCGATCCAGCGCCGCTGCCGCCATGGCGATTTCGCAAGGCCATGGCGAAGTGAGCGACGGGCGAGTGTTTTCTTCGCCTCGGGTGCTGCGCTTGTTCGCACATCGGAACAGCTGACGAGCCGCAGTCCGCTCCGCAGCCGGCCTGGCCGTTTACCTCTGTTACGCATCTTGACCCAAGGCAATTGCCTGGCATACGCTACCGTACGGTTCTGGGGGGACACCCGTTCGCGGGTTCCAGGCCGCTACTGTTGGGTTCGTCACTGGGGCGGTAGCCATCCGGCTGCTGCGGCGTAGCCATCTGATCTCTGGGAGGAGACTTAATGAACACACAAAACCGCGGCGCGGTCCGCCGGGCGCTGCCTGCTGTGCTGCTGCTGGCATTCGGGGGGCAGGCGATCGGCAATACGCTGAATCAGAATGTGTCGTGGACCGTCGATCGTGCCGGCACCACGGCGAAGTACCGCATCGTCGCCTACGGCGATTCGATCTACGCCGGCTACAACGGCTCGGTCAGCAACGCCGCGAAGTACTCCGCGCCGACGGTGGATGCCGAGTACCTGTCGGCCGCCTGGAATGCGGATATCGAGAGCATTCGTCGGACCAAATCGGGTGCGATCGCATCGGACGTCTACAACAACAAGATCGTCGCCGAGCGCTCCTGGATGCAGTCGTCCAACACCCGCGTGGTCACCTTCGAGATGTGCGGCAACGACGGCCTGCAGGCGCGCGCCAGCTTCAAGAACCAGAGCGGCACCTGCAACTACGGTGTGCTGAATACCGCGTTGGCCAACTGCAAGACCTACGTCGCCGCAGCGATGGATTACATCAACGCCAACGCCAGCCCGAACACCCGGCTCAAGGTCATCGCCAACGTTTATTACCCGGGCTACAACGCCGACAACGTGCAGAGCACCTGTCGCGATTCGGCCACCGGCGCCACGGTGAACATGCGCACCACCTTCCTGCCGGTACTGGCGAAGATGAACTACTGGATGTGCGAATACGCGCGCCAGAAGGGCTTCAAGTGCGTCGACAACTTCGCGCAGTACATGGGTGCCGATTACGACAGCAACGGCGACGGCCAGATCGATTCCGACGCGCTGCGCTATGTGGCTGGCGACACCGAGGCGGCGTACGTCACGCGGATTGCGACCACCTTGCGTTCGACCCTGCGCGACGCCAACACGCACTTCGTGTCGTCGAGCAGCAGCTACGACTACATTCAGTCCGACGACGTGCATCCCACCTACACCGGCGGCACGGTGTCTGCGGGTCTGTGGGGTGGCAGCACCGGCACCGGCGCGCCGCGCTACACCAGCTTCACCGCCGGCAAGAGCCCGATCTGGAACCGCTACGGCCACGAGCGCATGGGTTGGTCTTTGTCGACCTACAATCCGGCCAGCCCCTGACCTGCGCTGTGAGCAGGGCCGATGGATGATCCCGGCCGGATGAGAAACCGCACCTCGCCGTCCACCACGGACGGCGATGGTGTGCGAATCGTCCGCGAACAGGCGCCGCGGCGACCATGGCTGTTGATCGCGATGGTCGTTGTGGCAGTGGTTGCGGTAGCCATCGTCAACTTTGCTCGCTGGTCGACGCCGCCGCAGGTGGCGGGTGGCCAGTCTTCGATTTCGGATCCGCCGTCGACAGCGCGGGTTGACGTGGCGCCAATGCTGGCGCCGGAGGCTGAAGCGACGATGACACCCCCGCCAGTGCCGCCGACGCCGCCAGCAACACCTCAATCTTCACCGGCCGACTGGCGCACCGGCGATGCCAACGACATTGCCACCTATGTGTCGCCAACCGATCCGGAGCCTACGGCGGCCGAGTTGATCCAGGCCTTGCGCGATTCCGGCGAATATGGCGGCATCGCCGCCTTCAATCCGCCCGGAACCAGTCCGCCGCTCAAGGGACTGGCGGTGCCGGAGTCTTTCGAACTGCCACTCGGTTATGTGCGCCACCATCAGGTCACCGATGCCGGCGAACCGCTCGAAGCGATCCTGATGTTTTCGCCCGATTACAGTTTCCGCGATGCCGCCGGCAATCCGATCTCGATTCCGGAGGACCGCGTGGTGCCGCCGGAAATGGCGCCGCCCGGACTGCCGCTCAGGGAAATCGAGATACCGCCGCCGCCGGAGTGAACGGCCGCCGCAGACCCGGTGGGAGCCGGCTTCGCCTGCGAGCTGGTAGATCCTGCGGGAGCGGACTGGCCCGCGAGCTTCTGGCAATCGGAACTCGCGACGCAAGATCGCTCCCACCGACCTGGTCGCCGCTCACCAAACATGCCGCAAGGTTTGATTTACCTGTGGGAGCGGATTCACTCCGCGAGTGCTTTCGCGGGAAGAACCCGCCCCCACAGCTGCGATGCGCGATCGAGCGCATCGCCAGGGGTGACCAGTACTCTCACCAAACATGACGCAAGTATCTGAAAGAAGAGCTTTTTCCGCAAAGGACGCAAAGAACGCAAAGGACAGCAAAGCCAGCAGAACATCAACATTTGGGTTCTTGGCTCTCTTCGCGTTCTTCGCGTCCCTTGCGGACAAAGAAACAGACATCCCTGGTCGCTGACTGTTTGAGGCGCGAAAGTGCGCACTGAAGCAGTGCGCGACTCCCGCAACCGCGCTGCCCGACCGTTGGTGAGTCATTGAACAGCTTGCCGCCATCTTGTTCCCGCTGGATCGCGCTTGCCGGCATCGCCGCCAGCGCGGTCCTGCTCGGGCTGTACGCTCACGGCGGTCACGCCTGGCCACTCGGGTTCGTTGCGCTGCTGCCGTGGCTGCTGACACTCAACCAGGCGCGGACCGCGGCCGGCGCCTTGCTCAGCGGTTGGTTGATGAGCGTGGCCTTCGTGCTCGCCGTGTTCGCCTGGTTCGGCACCGCCGTGGGCAGTTTTACCGGGATCGGCACACCACTGGCCCTGCTCGTCGCCGTTTTGCTGGCGCCGCTGTTGCAGCCGCAGGTGTTGGCCTTCGCACTCGTGCGCCAATGGGCCGGCGTGCGGCACGGACCGTGGTTGCGCGCGCTGGCCGCTGCCTGCGCCTGGGTCGCCTGCGAATGGTTGTGGCCCAAGCTGCTCGGCGATACCCTCGGGCATGGGTTGGCGCCATCCGCAAGCCTGCGTCAGGTGGCCGATCTAGGCGGCGCCGCCGGCATCACTTTGCTTCTGCTGCTGGTCAACGAAGCGCTGGCGCAGCTTGCGACCCGCTGGCGCGAAGGCGCACGCGCACGGTTGATGCCGCTCGCGGTGGCAGCCGCGTTGCCGATGCTGATGCTGGGTTACGGCCAACTGCGACTGTCGACGCTGCAGCTGGACGCGGATCCGGGCACGCCGCATTTGCGCATCGGCATGCTGCAATCGGCGATCGTCGACTACGAAGGACAGCGTCGCGAAATCGGCACCCATGCGGTGGTGCGCAAGGTACTGGACACCCATTTTGCGCTGTCGCGCGCGGCGATCGAACATCATGGCGTTGACGCCTTGCTGTGGTCGGAAACGGTCTACCCGACCACTTTCGGACAGCCGCGCAGCGAGGATGGCGCGGCACTCGATCAGGAGATCCTCGACTTCGTCACGTCGACCGGCGTGCCGCTGGTGTTCGGCACCTACGATCTCGACGCGGACGGCGAGTACAACGCAGCGGCATTCGTCGAGCCCGAAACAGGTTTGCTCGGCTTTTACCGCAAGACGCATCCGTTCCTGTTGACCGAGCATGTGCCGCGATGGCTGGACAGTGCGTTGCTGCGCCACTGGTTGCCGTGGACCGGAAGCTGGATGCCGGGCTCCGGGGCGCGCGTATTCCCGCTGCGCGCGACGGACGGCCGCGAGTTGCAGGTGCTGCCGCTGATCTGCCTCGACGATGTGCGCCCGGGGCTCGCCATCGACGGCGCGCGCCTCGGCGCGCAGGCGATCATCGGCCTGTCCAACGACGCCTGGTTCAGCGCCAACCCGCTCGGCGCGCAGTTGCATCTGGCGGTGGCGACTTTCCGCAGCATCGAGACCCGCCTGCCGCAACTGCGGGTGACCACCAACGGCCTCAGCGCCTATGTCGACATCAGCGGCGAAGTAGTGGTCAGCACACGGATGGGCGACCAGGCGGTGCTCGCCGGCGAGCTGCCGGCGCGCGACCCGCCGCCGACCTTGATGGTGCGCTGGGGCGACTGGGTCGGCGCGGCGGCGCTCGCGTTTTTGGCGGTGTTGGCTGCGCTGCGGATTCGGGAGGGCCACGCGCCCGCGTGGCCGCTCTGGCTTCGACCCTTGCAACAGCGGCGCCGCAGGCGCGGCGCCCTCCAGCAGCACATTGAGGATCTCCACGTCGTCCCGCTGACGCCCGTCTGGCGTATCTCGACCGCTCTGCTGCGCATCTCGGCCGGCGCCGGTCTGCTCGCGCTGTTGCTGCTGATGCTGCTGCGCGATGGCCTGCAGGTGAACTCGCTGGCGCAGATCCGGCTCTATGGCTGGGCCGTGGTGCTGCCACTGATTGTCGCGTGGGCGATCCAGCACGCGTTCGCCGCCAGCGCTCGTGTGCAGGACGGCCTGCTGATCCTGCGCCAGCGCAGGCAGCGGATCGAGATCCCGGTCGCCAGCATCGCGCTGGTGCATGTCTGGCGCCTGCCATTGCCGGGCATCGGCGTTGACCTGCAATTGGGCTCCGGTCGGCGCTGGGGCATGCAGTTGGCCGATCCGCTGGCGTTGGTCCAGGCGCTCGGCGCGGCCGGCAATGCAGCGCCTCTGGATGATCATTCCCGACGCATCGCCGACTTCGCGGCAGCGCGTGCCAAAGCTGCCCGGCCCTGGCTCGATCACGCATGGGTGAAGTTCGGCCTGTTCCCGCTGGTCCCCGCGCTACCGGCGTTTCGCCTGCACCAGAACATCGCTTTTGGTGGCACCTTCGGCGAGTACTACACCTACGGTCTGAGCGCCTGGCTGATCGGATTGCTGATCTGGTGGGCGGCATGGTCGATCGGGTTGATGCTGTTTGCGGCTGCGCTGCGAACACTCAGCGAGTCCTGCGCGCTGGTGCTGCAACGCTGGCGGCCCGCGCACTTGGTCGATACCCGCCATCGGTTGGAGTGGCTCGGCCGGCTGGCCTTCTACTTTGGCGTGCCGGTCTGGTTGTTGTTGCGGATTGTGGGGGGATGAGAGCCAGAGCGGCCACGCAGCGCGTGGCCCTCCCAGAGCCGGCGCCGTTGACCCTGGAGGGCGCTGCGCCTGCGGCGCCGCTTTGGATCTTGATTCGCATGCGCCAGCAACAGCGGCCACGCAGCGCGTGGCCCTCCCAGAGCCGGCGCCGTTGACCCTGGAGGGCGCTGCGCCTGCGGCGCCGCTTTGGATCTTGATTCGCATGCGCCAGCAACAGCGGCCACGCAGCGCGTGGCCCTCCCAGAGCCGGCGCCGTTGACCCTGGAGGGCGCTGCGCCTGCGGCGCCGCTTTGGATCTTTGTTCGCATGCGCCAGCCGGAGTGACCAAGCACGCTCGTCGGACGCCATCGCGATCGGGGAGAATCGGACCCGGCTGATCCCTGCGCAGATGCAGCGTTTCCAGGAAACCCGAGATGGCCGACGACCCCTATACCCTCGATCGACTGCAGGAGTTCCTGCGCCAGGCGCCGGTCGCCGGCTTGCTCAATCCGGCGGTGGCCAAGAGCCGCAGCCAGGCGCTGGAGCAATTGCTGCAGGAACTCACCCCCAGCGAACGTTGCGACATCCGCTTGATCGATGTCGACGACCTGTGCAGCCGGCTGCACAAGATCGACGACAGCAGCGTGCGTCCGGAGGTGATCGACCTCTACAACAAGCGGCTGAAGTCGACCCTCATCGACTACCTGGCCTGGGTCAAGGACGCAAAGTCGTACTCCTCGGTGGGCGGCGATCGCGCCCGGAGCGGCAAGCGCGCGGATCGACCCGATCAGGGGCGAGCGCAGGAACTGCGCGCGCTGGAGAACACCGCCCTGGCCACCAGCGACTGGGCTGCCGGCCTGCTATCGATTCCGTTGCGCGATGGCAAGAGCGTGTTCGTGCAGAACCTGCCGCTGGACCTGACCGAGCAGGAGGCACGCAAGATCGCCGGGGTAATCCAGGCGCTCGCTGTGCGGAGTGTCGAGCAATGATCCGTGCCGACAAGGCGATGCTGATCGCGCCGATGGCCATCTTCGGCCTGACTGGCGCCGGCCTGCTGTTCTACTTTCTCGGCTCGGACCACGACGGGCCGTTCCACGACAACCTGCTTCCCGAACTGATCGGCTTCTGCATCGAAGGATTCTTCCTGGTCGGTTTGTTGACGCTGATCCAGAACTCGCGCGAACGTGCGCGCCGCAAGGAGCTGTGGCAGAGCTTGCGCGGCTCGCTGCGCGGCATTCTGTCGAACCTCGACATCGCGTTTCTGCCGCCCAACGCCGAGCCGACGCCGACCACTCGACTGGAGAGCGACGTCAGCATCGTCAGCCGCTTCATGCGCGAAATGCAGTCGATCCAGATCGAACTGCCGGACATGCTGGCGTTGAAGCAGGAGAGCATCGAAACGCTGTCGCTGGCGCGCGATCTGGTGCCGGTTGCGGCGCAGCTCAGCGCCAGCCACATGCGCTGGTGGATTGCCGTGGTCAACAGCATGCGCAAGCTGTCGACTGCGCAATCGCGCGACGAGGTGGAACACAACCTCTATCGCCTGCTGGAGAACGTGCGCGAGTTCGATCGGCTGTCGTATTGAATCGATGGTCGCGACCCTCACGTCGTCCCTGCACGAAGCCGCCGAGCCGCCATGCCCGAGCCATTCAAACTGTTGATCAATGCCGAGCGCGTGCGCGAATGCGGCGCACATCTGTCGCGCGTCTGGTCTGGTTTCGAACTCACGACCTTCGAGCAGCTCGCGCTGGTCGGGCTCGATGGCCTTGAACTCAAGGCCCGCGCGATGCAGGTGGCCGGCGCGCTGGAACACACTCTGCCGCAGCAGTTCGATGTCGCCGCCGGACTGATCGAGGCCGCACTCGGTCCCCCAGGCAACGGCGATGATCTGGGTTTTCGCAGCAGCGACGCCGGTCTCGCCGGCTGGATCTGCTGGTCGCTCGGTGAATACATCGCGCGTCGTGGGATCGATCACCCAGAGCGCGCGCTGGCGGCGCTGCACGCGTTGACCCAGCGCTTCAGCGCCGAGTTTGCGATTCGCCCGTTCCTCGAGCGCCATCCGCAGGTCAGTTTTCGTACTCTGCGCCGCTGGCTCGATGACGACAGCGCGCATGTGCGGCGCCTGGTCAGTGAAGGCAGCCGTCCGCGGCTGCCGTGGGGCATGCAACTGAAGGCGCTGATCGCTGATCCGTCGCCGACCTTGCCGCTGCTGCGCGTGCTGCAGGACGACCCGTCCGCCTATGTGCGGCGCAGCGTCGCCAATCACCTGAACGACATCGCCAAGGACCATCCAGCGCTGATTGCTGGCTGGCTGAAGCAACATCTGCCGGACGCCGGCGATCAACGCCGTGCCTTGTTGCGACATGCCAGCCGTACCCTGATCAAGCAAGGCGACCGGCAGGTCCTGCACGCCTGGGGTCTGGGCGCACCGTTCCTCGGCGAGGCCAGGCTGCTGCTGCAGCCGTCGCTGCTGCGCATCGGCGAAACGCTCGGGCTGCAGATCCAGCTGCGTTCGACTGCGAGCGACTCGCAACGTCTCGCCGTCGACTACATCGTGCACCACGTCAAGGCCAACGGCGGCAGTTCGCCGAAGGTCTTCAAGGGTCGCCAGCTCGATCTGCCCGCGGGCTGCACGCACACGCTGGTCAAGGCACATTCGTTGAAGCCGATCACCACGCGCAGCTACTACCCAGGGCGCCACCACATCGAGCTGCAGATCAACGGCACGATCGTCGCCAGCGCCTGCTTCGAGCTGTCCGAATAAGCCCCGGCAGAGGCAGACGCCGACCCGGCATGGCTTGCGCGCGCGCTGGTGCGTCGATTGCCGCCGATGCTGGACGCGGCGGGGTTGACGGGGGATTGACCGCGCAACCGACGACGCCGAAAGGTCAGCCCAACCGGCGTCGGAACAGCGCCAATGTCTCGTTCCAGACCTCAGCGGCGGCTTCGGGGTTGTAGCGCGGCGTGGTGTCGTTGTTGAAGCCGTGCTGCGTGCCCTTGGGCTGCAGCATGCGGTATTTGACGCCGGCATCCTTGAGTGCCTGCTCGTAGGCCGGCCAGCCGGCGTTGATGCGCTCGTCGTTTTCGGCGAGCACGATCAGCATTTCCGCCTTGATCGACGCCACCGACTCCACTGGCGCGCCGCTGCCGTAGTAGGGCGCGGCCGCTCCGAGATGCGGTAGCTGCGTCGCCAGCCAGTGGGTCATGCCACCGCCCCAGCAGAAGCCAATGGCGCCGAGCTTGCCATTGCCACCATCCTGCTCAAGCAGCCATGCGGCGGCGGCGAGAAAGTCGGCGCGCGTCTTGATCTGATCGAGCTTGGCGAATTCGGCGCGCGCCGCATCCTCGTTGCCGGGATAACCGCCGTGCGGGAACAACGCGTCGGGCGCGAAGGCGATGTAGCCGGCCAGCGCCAGGCGCCGCGCGATGTCCTCGATGTGCGGATTCAGGCCGCGGTTCTCGTGCGCGACCAGCACCATCGGCGTCGGACCGGTTGCAGCGGCCGGGCGCACCAGATAACCGCGCCCCTTGCCATGACCGGCGGGCGCATCGAACTCCACGTATTCGGCGCGGATGCCCTGGTCGTCCGGCGCCACCTTCTGCGCCTGCGCGAAGCGCGGGCTGAGCAGTGCCAGCATGGTGCCCGCGGTCATTGCACCGGCGGCGAACTTGCTCGCACCACGCAGGAAGGCGCGCCGGTCGATGAAACCATGCACGTACTCGTCGAACAGTTTCCACACGCCGGGATCGAAGTCGATGGTGGGATCGTGCGGCAGCGTGCTCATGCGCATCTCCAGACGTGATGGACGACCCTGATGATGGCGCCTGGCGCGTCAATGCGCCGCGATTGCTGCGCCTTCACATCCGCAGTGGCGATGCCGTTGTTATGGTTCAGCACTGGCCCGGCAGGATGAAACCGATGAACATGGCGCATTGCCCGCCGCAAATGCTGTTGGCGTTACTGCTGCTCGGCAGCGCATTTGCGGCGTCGGCGCAGCAGGTCGCGCGCGTGAGCGTTGCGGCACCCGCCGCCGCCAGCTTCGGCGAGCGTTTTTCGATTTCCGGCACATTGACCGCCAAACGTTCGGCGCAACTGTCGCCGCGTGTCGACGGGCTGGTCGCGCGGCTGCTGGTCGATGCCGGCGATCGCGTCGAGGCGGGCGACGTGTTGCTGCAACTGGATACGGCGGTGGCGACACAGGCACTGGCACGCGCAGCGGCGGCGACCGCCGAGGCCACGGCTGCGGCCGATGAAGCCCGTCGTCAGCTCGACGAAGGCCAGCGCATGCAGCAGAAGAGCTTCATTTCCGCGAGCCAGGTCGACACGCTCAAGGCCGAACTGCGCCTCGCGCAGGCAGCGCTGGATTCGGCGCGCGCAGCCGAGCGCGAACAGAAAGAGCTGCTCGACCGGCACGCACTGCCGGCGCCGTTCGCCGGCGTGATCGCGCAGCGGATGGTCGAGATCGGCGAATGGGCCTCGCGCGGCTCACCGGTGCTGACCCTGGTCGCGCTCGATGAGGTCCGCCTCGACCTGCGCGTGCCGCAGGAACGTTACAGCGACCTCGCCGCGGATACCCAGGTCGAGGTCTACCCGGATGCGCTGCCCGGCGTGAAGCTGCGAGCCAGCATCGAAGCCAAGGTGCCGGTGACCGAGGCCAATGCGCGCACCTTCCTGCTGCGCTTGCGCGTCGACGACGACCAGGCGCGTTTGCTGCCGGGTACTTCGGCGCGCGCCGAGATCTCGTTGCCAGCCGCCGAGCCGGCGCTGGCGGTATCGCGTGACGCGCTGCTCCGGCAACCGGACGGCGGTTACAGCCTGTTCGTCGTCGAAGGCTCGGGGGACACGCTGATCGCGCGCCAGCGCACGGTGCGCGTACTGCGCGATCAGGGCGATCTGGTCGCGGTAGCCGCCGGTCTGGCGCCCGGTGAGCGCGTGGTGATCCGCGGCAACGAGCAGTTGCGCGATGGCCAGCCGGTGCAGCTGGTGGAGCGCTGAGCGATGGGCTTCGATTCGACGCTGCGCCAGGGTTCGCTGATCGCGGTCGCGGTGCTGATCCTGGTGGTACTCGGTATTGCCTCGGCGCTGCGCGTGCCGGTGCAGATGATCCCGGACCTGGAAGTGCGCACGATCAGCGTGGAAACGCGCTGGCCGGGCGCCACGCCGCAGGACGTCGAGAAGGAGATCCTGCTGGAGCAGGAGCAGTACCTGCGCACGCTGCCGAACCTGAAGCGCATGGTCTCCAGTGCCAGCACCGGGCGCGCCAGCATCGAGCTGGAATTCCCCTTCGGCGTCGACATCAACGAGGCGCTGATCCGCACCAGCAATGCGCTCAGCCAGGTTTCCGGTTATCCGGAGAATGTCGACGAACCGAGTCTGTCGAGCAGTTCCTTCTCCAACAATGCCTTTCTTTATTTCCGCATAGGCGCGCGTGCCGACAGCGCCATCGAGCTCGACCTCGACATGCTGCGCGATTTCATCGAGGACCAGGTGCGCCCGCGTTTCGAGCGCGTGCCCGGCGTGGCGCTGGTGCAGGTCGGCGGCGGCAGCGAACGCCAGGTGCGCATCGAAGTCGATCCGCTGCAACTGGCCAAACGCGGGATCGGGCTGAGTGATATCCGCAATGCACTGCGAGCGCGCAATCAAGACAGTTCCGGCGGCGACCTCGACAGCGGCAAGCGCCGTTACCTGCTGCGCACGGTCGGCCGTTTTCGCGACATTGACGCCATCAGCGAGCTGGTGATCGCCGAGCGCAGTGGCACGCTGGTCCGCCTGCGCGACGTCGCATCGGTGTCGCTCGATCACTACGAGCGGCGCGAACTGGGCTTTTACAACGGCACGCCGAGCCTCAATCTGTCGATTCGCCGCGAGCCCGGCTCCAACGTCATCGAGATCAAGCGGGCGATGCTGCCGGTGCTCGACGAGGTCAATCGCGAGCTGCTGGCGCCGCTCGGCCTGGAAGCGACGCTGACCGGCGACGACGTGCGCTATGTCGAGGATTCGGTCGCCAACGTGTGGACCAATCTGGCGCTCGGTGCGCTGCTGGCGACGCTGGTGATGTACTTGTTCCTGCGCTCCGGGCGCGCCACGCTGACTGGCGTCGTCGCCATTCCGATCTGCACCGTGGCGGCCTTCGTTGGCCTGCTGCTCGCCGGGCGCACGCTCAACGTGATCTCGCTCGCCGGCGTGGCCTTTGCCATCGGCATGACCGTGGACAACACCATCGTCGTGCTCGAAAGCATCGACCAGGCACGGCGCAAGGGCTTGAGCCGCTTCGACGCCGCCGTCGCCGGCGTGCGTCGCGTGTGGCCAGCGGTGCTGGCGTCGACACTGACCACGGTGCTGGTATTCGCGCCGATCCTGTTCATCAAGGAAGAAGCCGGGCAGTTGTATTCGGATATCGCGATCGCCATCTCCGCTTCGATCCTGGCGTCGATGGCGGTCGCCATCACGGTGGTCCCGGCGATGGCGGCGAGCTTCGGTCTCGGCGTCAGCGGGCAGGCGCAGGTGCCCGGCAGCAGCTGGTTCGATCGCAACAGCCAGCGCCTGGCCTGGCTGTTTGCCGATGCGCGGCGCCGACTTTCGCTGGTGCTCGGCATGGCGGCAGCCACGCTGGCGATCATCGCGCTGCTGACGCCGCCGGCCGAGTACCTGCCGGAGGGCGAAGAGCCGAAGACCTTCGCGCGGATGATCGCGCCGCCCGGCTACAACCTGTCGGAGATGGAGGCGATCGGGCGTCAGGTGATGGACGGGCTGCTGCCGCATCTGGACGAACAGCCCGAGCTTTTCCGCAGCGGCGCCAGCGACATGCCGGCGCTGGCCTACTTCAACCTGTCGATCAGCAGCGGCGGGCTGCGCATCATCGCCGAGCCCAAGGATCCGGCGCAGATCAACGCCCTGATGGACGCGCTGGATGCGCGCTTCCGCGCCTATCCGGGCATGCGCGCGTTCTCCGCGCGCGGCTCGATCATCTCCAGCAACGATGGCGGTACGCGCAGCATCAATGTCGACATCTCCGGCGTCGATCTGGCCGAGCTTTACCGGGTGGCCGAACGCGCCTACGAGCGTGCGCAAGGCTTGTTCGAGGGCGCCCGCATCGACTCCAACCCGTCGACTTTGAGCCTGACTCAACCGCTGGTGGAATTGCATCCGCGCTGGGAGCGGCTCGCCGAGGTCGGTTTCGACGCCAGCAGCTTCGGTTATGCGGTGGCGGCGCTCAGCGACGGTGCCTATGTCGACGAACTGATCCTCGGCGACGACAAGATCGACATCTTCCTCTACAGCAATGCCGGCAACCGGCAGCAGGTCGAGAACCTGCGCGATCTGCCGCTGGCCACGCCGAGCGGTGCGGTGCTGCCGATCTCGGCGCTGGCCGATCTCATCGAATCAGCCGACAGCGAGAACATCCGTCGCCTCGATGGGCGGCGCACGGTCACGCTGAGCATCGTGCCGCCACGCGATGTGGCGCTGGAGACCGGCGTCGCCAAAGTGCGCAGCGAACTGCTCGACGCCATGCGCGCGGCCGGCGAACTGCCGCAGGGCGTGAGCCTCGACATTTCCGGTGCCAGCGACCAGCTCGACGCCACGCGCCAGGCGGTGACCGGCAACTTCGCCATCGCCTTGCTGCTGTGTTATCTGCTGCTGGTGGCGATCTTCCGTCACTGGGGACGGCCACTGCTGGTGATGGCGACGGTGCCGCTCGGACTGGCCGGCGGCATCCTCGGACTGGCCCTGCTGAATGCCTTCGGTGCCGCGCTGCCGCTGATCGGCCTGGCGGCCTTCGCCCAGCCGTTCGACATGATCACGCTGCTCGGTTTCCTGGTGCTGCTGGGAACCGTGGTCAACAATCCGATCCTGATCGTCGACGAGACCTATCGCTTGCTGGACGAGGGCGCGGTCTCCGCTGCCGATGCCGTCGCGCAGGCGGTGAAGTCGCGGCTGCGCCCGATCCTGATGACCACCTGCACCACGATCTTCGGCCTCGCGCCGCTGGTGCTGATCCCCGGCGCCGGCACCGAGCTCTACCGCGGCCTCGGCGCCATCGTGCTGTTCGGCCTGGCGTTCTCCACGCTGGTCACGCTGACCTTCCTGCCGTGCCTGCTGCTCAGCGTGCTGGCCTGGCGCGAACGCACAGTGTGGGTGCGGCAACGCGCGCGGTAGCCTGCGCTTTTCGATGCGGCTTCCCGATGTTCCTTGGAACAGCAGAAGCCGCCCATTCCTGGCTCGAGAACCTGATGTTCGACTACGACGAGTCGGTTAACTAGCCAGTTCTGGTGGGTCCAGACTTGTCTGGACGCCCTTGCTTCGGCTCCTGGTGGGTCCAGACTTGTCTGGACGCTCTTGCTTCCGCTCCTGGTGGGTCCAGACTTGTCTGGACGCCCTTGCTTTGGCTCCTGGTGGGTCCAGACTTGTCTGGACGCTTTCCGCTCCTTGAAAGCAAGAGCGTCCAGACAAGTCTGGACCCACAGAAGCCGCGAAACGGCCCAATGCGCAGATAGTCAAAAGCGTTCGCAAAAGCGATAGGATGGCATCAGGGTTCGGAGCGTCTGCATCCATTTGCAACGTCGGTCGCGAATAGTCAGGACGTCGGCAGCCTGATCTTGATGGCGAGCGCCGCAGCGGCGGCCGGTCAGCCCGCCGAGGCCTGTGCGGCAGCGCGGCGCGCGCACTCCAGCGGACTTCAGCCGCCGGAGCTTGCTGAAATCGCGCAGATTCAAAGGTCCTGCACGGCGTCGGCGACGCGATAACATGCAACACGGGCCGCCGCGATTCGCGGTCGGTCAACGACGCCAGAGGCAACCGGATCCAGCCATGCAACCGTTCCCCGCTCACGGCGGTCAGCGCAGCCTCTATCGCGACGGTCGCATCGTCTACGCCCACGGCGGCGGCCCGTCCAATCGGGAGGCCATGGAGGCTTATCACAAGATCCTGCAGTCGCTGGCTGCCGAACTCGCCGGTACGCGCTGGGGTGTGCTCGGACGCAGCGACGACGATACGCTGCTGACACCCGACGCCGAGGAGCTGATGCGCGAGACCGCCGTCCGGGTGACGGCTGCCGGGCGCGCGGCCGTGGCCATTGTGCTGCCGCAGTCGCCGGTGCGTCACCTGATCCGTGCGCAGTGGACCCGCGTGTTCGAACACGCCGGCTGCGCGCTGGGATTCTTCGACGATCAGGACGTGGCGCGGGTGTGGCTTGAGCAGCGGTTGGCGGAGGCGGACGCAGCGCAGGGCAGCGTCTGAGCGGTGGAAGGCGGGTGCGAGTTGTTCGCTGGGCGCGTTACGCGTGGGGCCATGTGACGGGCATCCACGGTTTCGGGGGCCCTGCGGGCAACGTGACCGGGTTCTCTCCTAAGGTCGCTCCAGCTTGTCGGCGTACCCGTGTTCGATCATCGCTTCGATCTCGTCGGCGGGAACCGCCGGACTCCAGAAGAAGCCCTGGCCGTAGTCGATGCCGGCAGCGCGCAGGAAGAACGCCTGCTCCCAGCTTTCCACGCCCTCGGCGATGGTGCGCATGCGCAGTGCTGCGGCAAGGCCGACGATGCCGCGCAGCATGCGCGCCGCGGTGCGATTGGCGAGTACCGGCAACAGCAGGCTGCGATCGACCTTGAGCACATCGAGGTCGAGACCTACGAATTGCGAAAGGCCGCTGTGTCCGGTGCCGAAATCGTCCAGTGCGACGGTGATGCCGAGCGCGCGCGCGGCGTCGATGGCCGAGCGCCCGAGTTCCGACAGCGCCTGGCGTTCGGTGATTTCCACCACCAGCCGCGGCAACCATGCCGACAGACTGATTTCGGCAAGCATCGGGCCGATGCGCTCGGTCCCGAGCACTGCCGGGGGAATGTTGACGCTGACGTAAAAGCCGGGCCGGCGTTCGAAAATCGGCACAATGTCGCGGTGCAGGCCGTCCAGCAGGCGCCGGATGACCGCGTATTGTGCCTCTGGCTCGCGCTCGAGTTCGTCCATCAGCGCACCGGCCGAGCGCACCGAGCCATCGGCCTCGATGAGGCGACTGAGTGCCTCGAAACCGACCACTTCGCCGTTGTCGAGGTCGACGATCGGTTGGTAGTGCGTGGTCAGCGACTCGATGCGGATATCGGTCAACTCAAATCTCTCAGTGCCGCGTATTCGGGCGACGATGCTACCTGCAGCCCGCGCAGCTTGGGGAGCGTGTCGCTCAACGATCCTTGTACCTCGACCTCAGCCCGGTACGCCGTCGAAGAAGTCGACCAGACCGGTCTGCAACGAGTATTCCGCACCGACCACCAGCAGGCCGTCCTTCTGGATCAGTTGTTCCAGCACTTCCGAGCCGTTGCGCAGATGATTGGCCGAGACGCGAATGTTGGCACGCACCGCGTGCTCAATCAGCTGCGCCCGATGCTGGCCAAGCTCGGTGCCAAGCAGCGGCTCGACCGACGGCCGGATGCGATCGACGATCGAGCGCAGATTGCGCGACTGGTCCTGGCGCGGGCGGCCGAGTTCCTCCAGCGTCGCCAGCACCGCGCCACAGTTCGAATGACCGAGCACCACCACCAGCCGCGTGCCGAAGCGCCCGGCTGCGAACTCGACGCTGCCGACCTGCGAGGGTGCGACGATGTTGCCGGCGACGCGAATCACGAACAGATCGCCCAGGCCCTGGTCGAAAATGATCTCGGCAGGCACGCGCGAATCGGAGCAGCCGAGAATGATCGCGAACGGCTCCTGACCGCCAACCACCTCGCGACGACGGGTCTGCCCAACCTGACCTTCGCTGCTGCGCATCTCCGACGCGAATCGTTGGTTGCCCTCGCGCAACCGTTCCAGTGCTTCCAGCCCCGTGATCATCGGCGTCGCAATCTCCATGGTTGGCTGCAGACGATAGCCGTCGCGAGGCCGGCGTGCATCTGCACGAGGTTTGGCGATCGCTGCCCGCCAGCCATGCGTGCCGCCATTGCGCCGCGTCAAGAAATCGGCTCGCTGTCGGCGTAGAGTCTCGCCGCCAGTCTGCGCGGCGCGTGTTGCGGACCGCTGGACGGGTCCGGTGCTCGCCCCAAGGGAAATCACACTCGCCATGAAGTCCGACATTGACATCGCCCGTGCCGCCAAGCTGCTGCCCATCACCGAAGTGGGCGCCAAGCTCGGAATTCCCGCCGACGCCGTGCTGCCGTACGGCCGCGGCATGGGCAAGATCGCGCCGGAGTATCTGACCAGCCTGGCCGAGCGCCCGGATGGGCGACTGATCCTGGTCACCGCGATCAGTCCGACGCCCGCCGGCGAAGGCAAGACGACCACCTTGATCGGCCTTGGCGACGCGCTCAACCGCATCGGCCAGCGCACCGCAATCTGTCTGCGCGAGCCCTCGCTCGGCCCGTGCTTCGGCATGAAGGGCGGCGCCGCCGGCGGCGGTTATTCGCAGGTGGTGCCGATGGAGCAGATCAACCTGCACTTCACCGGCGACTTCCACGCGATCACTTCGGCGCACAACCTGCTTGCGGCGATGATCGACAACCACGTGCACTGGGGCAACGCGCTGACACTGGATCGCCGCCGCATCACCTGGCGCCGCGTGATGGACATGAACGACCGCGCGCTGCGCTCGATCATCAGCTCACTGGGTGGCGCCAACAACGGCTACCCGCGCGAAGACGGCTTCGACATCACCGTCGCATCTGAAGTGATGGCGGTGTTCTGCCTGTCGAAGGATCTGGCGGATCTTGAAGAACGCCTCGGTCGCATGGTGATCGGCTACCGCCGCGACAAGACCGCGGTGACTGCGGCAGAACTGAAGGCGCCGGGCGCGATGACCGTACTACTCAAGGACGCGCTGTCGCCAAACCTGGTGCAGACGCTGGAGGGCAATCCGGCCTTCGTGCACGGCGGCCCGTTCGCCAACATCGCGCACGGCTGCAACTCGGTGATCGCCACCCGCGCCGGGCTCAAGCTGGCCGACTACGTGGTCACCGAAGCCGGCTTCGGTGCCGATCTCGGCGCCGAGAAGTTCTTCGACATCAAATGCCGCAAGGCCGGCCTGAAACCGGCGGCTGCGGTGATCGTCGCCACCATGCGCGCGCTGAAGATGCATGGCGGGGTACCGAAAGACCAGTTGGAGAAGGAAGACCTGGTCGCGCTGAAACGTGGCCTCGCCAACCTCGAGCGCCACGTGCGCAACGTCGCCAAGTTCGGCGTGCCGGCGGTGGTCGCGATCAACACCTTCCCCACCGACACCGAGGCCGAGCACGAGATGGTGCGCAACGCCTGCCGCGACAACCTCGGCGTCGATGCGATCGTGTGCCGCAACTGGGCGGAAGGCGGCGCCGGTTGCGAGGACCTGGCGCGCGCGGTGGTCACACTCACCGACACGCCCGAAGCGCTGGACGGCCGCGGCTTCCGCCTGCTCTACCCGGACGATTTGTCGCTGTGGGAAAAGGTGCGCATGGTCGCCACCGAGATTTACCACGCCGGCGACATCATCGCCGACAAGAAGATCCGCGATCGCTTCCGCGAACTGGAAGCCGAGGGCTACGGCCACCTGCCGGTGTGCATCGCCAAGACCCAATACTCGTTCTCCACCGACCCCGACCTGCGCAACGCCCCGAGCGGCCACAGCGTACCGATCCGCGAAGTGCGCCTCGCCGCCGGCGCCGGATTCATCGTCGTCATTTGCGGCGAGATCATGACCATGCCCGGTTTGCCGCGGTCGCCCGCCGCGGAGCGCATTCACATCGACTCGAATGGGCTGGTGCAGGGCTTGTTCTGACGCGCTTGCAGGAGCGGGATTGCGGGAGCCGGCTCTGGTGGGTCCAGACTTGTCTGGACGACGCTTTTCGCCTCAGTCCCTGGACTTCTTGGTCGGCGCTTCGGTGTCTTCGGGCGGCAACGGGATGAAGTCCTTGCAGCCTTTGGGCAGCAGATGGATCAGTTCCGGGCAGTCCTCGTACTTAAGTTTCTGTCGCCGATTCTCGGGCTCAGCGACCGGATACTCGTTGGCCCAATCGCGGCCATTCGACTCCGGACGCGACACGGTCGTTTCCAGTGGCGTCAACACGGCGCTGAACTGCTCACCAGCGATGGTCCGCGCGTCCAACCTGACGATGCTTGCATTCGCCTCGTCCACGCAGGCCGTGAGTTCCGAGATGCGCTCGCTCGGCGCCGACAGTTTGACGGTTCGCACCTGACAGGCGACACCAGCGGCTTCGCTGGCGGTCGATTTTGTCGATTCGAGCCCGCTTTCGGAACCCGGCAGCAGCGCAATCGATTCGAGCAGCAGCGCAATCGACGCCGGCGGCATATCGCTGGGCGCCATGCCGCTTGCGGAGCGCTTCATGAATCTGCCGTTCTGCACCAGCCAGTTCCCATCGTTGCTGGAATCCCCCTGTGGCTCGCTGCTCACCTTGATCGCGTAGACCTTGCCCTGCGCGGTACCGGTGGCCTTTTGCACCTGCCCGTCGCTGGCGCTGGCCTTGCTCTCCAGACGCATGCTGGATCCACTGGCCAATGAACTGACGGCGCGCTCGTACGCGGTCGGCTCGACCTGCTCGGGCGGCGCGGCAGCGTCAGCCGTTTTGTCGGCTGCGGCCGGTGAGTCCGCTTCGGTCGGCGGGTCAATGCTGGCCGGCTTGCCAGCCTCGGCGGTTACGCCGGCCGGTTTCGCCTCATCGACCGCCAGTGCGGCCGGCTCCGCCGCGGGCTCAGCGGTTGCGTCCGTCGCTGGCGCCGCAGCGGCTATCGGCACCTCGGCAATCGCATGCTGAGCCAAGGCCAATGCGCTGGACAGCAGAGCAAGACATGCAAGAGTGCGCATGGGGGAACTTCTCCGTTTTTACGTTTTTGCCGGCGTCGGCTGGAAATGATCAGACCAGGATCGACGCGATTGGTTCCGGAACAGCGCGGCCGGGTGACGCCCTGCCGTCAGCTGGAGGGGACCTCACGCCGATCGCCCGTGTTGTTCTTCGACGCTGAAGCGCTCGCTGCTATCCATGCGCACGCCGCGCAGATGCGCGGTTTGCAGATGCGAGGCATGGCGGTGCTCGGCGAAGTAGCCGATCAGAATTGACCGACGCCGTGCGCCGCTGCGGTTGAGGCTCGCCGCGTGCAGCAGATCGGCATCGAAAACCAGAATGTCGCCAGCGCAGCCGCTGAGGTACCCACGCCGCTCCATCTGCGCACCCACGTGCGCTTCGAGCGGCATGGGCCGATGGCTACCCGGTACCAGGCGCGTGGCACCGTTGTCCGCGCCGTAGTCATCGAAGAATGCGATGGCGTTCACTGTGTCGCCAGGCCGTGGTCCGACAGGTCGCGGTGCAGATCCTGCTGCCCGCCACCCGGCAGCGGTTCGCGGCCTTCCACCTGGGCGATGAAGTAAGGGCCGCCGATCAACGCGCCCACCACCTGCAACAACGCCGGCAGCCGGCACACGGCCTGGATACGTGGATCAAGGTCAAGCATCGAATGCCGCCAGTCCGGGCCGCGTGGAACGGGCCATTGGTCGTGCGGCTTCACACCCGCCTCGAAGGTGTCGCGAAGCTCTCCCAGCCAATCGGCGGGAATTGCCCCGCGTAGCAGGGCGTATCCATCTCGGCGGGGTTGTTCGAGGTCGATCATGGAGCCTTCGATTCCTTGAATGCCGGGATGACGCGGTGGCGAGAATAGCTCGGCGCACCCGCTGAAGCGGGCATCTCGATGCGGTGGCACTGGACCGCCACAGGGTAAACCCAGCGCGGCGATTGCACCCGACTGCTCGCGCAATCACCTCTTGGACTTGGGCACCGAATCGCCAGGATCGTCGCGCCGCGGAGGGGTAATGAGCCCGCCGCTGTCGATCAGCAATCACATCCGGCGCCTGCGTTTCGAGCGTGGCGAAATGACGCAGCAGGCGCTGGCCGACGCTTGCGGGGTGGAGCGAGGCGCGAGTTCGGTGGCGGGTTCTTTGCCTGCGGCAAAGGACCCTCCCTACTACTGTTCAGCCGCCGCAATCCCCGGCCCGCCTGCGCCCATTCGCAGGCGGGCCCTTGCATGCAACGGCTACCGAGCGGCCGGCAGCAGTCCCTTCATCACGCCTTCCAGGCCACTGATCACGGTCAGCTGGCCGACCTTGTCGGTGATCTTCTCCAGCGCTTCCAGCTCCTTCAGGCGCATCAGCACCGGGCTCTCCTCGAGGATCTTTGCGGTGTTGAGCAGGCTGCGGGTGGCCGCAGTCTCCTCGCGCCGGCGGATCAGGTTGGCTTGCGCCTGCTTCTCCGCCTCGACCACCTGGTTCAGGATCGTCTTCATCTCGCCCGGCAGGATCAGGTCCTTCACACCCACCGAGTTCAGGCTGACGCCCACGTCGGCCAGCTTCGCCTTCGCGTACTCGGCGACGCTCTGGTCGATCGCACCCTTGTCCTGCAGCAGCGCGTCGAGCGGGCGGGTGCCGACCGCCTGGCGCAAGCCGAACTGCAGCTCACGGTAGGCGTAGGCGCGCACGTCGGCCACGCGGGTCTTCGCCAGCACCGCATCGACAATGCGATAGACGGCGACCAGGTTGACGCGCAGGCTGACCTTGTCGCGGGTCAGGATTTCCTGGCCTGCGACTTCGATCTCGGCAAGGCGGGTGTCGACCACCTCGATGCGCACATTACGGCCATATCGCCAGTAGCCGTAGACGCCCGGCACCAGGCTGGCGCGCAGTGCGCCGTCCACCCACAGCAGGCCGACCTGCTCGGCGCCGACTTCGACGATCAGCGCCGCTGCCTGGATCTCGCGAACCAGGTCTGCTGCCGCCGGCGCGCGCAGCTCCGCCAGCTTGACCGCATCGATGGCCAGCTCGCGCTCGAGATCGACGCGCTCGACGGTCACGCTGTCGGCCGCGCGCCAGTAGAACTGCCGCGCGCCCGGCGCCAGCAGGCGCGCCAGCTTGCCGCGCTGGTACACCAGGCCCAGCTCGCGCTTGCCGAGGTCGGCCTCGGCAATCTCGCTGGCCAGTTCGGCGCCATGCATGCGCATCAGCGTCTCGATGCCGGCGAGCTGCACTTCGGCGCGCTCGAGGTTGCCCACGCGCAGCTCACGCCGGCTGCCGATCCCGGTCAGCCAGTACCGGCCCGCGCCGAGCACACGCTCGTAGCGGCCGTCGCGCAGCAGCACGCCACGCTGGTTGTCGCCAATCACCACTCGCTGGATCCACATCGCACACTCTCCTGCGGCGTCCTGCCGCGTCGGTACTACTGGTTTTGCCACCTCAGACCATCAACCCCACGCAGGGCCGGCGGGAAGCCGGCTGCGTGGCGGCGTTGCCGCAGCGGGCGTGACAGTCCGGGGGCGCCGGAAATCCGGCGGGAGAGGACCGTCACGCTGGCCGCGGGCGTCCGTCACGCGCTGCCGGCCACTCGGGCCGGCCCTGCGCTGCGCCGTGGGCGCCCCGGCGCGGCCGCCCTGTCCGGCACGGCCACCCTGGCGTTCCCGTTGGCGCTGGAGCCTCCGGTTGTGGCTCCTCGCGGAACCACGCTTGCCGGGAAGCCCTCCCGGCGGGGTCTTGCTGGTGACCTTGCGGTCGGATCGGCGGGATTCGAACCCGCTACCCACTGATTTCAAGTCAGTTGCTCTACCGATTGAGCTACGTTCCACGGCGGACTGTGGTGGATTCGAACCACCGTCTCCCGCTTGCGCGGGCGCTCGACCCCTGAGCGAACAATCCCTTGTTCCACCTGCCGCACGTGTCGTCGGTACCGGACCAGCCAGCGGCCATCCGACCAGGCGGGCACCGTTTCCGGCCAACCCGCTATCGCTGTCGACACGCCCGAAACGGGCGGACCTTTCCGGCAGGCTGGAATATCCAGTCAGCCGATATTTATTACGGGCGTGATAATCCATTCCCGCGTCCGGGCTGATATTGGCTGCGCCGATATTGGGCGCAACTGATTCTGGGAATCGAATACCGCAAATGCACGAAGCCCCCGGTGGAGGACCACCGAGGGCTTCGTCTGAAGCGGCTCGGGGGCTGCATGCGCAGCCCCCGGATGAGTGAGGGCTACGCGCGGATGCGGATTTCCAGTGTCTGCCATGGGCTAAACGCGATGCTGGGCATCGAGTTCTGTCCGTGGCGGTTGAACTGATTCATCGTCATTTCCTGCGTGAGCGCAACCGGGAGAGCCCGGTGCAATGGCTGCGCATTATCGGCGGCTCAATTGGAAAGTCAAGCGGTTTTGATTATCCGCTGGTCGGGATTATTCACCCGCTGGAGGGCAGGAGAATTACAGATATCTTGAACGCTGGGCAGTGGACCAAAGCGCGGGGCGCCGCCACAAGCCTGCTCGCCCACGCCCGGCAAGCGCTGGTGCATTGGCGCGAACGAACCACCCGCGCGGCGCCCGACGGGTCGATTGACCAGGGGACGGCAAACGGGCGGTCATGGCCACGCTGACGACGCTCAGCTCTCGCGGCGCTCGTAGGCGGTCAAGGTGTTTTCCAGCAGGCAGGCGATGGTCATCGGGCCGACGCCGCCGGGCACCGGGGTGATGGCGCCGGCGACTTCGGCGGCGGCGGCGTAATCGACGTCGCCGACCAGCTTGCCGTTGCCGGAGCCATCGACGATGCGGTTGATGCCGACGTCGATGACGATGGCGCCCGGCTTGACGTGCTCGGCGCCGAGGAACTGCGGGCGGCCGATCGCGGCGACCAGCAGGTCGGCACTGCGGCACACGGCGGGCAGGTCGCGGGTGCGCGAATGGGCAATGGTCACCGTGCAGTTCTCCTGCAGCAGCAACTGCGCCACCGGCTTGCCGACGATGTTGGAGCGGCCGACCACCACCGCGTGCAGGCCGCTCAAGTCGGCGCGCGCCAGCTTCGCCAGCATGATGCAACCGCGCGGCGTGCACGCCACCAGCGCCGGCAGGCCGGCGGACAGGCGCCCGACATTGACGGGATGAAAACCGTCGACATCCTTCGCCGGGTCGATCGCCTCGATCACGCGCGTGGCGTCGATGCCGCGCGGCAACGGCAGTTGCACGAGGATGCCGTCGACCGTGGGATCGGCGTTCAGCGCGGCGACCACCGCCAGCAGTTCCTGCTCGCTGGTGGTCTCCGGCAGGCGATGCGCGACCGAATGCATGCCGACCGCCTCGGTCATCTTCTCTTTCATGCCGACGTAAACCTGACTGGCGGGATCGCCGCCGACCAGCACCACGGCCAAGCCTGGCGCACGCTTGCCGGCGGCGCGCAATGCGGCGACGCGGGAGGTCAGTTGCTCGCGCAGTTGCGCCGCTAACGCCTTGCCATCGAGAACGGTGGCTGTCATGGAAACTCTCCCGGAAAACGAAGTGCGGCGATGCTAGCTGACGGCGACGGCAGCGTCCTTGAGTCGAGTCATCTCGCAGAGCATCAGCGGCCCGTGGGAGCGACCTTGTGTCGCGAGCTCTGGCGGTGAAAGCTCGCGACACAAGGTCGCTCCCACAGGGTCGAAACGGGTGGCGAAAGTGCTTCCGGCGCTACTGCTCGAACCCATCCGCAAACACCACATCCGGCAGCATCAACACGCCGAAGGCCAGCGCGAAGGGTGCGTTGAAACCGGTCGCCGGACCGCCGATGACACGCAGCGGTGCGACGTCGCCGTCGGCGTTGCGGGCGAACACCAGCACGTTGGCGTAGCCGCTGTTGGCCACGAACAGCTCGTTGCCCTTGATCGCCACATCGACGTTGGCACCGAGCCCGGTGGTCGGCCCCCCGATGCTGCGCAGCGGGGTGGCACTGCCGCTGGCGTTGCGCGCGTAGACCTGGACTTTCGCGACCAGGTACTGGCTGACGAAGAGCTCATCGGCGGTGGCGGCAAGGCCAAGGTTGGCTCCGGCGGTACCGGCCATCAGTTGCCGCAGCGGCGGCGTGGCACCCGCGGCGGACTGCGCATAGGCATAGATCGAATTTGCGTCAAGAAAGTGCGGGGCAATGAACAACTCGTCCAGGTCCACATCCACCGCGTAGGTGCCGGTCATCGCAGTGATGCTGCGCCGTGGCGGAATGTCGCCGCTGTCATCCTTGCCGAACACGCTGACCGGACCGGTTTCCGAGGATACGAACAACTCGTTGTCGGCGAGGGCGAACTGATAGACGGACCCGAGCCCGGTGTTGCTGCCGTTGATCGTGCGCACGGCGGCCACGTTGCCGAGATTCGCCAGCGCGAAAGCCTTGACGTAACGGCCGGCGCCACTCGACACGTACAGGTGATCGACGTCCAGCGCCACGCCGCGGATGTCGAGCAGTCCGGTGTTCGGTCCCGACAGCACCGCGAATGGCGCGACATCGCCGCCGGCGTCAGCCGGGAACAGGTGCACCGTGCCGTTGCCGGCATCGCCAACCGCCATGATCTCGATCGGCACGCCCGCCTCCACGCGCACATTGTCGAAGCGGGTGCCCGGCGCGGCGTTGTCGTACAGGCCCACGCGTCCACTCAGGTAGTTCAGGCCGGGTGGATTGCTGACCGTGGTCAGATCGAGCGTGCTGACGGCGGTGGGCGATTCGCGCAGGTAGGCGCGCAGGATCGGGCCGTTGCCGGTGACCCGGATGCGCGTCGGGCCAGGCCCGAGATTCGGCGTGATCGATGCCTGCTGGTGAATCGTGTAGGGGCCTCCGAGATCGGCAATCACGTGCCAGTAAAGGCGATCCGGAAACACCACCAGCATCACACCTTCGGTGCCCGTTGCATTGGTCCGCAGCCAGAGCCCGCCGTCGGCCGGATCGATCAGGTCGACCTCGAAACTGAAATCCGACAACTCATAGGGCAGCAGTGTCGCCGTCGGCGGCGTGTTGCCCGGGACCTGAGCCGCGTATTCGCCGGCGCTGGCCTGCCAGTCGCCGCGCAGGTTGCTCCACGGCAGCTGCGCGCCGCCGGTGAAATCGTCACGGTAGACGGTCTGCGCCAGCGCCGAGCTGGCGAACATCGCGAAGGTGCAGAACGCCCATCGCAGTAGCTTGCTCGGGCTGTCCATGACAGCACTCCGAATTTGGCCTGATGTCACGATATTCCTCATGCAGGCATCGGCCTTGATGACGGTCAACGCGCCAGTGGTGCGCCGGGCTCTTCGTGGGAGCGACCTTGTGTCGCGAGCTGTGGCTGCTGAAGCTCGCGACACAAGGTCGCTCCCACAGGGTCCTCAGTCACGTAGTCTGCTGTGCAGCCAACGTGACCTTCTATGACCCTACTCTCAGTCAAGCAGTCACCGATAGTTTTT